>NZ_CAJPGH010000005.1:0-386875 GCF_905339605.1 Burkholderia sp. BCC1972 | reverse complement strand
CAGTTGAAGCAGTACCGTTTTGCGTGCGGCTGTAGCTCAGTTGGATAGAGTACTTGGCTACGAACCAAGGGGTCGTGGGTTCGAATCCTGCCAGCCGCGCCACCTTAAAAGGGCTTTCCTCCGGGAAAGCCCTTTTTCTTTTCCGCATCCCCCTCTTCTCGCGTGCGCCATCGCCGGCCTGGCCGCAGCATCAATGAAAACGGCGGCCGCTGGCCGCCGTCTGTCGATCGATCGCCCGCGCGCTGCAGGCGTGTCAGTAATCCTGCCGTTCGCGCTCGATACGCATGCCGCCGTCGTGGCGCGCATGCACACCGTCGTCGGTCGAGCGCTCGCGCATGATCCGCATCACATCCGGATTGGTACGTACGCGCCGCATCACGTTCGCGAGATGCACGCGGTCGCTGACCTGGATCACGAAGCGCAGCACCGTCGATTCATGCGTCAGATCCTCGTCCATCGCGATATGCACGATGTTCGCGTCGGCCGACGTGATGTCCGCCGCGACACGCGCGAAGATGCCCTTCGTATTCTTCACGAGCACCTTCACCGCGACATCGAACAGGCGACCCGGCTGCGGCGCCCATTCGACATCGATCCAGCGGCCCGGATCGCGCCGATGGATACGCTGCGCGACACGGCAATCGGTCGTATGAATCGCCATCCCCAGGCCGATGCCGATGTAACCCATGATGGCGTCGCCCGGAATCGGCCGGCAGCACGCCGACAACTGCACGGACATCCCCTCGGTGCCGGTGATCACCACCGGCGGCGCATGATGCGCGGGGTGCCGCTCGGACTTCGGCAGGTCGTCGTCCGCGTCGCGGCCGCTCATCAGCACCTCGATGCGCTTCGCCATCACCGCGGCGACGCGGCGGCCGAGACCGATGTCCGCGAAAATTTCCTGACGGCTCTTGTTGCCCGTCCACTGCACGAGCTTTTCCCACACTTCCGGCTCGACGTCGGCCAGCGCGAGGCCATAGCCCTTCAGGCTCTGGTCGACGAGCCGCTCGCCCAGCTGCACGGACTCGTTCAGGCGCATCGTCTTCAGGTAGTGGCGGATCGCCGAACGCGCCTTGCCGGTGCGCACGAAGCCGAGCCACGCGGGGTTCGGCTTCGAATACGGCGCGGTGATCACCTCGACGATGTCGCCGCTCTTCAACTCGGTGCGCAGCGGCAGCAATTCGTTGTTGATCTTCACGGCCACGCACTGGTTGCCGAGATCGCTGTGGATCGAATACGCGAAATCGAGCGCCGTCGCGCCGCGCGGCAGCGCCATGATCTTCGACTTCGGCGTGAACACGTAGACCGCGTCGGGAAACAGGTCGATCTTCACGTGCTCGAGGAATTCGCTCGAATCGCCGGCTTCGCTCTGGATGTCGAGCAGCGACTTCAGCCACTGGTGCGCGCGCTTCTGCACGTCGCTGAGATCGGCGCTGCCGTTCTTGTACAGCCAGTGCGCGGCGACCCCTGCCTCGGCGATCTCGTGCATCTTGCGCGTGCGCACCTGGAACTCGATCGGCGCGCCGAACGGGCCGACGAGCGTCGTGTGCAGCGACTGATAGCCGTTGATCTTCGGGATCGCGATGTAGTCCTTGAACTTGCCGGGCACGGGCTTGTACAGCGCATGCAATGCGCCGATGCACGTATAGCAGTCGAGCGGGCTGTCGACGACGACGCGGAAACCGTACACGTCGAGCACCTGCGAGAACGACAGCTGCTTGTCGCGCATCTTGCGGTAGACGCTGTAGATGGTTTTCTCGCGACCGGTGATCTCGGCGTCGATCTTCGCGTCGGCCATCGCGCGCTGCGCGGCCTCGAGGATCTTGCTGATCACTTCGCGGCGATTGCCGCGTGCGGCCTTCACGGCCTTCTCGAGCGTCGCGTAGCGATGCGGGTTGAAGTTCGCGAAGCTCATGTCCTGCAGCTCGCGATACGTGTTGTTCAACCCGAGCCGGTGCGCGATCGGCGCGTAGATGTCGAGCGTTTCGCGCGCGACGCGGCGGCGCTTTTCCATCGGCACCGCGCCGAGCGTGCGCATGTTGTGCAGGCGGTCGGCGAGCTTGACGAGAATGACGCGCACGTCGCGTGCCATCGCGAGCAGCATCTTGCGGAAGTTTTCCGCCTGCGCTTCCTCGCGGCTGCGGAATTCCATCTTGTCGAGCTTCGACAGGCCGTCGACCAGTTCGGCGACCTTCGGGCCGAACCGCTCGGCCAGCTCGTTCTTGGTCACGCCCTGGTCTTCCATCACGTCGTGCAGCAAAGCGGCCATCACGGCCTGCGCGTCGAGCTTCCAGCCGGCGCAGATTTCCGCGACGGCAACGGGATGGGTGATGTAGGGCTCGCCGCTCTGGCGATATTGACCGAGGTGGGCTTCGTCGCTGAAGTGGAACGCCGCCTTGACCTCTTTGATTTCGTCCGGGGCGAGATAGTCGGCAAGCACGGCCGTCAGTTTCGCGATCGAAACGACGCCGTGCTTGCGCGGCTGCTCCGGCGTAGCGGTCGGCCCGAACAGATGCCGGAAGGACTGTTCGAGGACCGCGTCGATGTACTGGCGCGCAGGCGACTGGGCCGTGGCTTCGGTGGTCGAATCCGCGGAGGCGGACGATGGGGTGGTGCTCATATTCGCCTCCAGGTCGAGTCGTTGCGCGCGTGGATTACATGGCTGGAACGGGCCGGATGCGCGTTACACCGGCACCTTCTTCAGCATCTCGACGCCGACCTGGCCGGCAGCGATTTCGCGCAGCGCGACGACGGTCGGCTTGTCGCGGCTTTCGATCTTCGGCGTATGGCCTTGCGCGAGCTGCCGCGCGCGGTAGGTGGCGGCGAGCGCCAGTTCGAAGCGATTCGGGATTTGCTTCAGGCAGTCTTCGACGGTAATGCGAGCCATGTTGGTAATTCCTTCTGAATATAGTCCTTATTCTACCTTATGTCCCTCGTCCCCCGCGTCATTCCGCGTGGGGCAGATGGATGCCGAGCTCGATGAACAACTCCGTGTGTCGAGCGTACTGCGAAGCAAAGCGCAGGCGCGTCGCGGCGACGATGCATTCGAGTTCCGCGAGCGCTCGCTCGAAATTCTCGTTGATCACCACGTATTCCGCTTCCGACGCGTGCGCGATCTCGCTGCCGGCGGCCAGCAGGCGCCGCGTGATCACATTCGGTTCATCCTGGCCGCGCTTCTTCAGACGCTCCTCGAGCGCATCGAGCGACGGCGGCAGGATGAAGATGCCGACCGCGTTGCGGAACTGCTTCTTCACCTGCAGCGCGCCCTGCCAGTCGATCTCGAGCAGCACGTCATGGCCGTTCTTCATCTGCTCTTCGATCCAGACGCGCGACGTGCCGTAGTAATTGCCGTGCACTTCCGCGCTCTCGAGGAATTCGTGCGCCGCGTGACGCGTGCGGAAATCCTCGACGGTCGTGAAGTGGTAGTGCCGGCCGTCCTGTTCGCCCGGGCGCGGCTTGCGCGTCGTGTACGAGATCGACAGGCAGATGTCGCTGTCCTTCGACAGCAGCGCATTCACGAGCGTCGACTTGCCCGCGCCCGACGGCGCGACGACCATGAACAGGTTGCCGGGATAGACGCCGCCATGCAGCGAATGCGACGCGTGGGCGTCGCGATGAGAGTCCGTCATGTTGCTTTACTCCAGGTTTTGCACTTGCTCGCGCATCTGCTCGATCAACAGCTTGAGCGCCATCGATGCGTCGGCCAGTTCCTTCGCCGCCGCCTTCGAGCCGAGCGTGTTTGCTTCTCGATTCAGTTCCTGCATCATGAAGTCGAGACGCTTGCCGACGCGGCCGCCCTTCTCGATCACGTGACGCGTTTCGTTCAGGTGCGCGGTGAGGCGCGACAGCTCTTCCGCGATGTCGATCCGGATCCCGTACATCGTCACTTCCTGACGGATGCGTTCCGCGGCTTCCTCGCGCGTAACGATCGTCGCGCTGCCTTCCGGCGCCGCGATGCCGAGCGCTTCCTGCAGCCGTTCGACGATCTTCTGCTGATGCTTCGCGATCAGCTCCGGCACGAGCGGCGTGATGCGCGCGACGATCGCTTCCATCTCGGTGACGTTCGACAGCAGCATCGTCGCCAGTTGCGCGCCTTCGCGCGAACGCACGACGACGAGCTCGCCGATCGCTTCCTTGCCGCACGCGAGCACGGCATCGCGGATCGCTTCCGCCGACACGCCGCTCTCGGCGAGCACGCCCGGCCAGCGCAGGATTTCACCCGCGCGCAGGCGGCCGACGCCCGGGAACGAATCGAGCACCGCGCGCTCGAGATCGGCCAGTTGGCCGAGCGCCGACTGGTTCAGCGCGCCCGCGCCGATGCTCTGTTCGCCGCGCTGCAGGTTGATGCGCACGTCGACCTTGCCGCGCGACAGCTTGTTCATCAGCATTTCGCGCAGCGCGGGTTCGCACGCGCGCACGTCGTCCGGCATCCGGAAATTGAGGTCGAGGAAGCGCGAGTTCACGGTGCGCAGTTCGACCGACACGCTGGTGCCGCCGTTGCCGGTGGCCGTCACGAGTTCGCGCGTCGCGCTCGCGTAGCCCGTCATGCTGTAGATCATGGTTCGTCTCGCCGTCTGGGTGCCCTCGCGGGCGGGGATATGTCGAGGCGCCCGGCGCATCGGAAAGCGCGGGGCGGGAAGCGCGCATTATCCCATTTTTGCGGACCACCCCGCCGGGCACGGCCGCCGTTCGGCGCTAAAATCGGGGTTTCCTCTCCTTCCGCGATTTCCCCATGACGTCTTCCGTTTCCCGCCCGAGCGGCCGCCGCGCCGACGCACTGCGCAAGGTCGCCCTCACGCGCCACTACACGAAACACGCCGAAGGCTCGGTGCTGGTCGAATTCGGCGACACCAAGGTGCTCTGCACCGCGAGCGTCTCCGAACGCGTGCCCGACTTCCTGCGCGACCGCGGGCAAGGCTGGCTGACCGCCGAATACGGGATGCTGCCGCGCGCGACGCACACGCGCAGCGACCGCGAAGCCGCGCGCGGCAAGCAGACGGGCCGCACGCAGGAAATTCAGCGCCTGATCGGCCGCGCGCTGCGCGCGGTGTTCGATCTCGAGGCGCTCGGCCCGCGCACGATCCACATCGACTGCGACGTGATCCAGGCCGACGGCGGCACGCGCACCGCGAGCATCACCGGCGCCTTCGTCGCCGCACACGACGCCGTGTCGAAGCTGATCGCGACCGGCAAGCTCGCGCGCTCGCCGATCACCGACCACGTGGCCGCGATCTCGGTCGGCGTGTACCAAGGCGCGCCGGTGCTCGACCTCGACTACGCGGAAGATTCGCAGTGCGACACCGACATGAACGTCGTGATGACGGGCGCCGGCGGCTTCGTCGAAGTCCAGGGCACGGCCGAAGGCGTGCCGTTCTCGCGCGCCGAGATGAATGCGCTGCTCGACCTCGCGCAGGGCGGCATCGCCGAGCTCGTGCAGCTGCAGAAAGACGTGCTGGGCGCCTGACATGCCGGACGACCACACCCTCGCGCCGCTGTCGCGCATCGTCCTCGCGTCGAACAACCCGGGCAAGCTGCGCGAATTCACCGCACTGTTCTCGACGGTCGGCATCGAGATCGTCCCGCAGGGCGATCTTGCGGTGCCCGAAGCGGAAGAGCCGTTCGGCACGTTCATCGAGAACGCGCTGACGAAGGCGCGTCACGCGTCGCGGCTCACCGGGCTGCCGGCGATCGCCGACGATTCGGGCCTGTGCGTGCGCGTGCTGCGCGGTGCGCCGGGCGTCTACTCGGCGCGCTACGCGCAGCGCGCGGGCCGCGACAAGGGCGACGCGGCGAACAACGCGTATCTCGTCGAGCAACTGCGCGGCGTCGATGACCGGCGCGCATACTATTGCTGCGTGCTCGCGCTGGTGCGCCACGCGGACGATCCCGAGCCGCTGTTCGCCGAAGGGCGCTGGGCCGGCGAGATCGTCGACACGCCGCGCGGCGAGCACGGATTCGGCTACGACCCGTATTTCTACCTGCCGGCGCTCGGCGCGACGGCCGCCGAGCTCGATCCGGCCGTGAAGAACACCCACAGCCATCGCGCGCTGGCGCTGAAGGCGCTGCTGGCGCGGCTCGCGGAGGAAGCATGAGCGTGACCGATACCCGTTCGCTGCTGCAGGGGGTTGCATGAGCCAGGCCGCGGAAACCGGCGCGCGCGTCGTCGCGACCTTCACGTCGCCCGGCCAGGTGCGGCTCACGTCGCTGCCACCGCTCGCGCTGTACGTGCATTTCCCGTGGTGCGTGCGCAAGTGCCCGTACTGCGATTTCAACTCGCACGAATGGAAAGGCGAACGGTTTCCGGAAACCGAGTACCTCGATGCGCTGCGCGCCGATCTCGAGCAGGCGCTGCCGCTCGTGTGGGGGCGGCAGGTGCATACCGTCTTCATTGGCGGCGGCACGCCGAGCCTGCTGTCGGCGGCCGGCCTCGACCGGATGCTGTCCGACGTGCGTGCGCTGCTGCCGCTCGACGCCGATGCCGAGATCACGCTCGAGGCGAATCCGGGCACGTTCGAGGCCGCGAAGTTCGCGCAGTTCCGCGCAAGCGGCGTGAACCGCCTGTCGGTCGGCATCCAGAGCTTCAACGAGGCGCACCTGAAGGCGCTCGGCCGGATTCACGACACCGCGCAGGCGCGTGCGGCCGTCGAGATCGCCGCGAAGAACTTCGACAACTTCAACCTCGACCTGATGTTCGCGCTGCCGAACCAGACGCTCGACGAATGCCGCACCGACATCGAGACCGCGCTGTCGTTCGCGCCGCCGCATCTGTCGCTGTATCACCTGACGCTCGAGCCGAATACGCTGTTCGCGAAGTTCCCGCCCGTCGTCCCCGACGACGACGCGTCGGCCGACATGCAGGAGTGGATCCACGCGCGCACGGCCGAGGCCGGCTACGGGCGCTACGAAGTGTCCGCGTATGCGAAGCCGAATCATCAGTGCAAGCACAACCTGAACTACTGGCGCTTCGGCGACTATCTCGGGATCGGCGCGGGCGCGCACACGAAGCTGTCGTTCCCGAACCGGATCCTGCGGCAGGCACGCTACAAGCATCCGGCAACCTTCATCGAGCAGGCGAAGGCCGGCAATGCCGTGCAGGAAGAGCGTGAAGTCGGTGCGCGCGACCTGCCGTTCGAGTTCATGCTGAACACGCTGCGGCTCGTCGAGGGCTTCCCCGTGCACAGCTTCGCCGAACGCACGGGCCTGCCGATGAGCACGATCGAGCCGGCGCTGCAGGAAGCGGAACGGCGCGGGCTGATCGCGCGCGATTTCGCGCAGATCGCGCCGACGCCGCTCGGCCAGCGTTTCCTCAACGACCTGCAGGAATTGTTCCTGCGCGACGACTGAACGAATGAACGAGGCGGCATTTCGGTTACAATGCCGCCTCGTGTGGAAGCGTGGCCGAGCGGTTTAAGGCACCGGTCTTGAAAACCGGCGACGGGAAACTGTCCGTGAGTTCGAATCTCACCGCTTCCGCCAGGAAGTTCGCCCAACCCCGTCCATTCGTTGAATGACGGGGTTTTTGCTTATCGGCTTGTCCGTGCGCGCCCTTCCCGCACGTTCCGACGCGTTGCGCCGGATGCCGCTACAATCCCGCGCTCCGATTCGCGAAACGGGAAACCCACTTCATGAAGCCCTTCATCGTCTCGTCGCTCGTCGTCATGCTGGCCGCCGTCAGCACGCACGCGGCCGCCGATACCGCGTCCGGCAGCGGCACCCAGGCCTCGTGCGCGATCGCAACCGTCAGCGGCGTCGGCGGTTCGCCGCGCGGCCTGAGCGAATACCTCGCGAGCCCGTCACCCTACAACTACCTGAAGGACAACGATCTTCAGTGCAAGGTGTCGGACGACGGACGCACGTCGAACTGCACCGGCGTGACCTACCTGCGCAACGAACAGGTCAGCGTGTACGACGATTCCGATCCGGCGACGCTCACCGTCGTCGCGCGCGTGGAGCTCGACCACGGCCAGAAATACCCGGTGATCATCGTCGTGCAGCGCAAGGACGCGCGCTGCAAGCCCTGACGCAGCCGCGCGCACCCGTCCATCAATCGGGACGGAACGTGGCCGGGCCCAGCGCCGGAAGCCTCCCGGCCCGCCCCGCGATCACCTAGAATTCGTTCAACACGGCGACACGACCGCCGCCGCGTACTCGATGCCGCACGCGCCACCCCTGCGCGCGGCACACGGAGATCGCCATGACCGAACTGTCGAGCGCGACGGAACCCGTCGATTACGAAGGCTTCGAGATCCATGTCGTGCCGGCCGCCGTGCCCGGCAGCGACACGCGATATACCTACACCGGCTACGTGTGCCATCCGGGCGCGAACCCCGCGCTGCCCGGGCACGCGGTACCGTTCCACGCGGACGGCGAGGAAAGCTTCGCGAGCCTCGATGAAGCCGTCCACGAAGCCGTACACATCGGCAAGAGCATCATCGACGGCACGCACCCCGACCTGTCGGTGCTGTCGCTCGTCACGCACGGATTCTGACGCGCGCGAACAGTGTCCGCGACGCGCGTGCGCCACCTTTCATCCGTGCAACACACGCGCCGGCCGAGCGCGCTGTCACATGTCACGTCACGTCGCGAACGGGCGGCGTGACGCGCGGCGATCGCCATCAGCAATCGCAACACCCGGCCTCGCGCGTTATGCGTTTGTCCCGATATCGGCTCGCGTCCGTACGCCTATCATTTTTCTATCGTCACTTCCGGCCAGCCTCCCATGCGCCCCCTTCTCCGTCCGCGCGTCGATCGGCTGCGTGTCGCCGCGCTGGCCGTCGCCGCCCTGCTCGCGGCGTGCACGATCACGCCGCCGCCTTCACTGCACTCGATCCTGACGATTCCTTCGATCACGCGCAGCGGCAGCCTCGACCAGTATCGCGTCGAGGTCGCGCAGCGTGTCGCCGAACGCAATCCGTCGGGCATGCTGCATGGCTCGCCGCAGGCCATGCTCCGCTCGCTCGTCGTCGTGTCCTTCACCGTCGATGGGGACGGCCGGCTCGTCAATGCGTCCGTCTATCGCAGCAACGGCGACAGCGAGGCGGAAGCGCTCGCCCTCGCATCGCTGCGCCGCTCGGCGCCGCTGCCGCCGCCGCCGTCGCGGCTGCTCGACGGCAACGGCCGGCTCGAACTGATGGAAGGCTGGCTCTTCAACGACGACGGCCACTTCCAGTTGCAAAGCACGGCGTCCGCGCAGGCGCAGTCGATCGACTGACGCGCCGCCGTCGCACGATTGCCGGTGTGCGGCAGCGCTGGCTATAATTTTCCGCACTCGCGCGGCCATCACGCCGCGCGCGCGTTCGCGCGCCCCACCCGGCATGCGAGCCGACCACGCCGGCACCGGGCGGCGGCGACGTACCCGTCTCCATCGTCGACCGGCGGGTGACGTCCGCGCCAACGGCGCGCGTCCACGCCGCCATCGCGTCATCCGCATCATCCGCTCGGCTGCACCCGGCAGGCATCCGCCTGCCCGATCGCACGCGCAGCCGACCGCCCCAACGACAAAACGGAGACATCCATGTCCGCATCCCCCCCGACCGTTGCTCACGCAACCGGTTCGGCCGGCGCCGTCAGCCACCGGCGCATCGTGTTCGCGAGCTTCATCGGCACCGCGATCGAGTTCTACGATTTCTATGTGTATGCGACGGCCGCCGCGCTCGTCATCGGCCCCGTGTTCTTCCCGCACGGTTCCGCGACCGCGCAGGCGCTGTCCGCGTTCGTCACGTTCGGCATCGCGTTCATCGCACGCCCGATCGGCTCGTTCCTGTTCGGGCATTTCGGCGACCGCATCGGCCGCAAGTCGACGCTCGTCGCGTCGCTGCTCGTGATGGGCGTGTCGACCACCGCGATCGGCTTCGTGCCCGGCTACGACGCGATCGGCGCGCTTGCACCGGTGCTGCTGTGCGTGCTGCGCTTCGGCCAGGGGATCGGCCTCGGCGGCGAATGGGGCGGCGCGGCGCTGCTCGCGACCGAGCACGCGCCGCAAGGCAAGCGCGGCTGGTTCGGGATGTTCCCGCAACTGGGGCCATCGGTCGGCTTCCTGATGTCGAACGGCCTGTTCTTCGCGCTCGCGCTGTCGCTGTCCGACGAACAGTTCCGCAGTTGGGGCTGGCGCATTCCGTTCCTCGTCAGCGCGGTGCTCGTCGCGCTCGGCCTGTACGTACGGCTCAAGATCACCGAAACGCCCGCGTTCCAGGCCGCGCTCGACCGCAACGAACGCGTGCGCGTGCCGGTCGCGACGCTCGTCACGCAGCACTGGCAGCCGACGCTGCTCGGCGCGCTCGCGATGGTCGTCTGCTACACGCTGTTCTATATCTCGACGGTGTTCTCGCTGTCGTACGGCGTGTCGGCGCTGCATATTCCGCGCCAGAGCTTCCTCGGGCTGCTGTGTTTCGCCGTCGTGTTCATGGGGCTCGCGACGCCGCTTTCCGCATGGGCGTCGGACCGCTTCGGCCGCAAGCCGGTGCTGATCGCCGGCGCCATCGCCGCGCTGCTGTCGGGTTTCGCGATGGAGCCGTTGCTCGGCAGCGGCTCGATGCCGCTCGTCGCGCTGTTCCTGACGATCGAGCTGTTCCTGATGGGTGTGACGTTCGCGCCGATGGGCGCGCTGCTGCCGGAGCTGTTCCCGACCAACGTCCGCTATACGGGCGCGGGCGTCGCGTACAACCTCGGCGGGATTCTCGGCGCGTCGATCGCACCATATATCGCGCAGCTGCTGGCGGCGCGCGGCGGGCTGTCGTGGGTGGGCGGCTATGTGTCGGTCGCGGCGGCGATCAGCCTGATCGGCGTGCTGCTGATGCGCGAAACGCGCGACGCGTCGCTCGTCTGAGCCTCCGGGGCGACCCGGGTTGTGCGGCGGACGGCGCTGCCTATACTCGATCCTGGGCGCGCCGTTGCGCGCCCGGGGATCCCGCCCCGAAAGGAGCCGCCGCCATGAACATCCGCCTCGGCAATGCCGATCTCGTCCTGATCCTCGCGCTCGCGCTCGGCGGCGCCCTGCTGCTCGCGCTGCGGTTCCGGCCGAAGACATGGCGCGGCCTCGTGTTCGAGGCGCTGCTGGCGAATCTGGCGGCGATCGCCGCCGTCGTCACGGTCGAGGCGCTGCTGGCCTGAACCGGCCCGCAGCGCGCCTTCAGGCGGTCAGGCGCGCGTGCACGGCGCCATAGGCAGGGGCGACCGCATCGATCGCGTCCAGCGCCTCGTCGACGGACGGCATCGCGCCCGGCTCGCCGATCGACAGCGCATTCGGTGCGCCGCCGATACCGCAATGGTGACGCGACGTCGCAACGAAGATCATCACGGTCGGCCGCTGCAGCGCATGCGCCATGTGGACGAACCCCGTATCGACGCCCACCACCAGCGCGGCCCGTCCGAGCGCCGCACCGAGTTCGCGCACCGTCATCGCCGGTAACACGACTGCGCCCGGTGCACGCGCGGCGATGTCCTTCGCATCGTCGTGCTCCGCGCTTGAGCCCCACGGCAGCAGCACGCGTACGCCGCGCGCCATCATCTGCGTGGCGAGCGCGGCCCAATGGTCGGCCGGCCATTTCTTGTCCGGATTGGACGTCGCATGGAACAGCAGCATGAAAGGTGTGTCGTCGGTCACGGCGGGCGGCAGGTTCGCGCCCTGCGGCGGGACGACGCCGTAGGTGGCGGGGCCTTCGGGCCGGTAACCCAGCGCCTCGCCGGCGCTCACGCGCATGCCGTGCCACGCATCGCAGTCCGGCCGCGGGCCGAAGCGATGCGAATACGCGAAGCGCGCACCCGTTTCGCCGAGATCCTGCGTCTGGTAGCCGAAGCGTCGTGCGGCACGCGCCAGCGCCGAGATGATCGCGCTCTTGTACACGCCATGCAGGTCGATGACCGCATCGTAGCGATGGGCCCGCAATGCGCCGATCGACGCCGAAATCGCCTTCAGGTCGCCGGCATTCCGAAGCTTCTTGAAGCGGCGCAGCGGTGCGCATAGCACGGCGCTCACGCCCGGATGCCAGCGCACGACCTCGGCACACGACTCGTCCACGGCCCAGTCGACCGTCACGCCGGGGAAGGCGCGATGCAGGTCCGCGACGACAGGCAGCGTCTGGACGACGTCGCCGAGCGACGTCACTTTCACGATGAGGATGCGTTTCACGTTCTGTGGAGATTCCTAGCTGGCCATTTGTCATGCTAGCGACGGTTGCCGTGCACTGACATTACGCCAGCATTACATTTGCAACAAAATGCATCTGCCTTGTGTTTCTTTGTCGCCCCAATGGTACCCCGTTCTTTTTATAATTCGGTCTTTGCCTTGCGGCCCGCGCCGATGCCACGCCCCGCCATTCCCGCCCTGTTTCCCGCCCTCACCCGCCGCTCGCTGCGCATCTGGCGACAGTACGGCATCTTCTGGCTCGGTGCGATCGTCGTCGGGCTCGCCGCCGTACTTTACGCGCGGCTCATCGACTGGGGCTACGAGTCCTTCCGCGCGATGCGCGAGCACGCGGTGTGGCTGCCGCTGCTGCTGACGCCCGCGATCGCCGCCGTGTCGGTATGGCTCACGCGCCGGTTCTTCCGCGGTGCCGAAGGCAGCGGCATCCCGCAGGTGATCGCGACACTGCATGCGCGCCCGAGCGCGTTCGGCGCCCGGCTGCTGACGCTGCGCATCCTGTTCGGCAAGGTGCTGATTTCGTTCCTGGGCATCCTGGGCGGCTTCACGATCGGTCGCGAGGGGCCGACCGTGCAGGTCGGCGCGGCGCTGATGTTCAACCTGCGGCGCTTCTACCCGCGCTCGAACGCGCAGATCGAACGCCAGCTCGTGCTGGCCGGTGCGGCGGCCGGGCTGTCGGCCGCGTTCAACACACCGCTCGCCGGGATCGTGTTCGCCATCGAGGAACTGACGCGCAGCTTCTCCGCGCGCGCCAGCGGCGTGCTGATCACCGCGATCATCCTCGCCGGCGTCGTCGCGCTCGGCCTGAACGGCAACTACACGTACTTCGGCACGATCGATGCCGGCCTCCATTTCCCGAAACTGCTGGCGGTCGCGGTGCTGGTCACCGCAATCGTCACGGGTATCGCCGGCGGCCTGTTCTGCTGGCTGCTGCTCAATACGGGGCGCTGGCTGCCCGAGCGATTGCTGGGCCTGTATCGCGAACGGCCGATCACGTTCGCCGCGGCGTGCGGGTTCGCGATCGCCGTCGTCGGCCTCGTGTCGGGCGGCACGACCTTCGGCAGCGGCTACGCCGAGGCGCGCGGCCTGCTCGACGGCAGCCAGCACCTGTCGGTGTTCTATCCGTTCCTGAAGATGATCTCGATGGTCGCGTCGTACCTGCCGGGCATCCCGGGCGGGATCTTCGCGCCGTCGCTGTCGATCGGGGCCGGGTTCGGCAACCTGCTGCACGTCGTGTTCAGCAACATGAGCCTGCCGATGCTGATCGCCCTCGCGATGGTCGGCTATCTGGCGGCCGTCACGCAGTCGCCGATCACGTCGTTCGTGATCGTGATGGAAATGATCAACGGTCATGCGCTCGTGATTTCGCTGATGGCGACCGCACTGGTGTCGAGCCGCGTATCGCGCTTTTTCGCGCCGCCGCTCTACGAAACGCTCGCGCTGCGCTATCTCGCGCCGCCCGCCGCGGCCACCGAACCCGCAGCGGCATCGGCATCGGCATCGGCATCGGCGGCGGCGGCGGCGGCGAGCGCGGCGGCCGCGACCGGCGTGACCGAGCCGCAGGACGCAGCCGCCGCGCCCGCCGATCCGCTCGACACGCTGCGCGATGCAGGCGACGCGCCGGCCGCCGCAACGCCGGACGACAGTACCGCGCACGCGCTGGCGCCGCATGGCGACGAACCGGCTGCATCCGGCGCGAACGGCCCGACGCAACCGGGCCCGCGCGACGCTCAGTAGATCACGACCGGTGCCGGCCGATAGTAGACGGGCCGCGCCGGCACGACGATGCATCCGGCCAGCGTGATCGCGACGAGCGCGATGGCAATGACAGTTCGCTTCATCCCGCGCCTCCGTCACGCCCAGTGGCCGCGGGTCCAAAACCAGTTCGGACCGCGCTGGTCCCAATGGCCCGGCACCCATTGCATGCCGATGCGCTCGGCTTCCCAGTGGCCGCCGATCCACACGTAGCGGCCATGATCCCAGTGCCAGTGTCCGCGTTCCCACACGTAGCCCACGCGCGCGGTCGGCACGACCTCGTAGCGCACGGGCGGCGGCGCGTTCGGCGCAACGACGACGATCTCCTCGGTGCGCACGGCAACCGGCTCGGCGATGACCACGCGGCCCTGCGGCGCGATCACGGGTGTGCCGACGAGAATCTCGTCCGCATGGGCGGCAAACGGCGCGACGACGGCTGACAGGCCCGCGGCAAACAGCACGAGCGAAACGATACGACGTTGAACGGTAGAGACAGCCATCACAACCTCCTGGTTGAACAAGTTACGCGAGCGTATTCGTTCAATGCGGGAGAGGCGGTTACGGCCGACAGGCGCCGTGTTACGGCGTGCCCGAAAGTGCAACAGGGCGTAAGACGCGCACGGCGGCGGGTGCCGCCGTGCGGAGGGACACCGGCAAGCGTCAGGCCTGCGGGATCTCGATCTTCACTTCGAGGACTTCGAGGTCGTCCTGGCGCTCGAGGCTCACGCGGATGTCATCGTTCGAAATATGGACGTACTTCGAGATGACCGCGACGAGTTCCTTCTGCAGCGCCGGCAGGTAATCGGCCGGCGGCCGGCCGCCGACCCGCTCGTGCGCGATGATGAGCTGCAGGCGCTCCTTCGCGACCGATGCGGATTTCTTCTTCTCGCCGAGGAGAAACGAAAGGATGGACATGGGCGGCCTCCGTTACTTGCTGCCGAAGAGGCGCTGCAGCAGGCCCGGCTTCTGGTAATCGGTGAAGCGCAGCGGCTTGTCCTCGCCGAGGAAGCGGGCGACGACGTCCTTGTACGCTTCGGCGACGTCGGTACCGTCGATATGCACCGCCGGCAGACCCTGGTTCGATGCGTGCAGCACGGCTTCCGACTCGGGCACCACGCCGATCAGCTTGATACGCAGGATCTCGCTGATGTCCTCGAGCGACAGCATCTCGCCTTCGCTCACGCGCTTCGGGCTGTAACGCGTGATCAGCAGGTGTTCCTTGATCGGCTCCTTGCCTTCGGTCGCGCGCTTCGTCTTCGACGACAGGATGCCCAGAATGCGGTCGGAATCGCGCACCGACGACACTTCCGGGTTCGTGACGATCAGCGCTTCATCGGCGAAGTACATCGCGTGCAGCGCACCGGCCTCGATACCGGCGGGCGAATCGCAGACGATGTATTCGAAGTCCATCGCGACGAGGTCGTTCAGCACCTTCTCGACGCCGTCGCGCGTCAGCGCATCCTTGTCGCGCGTCTGCGACGCCGGCAGGATGAACAGGTTCTCGCACTTCTTGTCCTTGATCAGCGCCTGGTTCAGGTTCGCTTCGCCCTGGATCACGTTCACGAGGTCATACACGACGCGACGCTCGCAGCCCATGATGAGATCGAGGTTGCGCAGGCCGACGTCGAAGTCGATCACGGCCGTCTTGTGGCCGCGCAGCGCGATACCGGACGCAAAGCTCGCGCTCGTCGTCGTCTTGCCCACGCCGCCCTTGCCCGAGGTCACCACGATGATTTTTGCCATTTACCCAATACCCTGTGTTCGTCAATGAGAGCCGATCGATCCGGAGCGTGCCGCGTGATTTACGTCAGGCGCAGCGGTTCGATCATCAGTTTTTCCTCTTCGAGCCGGATCTGCACCGATTTGCCCAGTACTTCGGCGGGCAATGGGTTCTCGGTGGTTCGATAGATACCCGCGATCGAAATCAGTTCCGGTTCGAGACACGTGCAGAAAATGCGCGCGTCGTGGTTGCCGTGCACGCCCGCGAGTGCGCGGCCGCGCAACGGCGCGTAGATGTGGATATTGCCTTCCGCGATGATCTCCGCGCCGTGACTGACCGGCGCGAGCACCACGAGGTCTCCTTTCGCGTAAATCTGCTGCCCCGAACGCAACGGCCGGTCGATCACGAGCGTCTGGCCGCCGGTCTGCAACAGGGTCGGCGCGGCTTCCGACGACTGTTCGGGCGCCGTTGCGGCTGCCGGAGCGGCGGCGGCCTCGACGGCTGGCACAGCCGCCGGTTCCGCTTCGTCCGCGTGTTTCGCGGCCGGCGCGCGGCGATCGCGCGCCTCGAGCAACGGCAGGCCGGCTTCCCCCGCCCAGCCCTGCGTTGCCAGTGCGACGACGCCCACCGGGCGCATCCGCACGTCGTTCAGCATCTGCCGGATGTCCGCGAGCGCGACGCGCTCGCCGTCAGCCAGGCGGCGGACGTCGATCGCGACGACATCGTCGGCGAAAAACTCGGGGGTCGCTTCGAAGCGCTTGACCAGTTCGGCACGCAACGCATCGAGATCGGTCGTCTTCACGGTGAACAGCAACGTATCGACCGATCCGCTGCGCAGCTCGAAGAATGGCGATTTTTTAAGCGACATGGACACTCTGCAAAAATTTTTTGCGTATTTTACAGGCGTCCACGCGTGCGGCCATTATTTTTGGGACTCGGGGTTGCGGCGGCCCGGGCGGGCACGCAACCGGCAGGCGGGCAGGCTAGCGGGCGGCCGGGCCTTCATCGCGCCGCGCGGCCTGCGTTTCGACGGCGCGTCAGTGCTTCACCTGCGACACGAACAGCGATTTCATCGCGCCGGGCAGCCGCGCGATCGGCGCGTGTTCGCCGGTATTGCCGAAACCAGCACGTTCGTAGAAACGGATCGCGTTGCGGTTCGCATCGGCGATCCATGCGTAGACTTCGCCGGCGCCGCGCTCGGCGAGCCAGGCGGTGGCCGTCTCCAGCAGCAGCACGCCGCCGCGCAGATGACGCACCGCGTGCGCGACCCACAGCTCGCTGACGAACGCGCGCCGATCGGGCGTGTTGTCGAAATACGCGCCGATCATGCCGGCCGGATGGCCTTCGGTGTACAGCAGGAAAGTCGTCGATTCGTCGGACACGGCGCGCAGCGCGGCAATCGCCGACGCTGCGTCCGCTTCGACGGTCAGCAATTCGGCCTCCGGCGCTTCGCCCGGCGCGTAGGGCTCACGCAGCGATGCGGCGCGGAGTTCGCGATACACGCCGCCCTGGTCGGCAACGATACGACGAACGGTCAAGGTCGAACTCATGCAGGCACAGCCCCCTTCGGACAGCAAGCTACTAGCTTCAACCGAAAGCAGGGCACGAGTCAAATCGTTATTTTCAAATGACGGCGCCGATCGAAAGGCAACGGGTGTCACGCGCAACGGCACGAGCCAGCCGGTGTGCAGGTGCAGCATCGGCATGCCGACGCGTGCCGACGGGCGACGGTCGAGCACTCGCCGCCCGACGTCCCGCCCCGTTCGCCTTGCGATGCGCGGCAATCGCGTTTCGAAGCGCGTCGCCTGTCGTTCCGGCGCCGTAATGCTGCGTAATATAAGCAAACAAAAAGCGCGCTTCTGCAGTGCCTTTCCCGCTTTGATTATTGCGATGCAACATTTGTTGCGGTCACGCAAGATCGACACTCGCGCAGGCCGCACCGCACGATTCATCTGACAAACGCGCGGCACGCGCGGGCCGCTCCGGCTCCCGTTGCACGTTTCAATCAGCGCGTGCCGGCCCTTCCCGGCATGGCTCGCGCACGCCCCTTCGTTTGGAGTAGCACGCCTAGCGCCGGCGTTGGCAAGCGTGCGCACGAGTCGTATAACAGGCAGAACCGGGCAACGATCCGGTGCCACCGCGCGCGGCGCGGGCTCACGAGGATTCGAACAACCATGCATGCGGCCGCCCGCCGGGCCCGCTGACTGGAGGGAGACAATGGCAATGACCGACGGATCGGCTTCGGGCTGGTCGGATGGCAAGCGTTACCTGTGGCTGCTCGGCGCGCTGACGATCACGCTGCCGATCCTCGCCGCGCAGCTCGCGCTGTCGACGGGCCTGCACGTGTTCTGGTGGTTCGGCCCGCTGTTCGCGTTCGGTGTGATCCCGATCCTCGACACGCTGATCGGCGACGATCGCGACAATCCGCCCGAGGCCGTCGTGCCGCACCTCGAGCGCGAGCGCTATTACCGGTACATCGTCTATCTGGCGACGTTCGTCGAGTACGTCGCGTTCTTCATGTGCGTCCGGATCGTCGGCACGCACGCGCTCGCGTGGTACGACTACGTCGGCTTCGCGCTGTCGCTCGGCGCCTCGACGGGCATCTCGATCAATACCGCGCACGAGCTCGGACACAAGACCGACCGCTTCGAGCGCTGGCTCGCGAAGATCACGCTCGCGCCGGTCGCTTACGGTCACTTCTACGTCGAGCACAACCGCGGCCACCACGTGCGCGTCGCGACGGCCGAGGATCCGGCGAGCGCGCGCTACGGCGAGTCGTTCTGGGCATTCCTGCCGCGCACCGTGACCGGCAGCGTCCGCTCGGCATGGCGGCTCGAGAAGGCGCGCCTCGAACGGCTCGGGCATTCGCCGTGGACCTGGCGCAACGAGGTGCTGCACGCGTGGGCGATGACCGTCGTCGTGTGGGGCATCGCGATCGCGATGGCCGGCAAGGTCGTGATCCCGTTCCTCGTGATCCAGGCCGTCTACGGCGCCTCGCTGCTCGAAGTCGTGAACTACGTCGAGCACTACGGGCTCGGCCGCCGCAAGCTGCCGAGCGGCCGCTACGAACGCTGTACGCCGCAGCATTCATGGAACAGCAATCACGTCGTCACCAACCTGTTCCTGTACCAGTTGCAGCGGCACGCCGACCACCACGCGAATCCGACGCGCTCGTACCAGGCGCTGCGCCACTTCGACGATGCGCCGCAACTGCCGGCCGGCTACGCGACGATGATCCTGTTCGCGTACGTGCCGCCGCTCTGGTATCGCGTGATGAATCCGCGCGTCGTCGCGCACTACGGCGGCAACATGGCGCAATCGAACATCAAGCCGTCGATTCGCGCGAGGGTGCTCGCGCAGTATCCGGCCGCGGCGTGATGGGCGGCGCCGGGCCCGCGTGAACGGGCGTGAACTCCGCCACACCGACAGCCGTCAGGCCATTTCAGGCAGCCGGAACACGGCCACCGCGTGCCGCAGCGCGCTCGCCTGCTCGGCCAGCGCCTGCGTCGCGGCCGTGGCCTGCTCGACGAGCGCTGCGTTGCGCTGCGTCGCTTCATCCATCTGCGTGACCGCGACATTCACCTGCTGGATGCCGCCACTCTGCTCCTGCGACGCGGACGAGATCTCGCCGACGATCGTCGTCACGCGCTGCACCGCGCCCACGATCTCGTGAATCGATTCGCCCGCGCGGCCGATCAGCACCGCGCCTTCGTCGACCCGCTGCGTCGATTGCTCGATGAGTCCCTTGATCTCCTTCGCGGCCGATGCGCTGCGCTGCGCGAGCGTGCGCACTTCCGCGGCGACAACCGCGAAGCCGCGCCCCTGCTCGCCGGCGCGCGCCGCTTCGACGGCCGCGTTCAGCGCAAGGATGTTGGTCTGGAATGCGATGCCGTCGATCACCGCGATGATCTCGCCGACCTTCGCCGCACTGTCGGCGATACCGTTCATCGTGTGAACGGCGTCCGTCATCACGCCACCGCCGGCAGACGCGATCTGCGACGCGTCTTGCGCCAATTGCGCCGCGTGCTGCGCATGCTCGGCCGACTGGCGCACGATGCCGGTCAGCTGGGTCATGCTGGCCGCCGTCTCCTCGAGCGATGCGGCCTGCGACTCGGTACGCGCCGACAGATCGTGGTTGCCCGACGCGATCTGCGCGCTCGCGGTCGCGACGGCTTCCGCATGCGTGCGCACCTCGAGCACGACACCGGACAGGCTCGTCTGCATCGTCTGCAACGCGCGCAGCAGATCGGCGATCTCGTCGTGTCCGGCCGCGTCGACGTCGCGCGTCAGGTCGCCTTCGGCGACGGCCTGCGCGCACGCCACCGCACGATCGAGCGGACGCAGGATCGCGCGGCTGAACAGGAACGCGCCGACCATCGCGACGCCGAGCACGACCAGCATCAGCGCAAGGCTCGCGGTGGTCGCGTGCTGCGCGTCGCGGCTCGCCTGCGCCGACACGGCCGCGCTTTCGTCGGCGATCGACTTCGCGGCCCGCTCCAGCAGCGCGGCAGGCTCACGGTCGACGCCCGCCACGGCCGCATCGCCGGCCGACGGATCGAAGCCGGCCGCCTTGAACGCGTCGAAGCCGCGCCGGTAGCCGTCGCCCATCGCGGTGTGCGCACGCATGAACTGTTCGACGAGCGAGCGGCTCTCGCCGGCCGGCAACTGGCGGACGAGTTGCGCGGCGAGCGCATCGACCGACCGCTCGCGCGTCTGGAACGCCTGCCAGTACCGGTCGAGCTTGTCGGCCTGCTTGCCGCGCAGCAGCGTGTCCTTCCATTCCTGCACCTGCAGCTTGAATTGCACGAGCGTGGCCGACACGAGCCGTTCGTTGCCGACATTCGTCTGTACGTCTTCGGCGAACGTATCGATCGACCGGTTGAGGATATGGATGCCGTACAGCGCGCCGCCGAACATCAGCAACAGCGCGACAGCAAATGCGAGGGGAATCTTGTAGCTCAGCTTCATGGGACCTTGAATCGACGGGAAACGATGCGGCGCGGCACAGGCGCCGTGCCGCCGCACCGTGTTAACGGCGCGGGTGTCGAAGGCTTAAAGCTGAGGAAAGCGGCAAAGACCGGGGCGCGGCTCGATCTGATCGGGCCGGATGGATTGCGCAAGATGCGGCATCCTTGCCACGCGCGGCCGTGCCATCCAACGACGGACGACACGATCGACGGCGTGTGCGAATTCGACACACACGACGCACACGCGTCGAAGGCCCAAAACGAAAAACCCCTTGATCCTTCCGGATCAAGGGGCTTCGTATTTTGGCGGAGAGGGTGGGATTCGAACCCACGGTACGGGGAAACCGTACGCCTGATTTCGAGTCAGGTACATTCGACCACTCTGCCACCTCTCCTTCCTTACTGCATCTCGCGGCTGGTCGTTTCCGCGAGAAAAAGATTATAAGACGATTGCTTCGCGTCTGACAAGCCCTTTCTGCAATTTTTTTGCGAGGGCTTCGAACGCCTGCGTTACGACGCCTGTGCAGGCGCGTCGATGCGCTCCATGCCGCCCATGTACGAACGCAGCGCTTCCGGCACCGTGACCGAGCCGTCCGCGTTCTGGTAGTTCTCCAGCACCGCGACGAGCGTGCGGCCGACCGCAAGACCCGAACCGTTCAGCGTATGCACGAGCTCCGGCTTGCCCTGCGCGTTGCGGAAACGCGCCTGCATCCGGCGCGCCTGGAACGCCTCGGTGTTCGAGCAGCTCGAGATCTCGCGGTAGGTGTTCTGCGCGGGCAGCCACACTTCGAGGTCGAACGTCTTCGCGGCCGAGAAGCCCATGTCGCCCGTGCACAGCGTGATCACGCGGTACGGCAGGCCGAGCTTCTGCAGGATCGCTTCCGCATGGCCGACCATCTCGTCGAGCGCCGCGTACGACGTTTCCGGCGCGACGACCTGCACCATCTCGACCTTGTCGAACTGGTGCTGGCGAATCATCCCGCGCGTGTCGCGGCCGTACGAACCGGCTTCCGAGCGGAAGCACGGCGAATGCGCGGTCAGCTTGATCGGCAGCGCGGCTGCGTCGACGATCGACTCGCGCACGGTGTTCGTCAGCGAAATCTCGGACGTGGAAATCAGGTATTGCGTGACCGTGTTCTCGGCGCCGCCCTTCTCGACGCGGAACATGTCGTCCGCGAACTTCGGCAACTGGCCCGTGCCGTAGAGGATCTCGGGGTTCACGATGTACGGCGTGTACGTCTCGGTATAGCCGTGCTGCTGCGTGTGCGTGTCGATCATGAACTGCGCGAGTGCGCGGTGCAGGCGCGCGATCGGGCCGCGCAGCATCGTGAAGCGTGCGCCGGCGAGCTTCGCGCCCGTCTCGAAATCGAGGCCGAGCGGCGTGCCGACGTCGACGTGATCCTTCACCTCGAAATCGAACTGGCGCGGCGTGCCCCAGCGGCGTGCCTCGACGTTGCCGGCTTCGTCCTTGCCGACCGGCACGCTTTCGTGCGCGACGTTCGGCATGCCCAGCATCAGCTCGGACAGGCGCGCCTGGATGTCGCCGAGCTTGGCTTCCGACGCCTTCATGTCGTCGCCGATGCCGCCGACCTCGGCCATCACGGCCGACGTGTCCTCGCCCTTCCCCTTCATCGCGCCGATCTGCTTCGACAGGCTGTTGCGGCGCGCCTGGAGCTCTTCGGTGTGGGTCTGGATCGCGCGGCGTTCCGCTTCGAGTGCGGAGAACGCGGCGACGTCGAGGGTGTAGCCGCGATCGGCGAGGCGCTTCGCGACGCCGTCGAGGTCTTTGCGCAGCAACTGGATGTCGAGCATGGGAGGACTTGGAAAATCGTTGTGTAAGACGGGAATTCTAACGCACCGCGCGCTCGCCACGGCACCGGCCGGACGGACAATGCCGCAAACGGGCGGCGGCCGTGGCAACATGGCCTGGCCGGCCCGTACGCCGGCGGCCGGCGAATCGCGGCGCACGCGACCGTTGCGAATCGCAAAACAGCCGCGCCGGCGGGCAGCAACGCATCAGGCGAAGCCCCCGTTTCGCATCACCGCACCCCAGGGAACCCGATGGCCATCGAACTCGACAAGGATGTCCGCGACCGCGCAATCGCGTCGCTGCAACGCTATTTCACAGAAAACATGGACGAGCCGATCGGCAACATCCAGGCCGGCGCGCTGCTGCACTTCTTCGTCGAGGAGATCGCGCCGGCGATCTACAACCTCGCGATCGCCGACGCGCAGGAACGCCTGCATGCGCGCGTCGCCGAACTCGACATCGAATGCCACGAAGAGCCGTTCGAATACTGGAAGAAACAGCAGCCGGGCCGCAAGCGCTGACGCAGCGGCATCCGCGCAGGCCGAACCGGCCCGTGCGCTGCCGAGTCAGTCCTTCTTGCCGGCCTCGCGGTCGAGTTCGCGCAGCCACGCGAGCTTGTCGGCGATCTTCGATTCGAGCCCGCGCGGCACCGGCTGGTACCAGCGCGGCTCGCGCATCCCGTCCGGCAGGTACGTCTCGCCGGCCGCATAGGCATTCGGCTCGTCGTGCGCGTAACGGTATGCGTGGCCGTAGCCGAGTTCCTTCATCAGCTTGGTCGGCGCGTTGCGCAGGTGCACGGGTACCTCGCGCGACTTGTCCTGTTTCACGAACGCCATCGCCTGGTTGAACGCGTTGTAGCCGGCGTTGCTCTTCGCCGCGCACGCGAGATAGATCACCGCCTGCCCGAGCGCGAGCTCGCCTTCCGGCGAGCCGAGCCGCTCGTAGGTTTCGGCCGCGTCGTTCGCCATCTGCAGCGCACGCGGATCGGCGAGGCCGATGTCTTCCCACGCCATCCGCACGATGCGCCGCGCGAGATACTTCGGATCGGCGCCGCCGTCGATCATCCGGCAGAACCAGTACAGCGCGCCGTCCGGGTTCGACCCGCGCACCGACTTGTGCAGCGCCGAAATCTGGTCGTAGAAATTGTCGCCGCCCTTGTCGAAGCGACGCGCGTTCAGCGTCATCGCGCTGCTGACGAAGTCGGCATCGATCGTCGCGACGCCGGCCGACGTCGCCGCCGTCTGCGCCTGCTCGAGCAGGTTCAGGAAGCGCCGCGCGTCGCCGTCCGCATAGCCGACCAGCGTGTCGATCGCCTTGTCGTCGAACGCGAGGCCGTCGAGCGCGATTTCCTGCGCACGCTTCAGCAGCTGGCGCATCTCGTCGTCGTTCAGCGACTTCAGCACGTACACCTGCGCACGCGACAGCAGTGCCGAGTTGACCTCGAAGCTCGGGTTCTCGGTCGTCGCGCCGATGAAGGTGACGAGGCCCGACTCGACGAACGGCAGCAACGCATCCTGCTGCCCCTTGTTGAAGCGGTGGATCTCGTCGACGAACAGGATCGTGTGGCGGCCGGTGCGGTTCAGCGTGTCCTTCGCCTGCTCCATCGACTCGCGGATGTCCTTCACGCCGCCGAGCACCGCGGACAGCGCGATGAATTCGCAGTCGAACGCGAGCGCGGTGAGTCGCGCGAGCGTCGTCTTGCCGACGCCGGGCGGCCCCCACAGGATCATCGAATGCGGCTTGCCCGACTCGAACGCGAGCCGCAGCGGCTTGCCTTCGCCCAGCAAATGCGTCTGGCCGATCACCTCGGCGAGCGTCTTCGGCCGCAGCGCCTCGGCGA
Organism: Burkholderia sp. BCC1972; assembly: GCF_905339605.1. Lineage (NCBI taxonomy): Bacteria > Pseudomonadati > Pseudomonadota > Betaproteobacteria > Burkholderiales > Burkholderiaceae > Burkholderia > Burkholderia sp. BCC1972. The sequence goes on along the minus strand of NZ_CAJPGH010000005.1, from coordinate 362,644 downwards.
GCGGGCGGCGCGGCTCGACTTGAAACAGGTCGGACATGAACCCTCGCTCCACATCAAACGATGGCAGCCGAACCGGCCGCCGGACCCGACATTATGACAGCCGCGCGACGGCGCCGCCGAGCCTGGTACCCGCGCCGGGTGCCCGTGCGCACAAACAACACGGGCCTGCCGTCGCCGGCAGGCCCGTTGCGGGAGAACGGCGCGCGGCGCCGGTCAGCCGTTGATCACGTCGGCGCCTTTCGGCACGACGAACTTGAACGTGTCGCCCTTCAGCGGCGGGTTCGTCTGGATGTTCGTGAACGTCAGCAGCGTGACATTGCCGAACACGTCGTGCAGTTCCATCGCCGCGAGCGTGCCGTTCCGGAAGCCGATGCCGATCCGCTGGAACTGCGTGTCCTGCGCCTTCGGCAGCATCTCGAGCCATTCGATGCCGCCCTTCTCGCCGGCATCGCGCAGCGTGTAGTTCTTGTCGAGGTCGTTGCTGCCGAACAGGATTGCGGCGGGGCTCGCGCCCAGCGCGCCGTTCAGCTTGCGCTCGGTGACCTGGTTCAGGTCGCGGTCGTACACGTACAGCTTGTCGCCGTCGGCCTGCAGCACCTGCTGGTACGGCTTCTGGTACGTCCAGATGAACTTGCCGGGACGCGCGAACACGAACGTGCCGCTCGAATTGTCGGTGGGCTTGGGCGCAGCCTGCGCGGCGCTCGCGCCCTTGGCCGGCGCCTTGACGATCTGCTGCGTGAAATCGCCCTTCGCCGAACGCACCTGCGACACGAAGGCCTTCAGCTGCTCGGTGCCGCCCGCGAACGCGTGCGTCGCCGCGAGCATCAGCGATGCGCCGGCGAGCGCCGCGCCGAGCCAGCGCCGCGTCGAACGAAGGGAAGGGGCGAACGAAAGTTGCTGCATGATGCGGTTTTCTCCCTGGGTGGCCGGCGCTGCGGGCGCCGCGGACTCATTCCGCGTCGCGCGCCGGCACAAGAATTTCGCGGTTGCCGCTCGACGACATCGCCGACACGAGCCCCGACTGTTCCATCTGCTCGAGCAGCCGCGCCGCGCGGTTATAGCCGATCCGCAGATGACGCTGCACGAGCGAGATCGACGCGCGGCGGTTCTTGATGACGATCTCGACCGCCTGGTCGTACAGCGGATCAGACTCGCCGCCGCCTTCGCCGGTTCCCGCGCCGGCCGAGCCCTCGTCGCCGTCGGCCGTGCCGCCTTCGAGCAGCCCCTCGACGTAGTTCGGCTCGCCCTGCTCCTTGAGCTTCTCGACGACGCGATGCACTTCGTCGTCGGCGACGAACGCGCCGTGCACGCGCACCGGCAGCCCCGAGCCGGGCGGCAGGTACAGCATGTCGCCCATCCCGAGCAGCGACTCGGCGCCCATCTGGTCGAGGATCGTGCGCGAGTCGATCTTCGACGACACCTGGAACGCGATCCGCGTCGGCACGTTCGCCTTGATCAGCCCGGTGATCACGTCGACGGACGGACGCTGCGTCGCGAGGATCAGGTGGATGCCGGCCGCGCGCGCCTTCTGCGCGATCCGTGCGATCAGTTCCTCGACCTTCTTGCCGACGACCATCATCAGGTCGGCCAGCTCGTCGATCACGACGACGATGTTCGGCAGGCGACCGAGCGGCTCCGGATCCTCGGGCGTCAGGCTGAACGGATTCGGAATCTTCTCCTCGCGCTTCGCCGCATCGTCGATCTTGTTGTTGTAGCCGGCGAGGTTGCGCACGCCGAGCTTGCTCATCAGCTTGTAGCGGCGCTCCATCTCCGCGACCGTCCAGTTCAGCGCATGGCCGGCCTGGCGCATGTCGGTGACGACCGGGCACAGCAGGTGCGGAATGCCTTCGTAGACGCTCATTTCGAGCATCTTCGGATCGATCAGGATCAGGCGCACCTGTTCGGCGGTGGCCTTGTACAGCAGCGACAGGATCATCGCGTTGATCCCGACCGACTTGCCCGAACCGGTCGTGCCGGCCACCAGCAGGTGCGGCATCTTCGCGAGATCCGCGCACACCGGCTTGCCGCCGATGTCCTTGCCGAGGCTCAGCGTCAGCGCCGACGACGCGGCCGCGTACACCTCGGAACCGATGATCTCGGACAGGTGCACGGTCTGGCGGCGCTGGTTCGGCAGCTCGAGCGCCATGTAGTTCTTGCCGGGGATCGTCTCGACGACGCGGATCGACACGAGCGACAGCGAGCGCGCGAGATCCTTCGCGAGGTTGACGATCTGGCTGCCCTTCACGCCAGTGGCCGGCTCGATCTCGTAGCGCGTGACGACCGGGCCCGGATACGCGGCGACGACGCTCGCCTCGACGCCGAAGTCCTTCAGCTTCTTCTCGATCAGGCGCGACGTGAATTCGAGCGTATCGGCGGAAATCGCTTCCTGCGTCTTCGGCGCGGGGTCGAGCAGCGACACCGGCGGCAGCGTCGAATCGCCCGGCAGGTCGGTGAACAGCGGCACCTGGCGCTCGCGCTCGACGCGCTCGGACTTCGCCGGCGTGACGACCGGCGGCACGATCGTCACGGGCTCGTGATCCTCGATGCGCACGCGCTCCTCTTCGACCTTGCCTTCGCGGCGCACGGCCGCGGCCTCGCCGAGCTTGCGGTCGCGCTCGGCCTCGCGGCGCAGCTTCGCGACGTTGACGGCGGACAGGATCGCGCCGCCGACGCGCTCGGCGACCGACAGCCACGAGAAGCGGAAATACAGCGACAGGCCGATCGCGAGCGCGATCAGCAGCAGCAGCGTGCCACCCGTGAAGCCGAACGCGTGCGACATCGCACCGGCGACGGCCTCGCCGACGACGCCGCCCGGCGCGCGCGGCAACTGCACCTTCAGCGACCACATGCGCAGCGCCTCGATGCCGTCGCACGCGAGCACGACCAGCACGAACGCGAAGATTTCGGTGAGCCAGCCGATCGGCCGCTCGGGTTCGTCGGGAATCGCCTCGTGGCGCGTGATGCGGCGGTAGTTGGCGGCGATGCGCCGCCCGAGCGGCACGATCAGCCAGTAGGCCGACAGGCCGAACAGCAACAGGATGATGTCGGCCGTCCACGCGCCGACGCGACCGGCCCAGTTCGAGATGTGATCGACCTGGGCGGCGTGCGTCCAGCTCGGATCGCGCCGGCTGTAGCTCAGCAGGGCCATCACCAGAAAGGCGCAGAGCGCAACCTGGAGAATCCAGCGGATCTCCGTGAGGAGCTTCGACATCCGGTGCGGCAACGCCTGTGCCTGGGCGGAATAAGGAGCTTTTGCCATGAATCCGTATAAAGAGGACGGGCCATGCGCCCGCCTGTCGTTCGATCGCGCTTATTGTAAACGCTGCACCGGGCCGCCAAGTGTAAATGACGGTTACATAACAGGGACGGGCAAAGCCAACGCGGCGGATGCGCTCCACGGCTGCCCTTTCGCCCCGCTCCGACCGACCGTCAGGGGCGCCGCCGTCCGCCACCGCGATCCGGCACCACGCCCCGCCGCGCATCTGCGGCAACGCGCCGCCGCGTGCCCTGCCCGCCCCGCGTGCGCGGCCGTTGCACCGCGCGACACTATCGCCGCGATTGAAACTCTCGTTCGGCAACGCAGCAACGGGGCCTTTATAATGCGCGTCTGATACCCATCTATGACGGCATCCCGGTCACCCCGGATCGTACGGCGAGCCCTACCCCGCCCGCCGCGGCCGCCTTTTACGGATTCGCACATGTCCACGCCCAAACACGCCAAAGTCCTGATTCTCGGTTCCGGCCCCGCCGGCTACACGGCTGCCGTCTACGCGGCACGCGCCAACCTGTCCCCGGTGCTGATCACCGGCATCGCGCAGGGCGGCCAGCTGATGACCACGACCGACGTCGAAAACTGGCCGGCCGACGCGAAAGGCGTGCAGGGTCCGGAGCTGATGGCGCGCTTCCAGGAGCATGCCGAGCGCTTCAACACCGAAATCGTCTTCGACCACATTCACACCGCGAAGCTGCACGAGCAGCCGATCCGCCTGATCGGCGACTCGGGCGAATACACGTGCGACTCGCTGATCATCGCGACCGGCGCGTCCGCGCAGTATCTCGGCCTGCCGTCCGAAGAACTGTTCATGGGCAAGGGCGTGTCGGCCTGCGCGACCTGCGACGGCTTCTTCTATCGCGGCCAGGAAGTCGCCGTGATCGGCGGCGGCAACACGGCCGTCGAGGAAGCGCTCTACCTGACGGGCATCGCGAAGAAGGTCACGGTGATCCACCGCCGCGACAAGTTCCGCGCGGAGCCGATCCTGATCGACCGCCTGCTGGAGAAGGAAAAGGAAGGCGTCGTCGACATCAAGTGGGATCACGTGCTCGACGAAGTGACGGGCGAGGAGTCGGGCGTCACGGGCCTGCGCATCAAGAACGTGAAGACCGGCGCGACGGAAGATCTCGCCGTGCAGGGCGTGTTCGTCGCGATCGGCCACAAGCCGAACACCGACCTGTTCCAGGGCCAGCTCGAGATGAAGGACGGCTACATCCTGACGAAGAGCGGCCTGCATGGCAACGCGACGTCGACGAGCGTCGCCGGCGTGTTCGCCGCGGGCGACGTGCAGGACAACGTGTATCGCCAGGCGATCACGAGCGCCGGCACGGGCTGCATGGCCGCGCTCGACGCGCAGCGCTACCTCGAAAGCCTGCACGACAAGAAGTAAGCCGCGAGCCTTGTCGCGCCGGGCGCTACAATGGCGTCCGCTGCCGCGATGCAGGCTCGACCGGAAAGCCGCTGCCGCCGCGCAGCGGCTTTTTTTTGCCCGCGCGCCCGGACGCGCCTGCCCCGTTACCGAATCATGGCGAAGAACCAGCCCCATCCGAGCGATCCCGCGAAGCGGAAGATCGCCGCCCGCCCCGTGAACCCCGCGCCGGCCGCCCCGCCGCCCGCGCCCGATCCGGCTGCCTTGCGCGGCCAGGGCCTCGCGGGCCTCGGCGCATTGCGCAAGTCGCTGCAGGGCGAAGCCGATCGCCGCGAACGCGAGCGCGTCGAAACCGCGAAGGCCGAGCGCAAGGCGGAAGCCGACGCAAACCTGTTCCGCAACGAAATCGGCTCGATCCGCCCGCTGAACGCGCCGCCGCGCGCGTCGTCGGGCCGCACGCCGCCCGATCCGGTGCCGAAACAGACGCAGCGCGACGAGGAAGCCGTGCTGAACGCGACGCTGTCCGACGAATTCGATCCCGAGACGCTGCTCGACAGCGACGACTCGCTGTACTACCACCGCCCCGGCATCAGCCGCGACGTCGTGCGCAAGCTGCGCAGCGGCGCGTGGATCGTGCAGGCGCAGATCGACCTGCACGGGATGCGGCGCGACGAGGCACGCGATGCGCTCGCCGAATTCATCCGCGAAGCCGGCAAGAAGGGGCTGCGCTGCCTGCGCGTGATCCACGGCAAGGGGCTCGGCTCGATCGGCAAGGAACCCGTGCTGAAAGGCAAGGTACGCGCGTGGCTCGTGCAGAAGGAAGAAGTGATCGCGTTCTGCGAGGCACGCGGCAACGACGGCGGCGCCGGCGCGGTGCTCGTGCTGCTGCAGCCGCATGCGGCGCCGGCCGAGCGGGGGCCGCGTGCCGCATCCTAGGCTGACGCTCGCGATCGCGGTACTCGAGGCGATCGCCACGCTGGCCTTCGCGATTTCGGGCTTCATCGAGGCGCGCAAGAACCGCCTCGACTCGGTCGGCACGTTCGTCGTCGCGCTCGCGACCGCGTTCGGCGGCGGCACGCTGCGCGACATCCTGCTCGAGCGCCGGCCGTTCTACTGGGTCGTGCACGACGACTACGTGATCGCGATCTTCGTGCTCGCGCTGTTCGCGCCGTTCGTGCTGCGGATGCTGTCGCGGCTGTCGGCCGAACGGCTGCTGCTGATCGCCGACGCGATCGGGCTCGGCATCTTCAGCATCTCGGGCACGTCGATCGCGCTCGACGCCGAGATGCCGCGCTTCATCGCGGTAATGATGGGCGTGATCACCGGCGTGGTCGGCGGGATCGTCCGCGACGTGCTGTGCAACGACATCCCGCTGATCCTGCGCGACTCGCGGCCGTACGCGACCTGTGCGTTCGTCGGCTGCTGGTTCTACCTGCTGCTCGTGTGGCTGCAGTTCGACTCGGTGTACAGCGTGCTGCTCGCGACCGGCTTCATCCTCGTCGCGCGGCTCGCGACGTTCAAGTTCGACGTGCGGCTGCCGCATTGACCGGCGCATCCGCGGACGAATCACCCGCATCGTCGAAACAAAAAAAGGGGCCGTTCAAAACGGCCCCTTCTTTCATTCAGCGCAAGCGCCGCCTCACGCGATCCGCTCTTCCGTCGCCGGATCGAACAGCACGGCCTTCGACACGTCGAACAGCAGCGACAGCGTCTGCTCCGGCTGCGGGTTCGCAGCCGGGTGCACGCGGCTCACGATGCGCTTGCCGTTCACCTGCGCGAACACGTGCGTGTCCGGCCCGGTCGGCTCGGTCACGTCTACGCGCACGTCGAGCGGCTGCAGATGCGACGCGTCGCCGTTGTGCGCGTGGCGCACGTCGGTGATGCGCTCCGGGCGCAGGCCGAGGATCACCTCGCGGCCGACGTGCGCCTTCAGCTTGCCCGCATCGAACGGCAGGTTCAGCGCGCCGCGCGCGACGCCCGTGTCGATCTCCAGCGCAACGCCGCTGCCCTGCTCCACGAGCCGGCCGTTGATGAAGTTCATCGGCGGCGCGCCGATGAAGCCCGCGACGAACAGGTTCGACGGCGAATCGTAAATGTCCTGCGGCGCGCCGAACTGCTGGACGACACCGTCCTTCATCACCGCGATCCGGTCGCCGAGCGTCATCGCCTCGATCTGGTCGTGCGTCACGTAGACGATCGTCGTGCCGAGGCGCTGGTGCAGCAGCTTGATTTCCGCACGCATCTCGATACGCAGCTTCGCGTCGAGGTTCGACAGCGGCTCGTCGAACAGGAACAGCGACGGATCGCGCGCGAGCGCCCGGCCCATCGCGACACGCTGGCGCTGGCCGCCGGACAGCTGGCCCGGCTTGCGGTCGAGCAGGTGCTGGATCTGCAGCATCTGCGACACGCGGTCGACGATCTGCTGCTGCTCGCTCTTGGGCACCTTGCGGATGTTCAGGCCGAACGAGATGTTCTCGCGCACCGTCATCGACGGGTACAGCGCGTACGACTGGAACACCATCGCGATGTCGCGATCCTTCGGCGACAGGTCGTTGACGACCTTGCCGTCGATGCAGATCTCGCCGCTCGTGACGGTCTCGAGCCCGGCGATCATGTTGAGCAGCGTCGACTTCCCGCAGCCCGACCCGCCGACCAGGATCAGGAACTGTCCGTCCTCGATCTCGATGTCGACACCCTTCAGGACCGGCACCCCGTTCGGGTAGGTCTTGTACACGTCACGGATGGAAAGGCTTGCCATGCTGTGAATCCTCTGTCTCGTCTCGCGCGGCGCACTCGGGCGCCGCGTCGGGTTCGTTTCGATGCGCCGCGCGTCGTGCGCGGCCGGTTCGTCGTATCGGATAAAGCCGCGCCTACCCCTTCACCGCGCCCGCCGTCAGCCCGCGCACGAAGTAGCGGCCGGCGACGATGTAGACGAGCAGCGTCGGCAGCGCGGCGATGATCGCGCCGGCCATGTCGACGTTGTATTCCTTCACGCCCGTCGACGTGTTGACGAGGTTGTTCAGCGCCACCGTGATCGGCATCGAATCGACGCCGGAGAACACGATCCCGAACAGGAAGTCGTTCCAGATCTGCGTGAATTGCCAGATCAGGCACACCATGAAGATCGGCAGCGACACCGGCAGCAGGATCTTCGTGAAGATCGTGAAGAAGCCCGCGCCGTCGATGCGCGCGGCCTTCACGAGCTCGGCCGGCACGCTCACGTAGAAGTTGCGGAAGAACATCGTCGTGAACGCGATCCCGTACACGACGTGCACGAACACGAGGCCCGGAATCGTGTTGGCGAGGCCGAGCATCCCCTGCAGGCGCGCCATCGGCAGCAGGATCACCTGGAACGGGATGAAGCAGCCGACCAGCATCATCGTGAACAGCGCGTCCGCGCCGCGAAAGCGCCAGTGCGTGAGCACGTAGCCGTTGAACGCGCCGATCAGCGACGAGATCAGCACGGCCGGGATCACCATCTGCAGCGAGTTCAGGAAGAACGGCTTCATCCCGTCGCAACGCACGCCGGTGCACGCCCCGCTCCATGCCTTCACCCACGGGTCGACCGTCCACGTGGTGGGCGGCGTCAGCAGGTTGCCGGTGCGCAGCTGGTCGAGATCCTTGAACGACGTCGACAGCATCACGTAGATCGGGAACAGGAAATACAGCGCGAACAGGATCAGTGCCGCATAGATCACTGCCCGGCTGATCGTCATCTTAGGCTGCATTGCGGGTGCTCCTCGATTCCATATACATCAGCGGCACCAGCACCGCGACCACCGTCGCGAGCATCATCACCGAGGACGCCGCGCCGAGCCCGAGCTGGCCGCGGTTGAACGAAAACGTGTACATGAACATGGCCGGCAGCGACGACGACGTGCCCGGGCCGCCTGCCGTCAGCGCGACGACGAGGTCGAAGGTCTTGATCGTGATGTGGCACAGGATCAGCAGCACCGAGAAGAACACCGGGCGCATGCTCGGGATCACGATCTTGCGGTAGATGGTCGGCAGCGTCGCGCCGTCGACCTGCGCGGCCTTGAAGATCTCCGCATCGACGCCGCGCAGCCCTGCGAGGAACAGCGCCATCACGAAGCCGGTCGACTGCCACACGGCCGCGATCACCACGCAGAAGATCGCCTTGTCCGGATCGTCGAGCCAGCCGAACGAGAAGCTCGTCCAGCCCCAGTCGTGCATCACTTTCTCGAGGCCGAGCCCCGGGTTCAGGATCCACTGCCACGCGGTGCCGGTGACGATGAACGACAGCGCCATCGGGTACAGGAAGATCGCGCGCAGCGCGCCTTCGTTGCGGATCCGCTGGTCGAGCAGGATCGCGAGGAACAGCCCGAGGCCGACGCAGATTGCGATGAACGGAATCCCGAACCAGCCGAGGTTCGCGGCGGAGGTCCACCACACGTCGTTCTGGAACAGGTCCGTGTAACGGCCGAAGCCGTCGAATTCGTAGTTGGGCAACAGCCGCGAGCGAGTCAGCGACAGATAGCCGGTAATCAGGATGAAGCCGTAGATGAACACCACGGCGATCGCGACGCTCGGCGCGAGCACGAGCTTCGGGATCCAGCGGTCGGCGAAGGCCGACATCGGCGACGTACGCCGTGCGGCGGCAGCGCCGGATCCGTTTCCGCTAAGAGGGGCAGCCACTTGATTCGACTCCTGGAACGAGGGCGACGCAGGCCGGGCCGGCGCCGGGTACGGCACGGGCCCGCGGGCGAGCCCGTTTGCTGCACATGCAAAAACGCCCGGCCGATGATGCGTTTCCGGCCGGGCGCCTGGCGCGCGTTACTTGACCTTCGCGGCCTTCGCGAGCGCGGCGACCGCGCTCTTCGAATCCTGCTGCGAGTTCATGAACTTCGTCACGACGTCGGTGATCGCGCCGGCGGTCGCGTCGCCTTGCGCCATGCCGTGCGCGAGCGACGGCACGAAGCCGCCCGACTTGATCGCGGTCTGCTCGTCGGCATACGACTTCTTCGCGCAATCGTCGAACTTGTCCATCTTCACGCCGAGACGCACCGGCACCGAGCCCTTCAGCAGGCTGAACTGCTCCTGGAAGTCCGGCGTCATGATCGTCTTCGCGAGCGCGAGCTGGCCCGGCGTCGCGTTCTTCTCGCCCTTCTGCTGGAAGAATACGAACGAGTCGACGTTGAACGTGTACGAATTCGCGGTGCCCGGCACCGGCGCGCAGACGTAGTCCTTGCCCGCCTTCTTGCCGGCGTTCTCGAACTCGCCCTTCGCCCAGTCGCCCATGAACTGCATGCCGGCCTTGCCGTTGATGACCATCGCGGTCGCGAGGTTCCAGTCGCGGCCGTTACGGCCCGTGTCGAAGTAGCCCTGGATCTTGCGCACCGTGTCGAACACCGACAGCATCTGCGGCGACGTCAGCGTCGCCTGGTCGAGATCGACCAGCGCCTTCTTGTAGAACGCCGGGCCCTGCGACAGCACGACGTCTTCCCACAGCGTCAGGTCCTGCCACGGCTGGCCGCCCATCGCGACCGGCTGGATGCCCGCGGCCTTCAGCTTGTCGGCCACCGCGAAGAATTCGGGCCAGGTGGTCGGCACCTTCGCGCCGACCTTGTCGAGCGCGGCCTTGTTGATGTACAGCCAGTTCACGCGGTGCACCGAGAACGGCGCGGCGACGGTATGGCCCTTGTACTTGATGATCTTGTCGATTTCCGGCGGCAGGTTCTGCTTCCAGTCGCCGGCAGCGGAATCGATGTTGACGAGCACGCCCTGGTCGGCCCAGTCCTGGATCAGCGGGCCCTTGATCTGCGCGGCCGACGGAGAATCGCCGCTGATCACCTTGGTCTTCAGTGCGGTCATCGCCGCGGCGCCGGCGCCGCCCGCGACCGCGAAGTCCTTCCACACGTAGCCCTGCTTCTGCACGTCGTCCTTCAGCACGCCGACGGCCTTCGACTCGCCGCCCGAGGTCCACCAGTGCAGCACGGTTACATTCTCGGCTGCCTGCGCCGCCACGGCGCCAGCCATCAGACCCGCGGCGCAGAGCGCGCCCATGATCGAGCGAACTTTCATTACTTATCTCCTCCAGACTGAATCAACTCGTGAGGTTCCCTGATCGGGAACCGGCTTCTTGATAACGACGGGGAAATCGAGCCGCGGGACGCATGCAGCGTACGGGGCCGATGACCGGCCGGGCTCTTACAGAAAGCGTGAATCGAGATTCAACGGCGTGTCTCCTCTTTGTGTTTCTGGCCCGCCGCAATGATGCGACGCGAGCCCGGGGCCGACGGCGCGCCAACGATGCGCGCCGCCAATGTCCGATAACATTCGGCACAAGGCGTTCCCGAAGGCGAAGCTCGCGCAGCTCATCGGCCGCACATCTTTTTTTCTTCACCCAGGTGCTACCCCTTGCGGCGGATTGTAGTTAAACTACAATTCAGTGTCAAAAATATTTTTATCGCACTACGGATCGCTTCCGAGCACCCCCAACACGGCGGAGACACATGCATACCGATTCCAGCTTTACCTTCGTACTTTTCGGCGGCACCGGCGATCTGTCGATGCGCAAGATCCTGCCCGCACTGTTCGAAGCGCACCGCGCGAACATGCTGGCGGCGGGCGGCCGGATCGTCGCCGTGGCGCGACACGAATCGGATCGGGCGGCCTATCTGGAATGGGTCGACACGCACGTGAAACCGCATGCGGCGAAGGCCGCCGGCAAGGCCTTCGACGAAGCGGCGTGGACCTCCTTCCTCGATCGCATCGAGTACGTGAAGCTCGACCTCGGCCGTGCGGACGACTACGTCGTGCTGCGCGACGCGATCGCATCGCTGCCGGGCATCCGCGTGTTCTACCTGGCGACGGGCCCGTCGCTGTTCGTGCCGATCTGCAACGCGCTCGCGTCGGTCGGCCTGAACGAAGGCGCGCGCATCGTGCTCGAGAAGCCGCTCGGCTACGACCTGAAATCGTCGAACGCGATCAACGACGCGGTCGGCGAGATCTTCACGGAAGGCCAGATCTACCGGATCGACCATTACCTCGGCAAGGAGCCGGTGCAGAACCTGCTCGCGCTGCGCTTCGGCAATGCGCTGTTCGAGCCGCTGTGGCGCCGCGAATGGGTCGAAAGCATCCAGATCACGATCGCCGAGGAACTCGGCGTCGAGGCGCGCGGCGATTTCTACGACAATACGGGCGCGCTGCGCGACATGGTGCAGAACCACCTGCTGCAGCTGCTGTCGATCGTCGCGATGGAGCCGCCGCATTCGATGGATTCCGACTCGGTGCGCGACGAGAAGCTGCGCGTGCTGCGCGCGCTGAAACCCGTCGATCCGCGCGACATCGGCAAGGTGGCCGTGCGCGGCCAGTATCATGCGGGCGTGATCAAGGGCGCGCAGGTGCCGGCGTACGCGACCGAGCCGGGCGTGAAGCCCGACAGCCAGACCGAAACCTTCGTCGCGCTGAAGGTCGAGATCGAGAACTGGCGCTGGGCCGGCGTGCCGTTCTTCCTGCGCACCGGCAAGCGTCTCGCCGACCGCGTCGCGGAGATCGTCGTGAACTTCCGCCCGGTGCCGCACTCGGCGCTCGGCCCGACCGCGCTGCGCCCCGGCTCGAACCGCCTCGTGATCCGGCTGCAGCCGAACGAGACGATCCGCCTGTACTGCCTCGCGAAGCAGCCCGGCGAAGGGATGAACCTCGCGAGCGTGCACCTCGACCTCGCGTTCGACCAGTTCTTCAAGGAAGGGCAGATGGAGGCGTACCAGCGCCTGCTGCTCGACGTGATCAACGGCCGGCTCGCCCTCTTCGTGCGTCGTGACGAACAGGAGGCCGCATGGCGCTGGGTCGAGCCTATCCTGAACGAATGGGCGCGCACGCTGAAGCCGCCGAAGCCGTACGCGGCGGGCACGTGGGGGCCGGCCGCGGCGAGCGCGATGCTCGCGCAGCACGACACCTGCTGGCTCGAAGAAGAAAACTGATGTAAACCGTCGCCGCGCACACCACCCTGCGCGGCGACGTGCCTCACGATTCGTACGATTTGAACAGACAAAGCAGTCCGGAGGAGATGTGATCGAGATCCACGCTTTCGACACCCAGGAAGCGCAAAGCGAGGCGCTCGCGCGCGCCGTCGGCGAGGCGCTGCGCGCCGCGCTCGCCGGCCCCGCGCGCCCGACGCTCGCGGTGTCCGGCGGCACGAGCCCGCGCCCGTTCCTGCATACGCTGTCGCACACGGCGCTCGACTGGGCCGGCGTCGACGTGACGCTGGTCGACGACCGCTGGGTGCCGGACGACGACGCGGCCAGCAACGCGCAACTCGTGCGCGACACGCTGCTGCAGCACGCGGCGGCCCCTGCCCGTTTCCTGCCGCTCGTCGACACGCGCAGCACGCTCGACGCGCACGTCGCCGCACTGAACGCGAACGCCGACTACCGCGTGCCGACCGTCGCCGTGCTCGGCATGGGCGAGGACGGCCACACCGCGTCGATCTTCGCCGACGCGCCCGAATGGGACCACGCGATCACGACGTCCGATCGTTTCGTCGCCGTGCATCCCGGCGCAGCACCCCATGCACGCGTGAGCTATTCGCTCGATGCGCTGAAGCACGTCGACCGGCTGTTCCTGCTGATCGCGGGCCCCGCCAAGCGCGAAGTGCTCGACGCCGCGGCCGCGTCGCTGCAGAAGAACGCGATTTCCCAACTGGCCAACGACAAGGGGACCCAGCTCGATGTCTACTGGTGCGCAAAGTAAGGCGGTCGTCGCGGGTCAGCATGCCGACGGCCCGCGCCTGCTCGCGGACGTCGGCGGCACCAACGCGCGCTTCGCGCTGGAAACCGGCCCGGGCGAGATCACGCAGATCCGCGTCTATCCCGGCGCCGACTATCCGACGATCACCGACGCGATCCGCAAGTACCTGAAGGACGTGAAGATCAGCCGCGTGAACCACGCGGCGATCGCGATCGCGAACCCGGTCGACGGCGACCAGGTCACGATGACCAATCACGACTGGAGCTTCTCGATCGAGGCGACGCGCCGCGCGCTCGGCTTCGACACGCTGCTCGTCGTCAACGATTTCACCGCGCTCGCGATGGCGCTGCCGGGCCTGACCGACGCGCAACGCGTGCAGGTCGGCGGCGGCGCGCGCCGCCAGAACAGCGTGATCGGGCTGCTCGGGCCCGGCACCGGGCTCGGCGTGTCGGGGCTGATTCCGGCCGACGACCGCTGGATCGCGCTCGGCAGCGAGGGCGGCCACGCGTCGTTCGCGCCGCAGGACGAGCGCGAGGACCTGGTGCTGCAGTACGCGCGCAAGAAGTTTCCGCACGTGTCGTTCGAACGCGTGTGCGCGGGCCCCGGCATGGAGATCATCTATCGCGCGCTCGCCGCGCGCGACAAGAAGCGCGTCGCCGCGACCGTCGACACGGTCGAGATCGTCGAGCGCGCACATGCGGGCGACGCACTCGCGCTCGAGACGGTCGAATGCTTCTGCGGGATTCTCGGCGCGTTCGCGGGCAGCGTCGCGCTGACGCTCGGCGCGCTCGGCGGCGTGTATATCGGCGGCGGCGTCGCGCTGAAGCTCGGCGAACTGTTCACGCGCTCGTCGTTCCGCGCGCGCTTCGAGGCGAAGGGCCGCTTCACGCATTACCTCGAGAACATCCCGACCTACCTGATCACCGCCGAATACCCGGCGTTCCTCGGCGTGTCGGCGATTCTCGCCGAGCAGTTGTCGAACCGCTCGGGCGGTGCATCGTCGGCCGTGTTCGAGCGGATCCGCCAGATGCGCGACGCGCTGACGCCGGCCGAGCGCCGCGTGGCCGATCTCGCGCTGAACCATCCGCGCTCGATCATCAACGATCCGATCGTCGACATCGCGCGCAAGGCCGACGTGAGCCAGCCGACCGTGATCCGCTTCTGCCGCTCGCTCGGCTGCCAGGGGCTGTCGGACTTCAAGCTGAAGCTCGCGACCGGCCTCACCGGCACGATCCCGATGAGCCACAGCCAGGTGCATCTCGGCGACACGGCCACCGACTTCGGCGCGAAGGTGCTCGACAACACGGTGTCCGCGATCCTGCAGTTGCGCGAGCACCTGAATTTCGAGCACGTCGAGAACGCGATCGAGATCCTGAACGGCGCGCGGCGCATCGAGTTCTACGGGCTCGGCAACTCGAACATCGTCGCGCAGGACGCGCACTACAAGTTCTTCCGCTTCGGGATCCCGACGATCGCGTACGGCGACCTGTACATGCAGGCCGCGTCGGCCGCGCTGCTCGGCAAGGGCGACGTGATCGTCGCGGTGTCGAAGTCGGGGCGCGCGCCCGAGCTGCTGCGCGTGCTCGACGTCGCGATGCAGGCCGGCGCGAAGGTGATCGCGATCACGTCGAGCAACACGCCGCTCGCGAAGCGCGCGACCGTCGCGCTCGAGACCGACCACATCGAGATGCGCGAGTCGCAGTTGTCGATGATCTCGCGGGTCCTGCACCTGCTGATGATCGACATCCTCGCGGTCGGCGTCGCGATCCGTCGCGCGTCGACGAACGGCGAACTGCCCGAAGCCGTCGCGCAGGCGAAGGCGCGCGCGAGCGACGACGAAACGGCCGACGTGCTCGATTGGCTGAGCCACGGCGCTTCGCCGGCGGCGAAGGACGTCGCGCGGGACTGACGCGTCGGCGAAACACTGTCGATTCACGACACCCCGAACGCTGGATTCAAGCCCGGCGTTCGGGGTGTTTTGCATGAGCGGCACCGCTCCGCACGACAGCGGCCCGGCAGGCATCGAAGATGCCTTCCGCCGATGGCTGCGCGTGACGTCATACCTTCGTACACGCTCCCATTTTCGAACAAGTCCAATTGTCAGCAGTTGCCCAGGCTCGGTAACTTCCTTCACTCCGCGTGATGCCGCCATTCCGCTCCGACGCGAGAAATGACGCGTTTCTCACGGAACCCCGATTGGCATCGACAGCATTACGTTCATCCAGTTTGCGGAGAAGGATATGCCTAGACCACGTTTTTCAGCCGCACGGGCAGCAGCAATGCGCATTTACGCGCCGATAAATTCCGCGGAGAAAGTTGCGCGAACGGTTGGCGGCGACGTGGCCACCAATATCCAGCGATGGGACAAAGCAGAAGTGATCAAATTCCCGCCTTCGCTGGGAGGCAGCACCCTGGACGATAGGCAGGGAATCGTTTTCTTCGAGGTTTCAGCCTCGTCGATGGCCTGAGAGAGGAATACTATAATGAACAATACCTATGACTTTGGTGCGCATCGAGATCTCACGCCGATGGAACTGTTTTTCCTTGTCTTTATCGATGAGACATGCAAGGAGCTTGGTGTTGGCGATGTAGCAGCAGTGGTTGCCATTGTGGCCGGTCAATATTGGATGCCAACACGAGCGAAGCCCTTTGGTGCCACGCCGGGTACTTCTGTTGCGTCGATATTGAGTCGCAAGTATCTGGACTACGATTTGAAGAAGAAGATCCTCCCGACTCTGACCAACGCCAGCGTTAAGCGCTTGAGGTTCATTCTGGTAAGAAATATTGGGGTTTTCGTTGGGCGCGCGGTTCCTGTCGTTGGCTGGGTCATTGCTGCCAACGATGTCACGATGATCAGCATTCGTTCCGTGTCGCGCTATAACGCGCTTGTTAAGCCCGAGGACCAGGTGTTCTGATGAGCCAGTTTACATGGAACGAGTTCGAGGATTTTGTGAGAAGGGAGGCCGGTGTCAGTCACAAGAAAATTCTCACAAAGGGTCATGTCGTCGAGGGTGATTTGGATATCACTGGAGACGATGCGGTCGAGTTTATGGAGAGCTTCTTCGATAAATTTCCGGTGCAAGTTGGAGATTTTGAATTCAATCGCTACTTCTCAGGAGAGGGCTTTAGCTTGATTGAAGTGGCGCGAATGGCTTTCTCCAGAAAACGCCGAGAAAAATATGACAAAGTGCCACTGACTCTAGGCATGCTCTATCAGGCTATTTTGGATGGAGAGTGGAACAATCAGCGCTTGGAAAGTCTGCCGCGCTGATTGCACCTCGCCAGATAGACCGGTTCATTTTTTAGGCGATGTGTTGGATCTGTGCGCACTTCTGGAGCCTGCCATGAGACAAAATCTGCTGCTCCGGTATGTGATGTTTTGGGTACTGACGTTAGCGGCACAATCGAGTCATGCCACGGATACAACATCGTCGCCGCAAGCCGGCGCTCGAACCTACGCGCAGAACTACAAGGACATGGTGCTCGCCGAATGCATCGCGACCGCTTATCGGAATGAACCATCCGCTGCGATGGACGCCGGAAGCAGCGCCAGTGCACTAATGGATTGGACCGACTTCGATCTGGAACGGAACCCCGACGCGGGCAAATCGCTGGTCAAGCATTTTCTTGCTCGCGACTATCACAGTCCGATCGTCGAATCCGAAATCAAAGGCGTCAGGTTTGATTTTTTGAAATGCCTTGATCTGTACCATAGTCAGGAACTCGATGCCCAGTCAAACGGTTCGTGACCAACCCGAAGCGCAGCTATCGACTCGACAGTCGCTCGCCGGACCGCTCCAAGTGACGCAGACATGGAAATCAATACGTGATTCGCATTGCCGGCTGGCGGAGTTACATCGACGCTGTGCTGGCTTGTGTCATCGCTTGGGCGAATACCGTCGACATTCACGCCCACCCTATCGGCCGCCACCTCCGCCAGTTCCGCCGCGCCGCTCAAGCCCCCGCTTTCACCGGCCGGCCATGCCAGCGCAGCACGAGGCAG
This sequence comes from Burkholderia sp. BCC1972, assembly GCF_905339605.1. Taxonomy (NCBI): domain Bacteria; kingdom Pseudomonadati; phylum Pseudomonadota; class Betaproteobacteria; order Burkholderiales; family Burkholderiaceae; genus Burkholderia; species Burkholderia sp. BCC1972. The sequence continues at coordinate 345,292 of NZ_CAJPGH010000005.1, read as the reverse complement.
CGCCCGGCGAAACACAGCACGCCCGACACGCCGATCGTCACGCCCATCGCGAACGGCGTACCGTCCGCGAGTGCGCCGATCGCGACGCTCGCCAGCGCGCCGAGCGCGAGCTGCATCGCGCCGAACACGGCAGCCGACGCTCCCGCGTTGTGCGGATAGCGGTGCATGAGGTCGGTCGTGCAGTTCGCGGACAGGATCCCGACCACACCGACGACGAAGAACAGGCACACGACGATCGACCACAGCCCGCCCCACCCCGTCAGCGCGACGAACGCGACCGCGAGCGACGCGATGGCGCTCACGAGCGACGCGGCCGCGATGATGCGCAGCGAGCCGATGCGGCCGACGAGGCGCGTGTTCGCGAAGTTGCCGATCATGATCCCGACGACGTTCAGGCCGAACAGCAGCCCGTAGTGCTGCGGCGACACGTGGAAATACTCGATGTATACGAACGGCGTAGCGGTGATGTACGAGAACATGGCCGCGAACGCCATCCCGCCGCACAGCATGTGCCCCCACGCGACGGGGTCCGACAGGATGCGCCCGTACGACGCGAACGACGCGAGCACGGCCGTGCTCTTGCGCCGCTCCTTCGGCCAGGTTTCGGGCACGCGCAGGTAGGCAGTCGCCGCGCATGTCGCGCCGAACACGGCCAGCACGACGAACACGCCGCGCCAGCCGGAAAAACGCAGGATCTGGCCGCCGATCAGCGGCGCGAGCAGCGGCCCGACCGCGGTGACGATCGCGACCATCGACAGCACCTTCGCCGCGTCGCTCGGCTCGTGCGCGTCGCGCGCGATCGCTCGCGCGAGCACTGACGCGGCGCCGGCGCCGAGCGCCTGCAGGAAGCGCACGACGATCAGCATGTCGATCGAGCCCGACACGAAGCAGCCGATGCTCGCGAGCGTGAACAGCGCGATGCCGCCGAGCAGCACGGGACGGCGGCCCCACGTGTCGGACAGCGGGCCGTACAGCAGCATGCCGATCGAGAAGCCGGCCATGAAGCTCGTGAGCGTGCGCTGCGCGGCGCCGGGGCTGACGGAGAAGCCGGCGGCGATCGACGGCAGGCTCGGCAGGTACATGTCGGTGGCGATCGGCCCGCAGGCCGCGAGCGCGCCGAGCAACAGGATCAGCCGGGCATCGGGCCGGCGCCGGACGACGTGAGACATGGGTATCCGGAATGGAGCCCGCGCGCATCGGGGCGCGCGTGGCGGTGAAGACGGGAGGCCGCGCCACGGATGGCGCGCTCAGGCCCATGATTGTACGCGCAACTTTTTTACGTGACGCCGGCCGCGTACGATGGCGGGCCGGCAAGCCTTCCCGCGCGCGGAATCGCACGCGGATTCGATTAAGCTTGCCGCTCTCGTCTGATCATTTGAACGCACGACCGAACCGATGACCGCTTTCCTGCTGATCTGGAGCCCCAAGAAATGGCCGTGGCCCGAGCTGCCCGACGTCGCCGCGCGCGTGAAGGCCGGCGAGGCCGTGCATGACGTGTGGGGCTGCGGCTTCGCGCGCAGCATCCTGCCGGGCGACCGCGTGTTCCTGCACCGCGTCGCGAAGGAGCCCAAGGGCGTGTTCGGCTCCGGCTACGTGACGCGCGCGCCGTACGAGGTGCCTGATCCGTCGACGAAGCGCGGCTACCGGCTGTGCATCGACTTCGTCTACGACTGGCTGGTCGACGCGCACCAGGACGTCGTGATCGCGCGCGACGCGCTGCGCGTCCATCCGTATTCGGTGCAGACCTGGGACGCCCAGACGTCCGGCACGTCGATCAAGCCGATGGTCGAGGGCCCGCTGGAGAAACGCTGGGCCGAACTGACCGGCAAGCGCAAGCCGCCGCGCTAGCCGGGCCGGGTGCCCGGTGCCGGACGGAATCCGGCCCTCGTTTCCGGCCCTGGCCGTTCCCCAACGCGCCGAACGGTCGCACAAGCGCCGGCGGGCCTGCCGCGCGCGTCTCCGGTACAATCAGACGATCGTTCCGCCCAGGCGCCGCGGCCCGTGCACAGGCCCCCGCGCCCTTCTCTCGCAGGTTTCGCTCATGTCCAACAATCAGATCCTCTTCGAACGCGCCCAGAAGACCATTCCCGGCGGCGTCAACTCGCCGGTGCGCGCCTTCCGTTCGGTCGGCGGCACGCCGCGCTTCGTCGCACGCGCGCAAGGCCCGTATTTCTGGGATGCCGACGGCAAGCAGTACATCGACTACATCGGCTCGTGGGGCCCGATGATCGTCGGCCACGTCCATCCGGAAGTGCTGTCGGCCGTGCAGAACGTGCTCGCCGACGGCTTCTCGTTCGGCGCGCCGACCGAAGCCGAGATCGAGATCGCCGAGGAAATCTGCAAGCTCGTGCCGTCGATCGAGCAGGTGCGGATGGTATCGAGCGGCACCGAGGCCACGATGAGCGCGCTGCGTCTCGCGCGAGGCTTCACGGGCCGCAGCCGCATCGTCAAGTTCGAGGGCTGCTACCACGGCCACGCGGACAGCCTGCTGGTCAAGGCCGGCTCGGGCCTGCTGACGTTCGGCAACCCGACGTCGGCCGGCGTGCCCGCCGACATCGCGAAGCACACGACCGTCCTCGAATACAACAACGTCGCCGCGCTCGAGGAAGCCTTCGGCGCGTTCGGCGACGAGATCGCCGCGGTGATCGTCGAGCCCGTCGCGGGCAACATGAACCTCGTGCGCGGCACGCCCGAATTCCTGAACGCGCTGCGCGCACTGTGCACGAAGCACGGCGCCGTGCTGATCTTCGACGAGGTGATGTGCGGGTTCCGCGTCGCGCTCGGCGGCGCGCAGGCGTACTACGGGATCGCGGCCGACCTCACCTGCCTCGGCAAGGTGATCGGCGGCGGGATGCCGGCCGCCGCGTTCGGTGGCCGCCGCGACATCATGGCCCACCTCGCACCGCTCGGCGGCGTCTACCAGGCCGGCACGCTGTCGGGCAACCCGATCGCGGTCGCCGCAGGGCTGAAGACGCTGCAGCTGATCCAGGCGCCGGGCTTCTACGACGCGCTCACCGCGCAGACCAAGCGTCTCGCCGACGGCCTCGCAGCGGAAGCGCGCGCGGCCGGCGTGCCGTTCGCGGCCGACTCGATCGGCGCGATGTTCGGCCTGTACTTCGCCGAGCGTGTGCCGACCAGCTTCGCGGAAGTCACGAAGAGCGACATCGAGCGCTTCAACCGCTTCTTCCACCTGATGCTCGACGAAGGCGTGTACTTCGCACCGTCGGCCTACGAGGCCGGTTTCGTGTCGAGCACGCACGACGACGCGGTGATCGACGCGACGCTCGCGGCCGCGCGCCGCGCCTTCGCGGCACTCGCTGCCTGACCCGGGGCCGCGCGCATGTTCTCGGATATCGATTTCGCCCACATGCAGCGCGCGCTCGCGCTCGCGGCGCGCGGCATGTATACGACGGCGCCGAATCCGCGCGTCGGCTGCGTGATCGTCAAGGACGGCGACGTGATCGGCGAAGGCTTCACGCAGCCGGCCGGCCAGGATCACGCGGAAGTGCAGGCGCTGAAGGATGCACGCTCGCGCGGCTATGACGTCGCCGGCTCGACCGTCTACGTGACGCTCGAGCCGTGCAGCCATTTCGGCCGCACGCCGCCGTGCGCGAATGCGCTGATCGAAGCGCGCGTCGCGAAGGTCGTCGCCGCGATGGAAGACCCGAACCCGCAGGTATCGGGGCGCGGCCTCGGCATGCTCCGCGACGCGGGCATCGACGTGCGCTGCGGGCTGCTCGCGCATGAAGCCGGCGAGCTCAACGTCGGTTTCGTGTCGCGGATGACGCGCGGCCGCCCGTGGGTGCGGATGAAGGCCGCCGCATCGCTCGACGGCCGCACCGCGCTGCCGTCGGGCGAAAGCCAGTGGATCACCGGCGAGGCCGCGCGCCTCGACGGGCATGCGTGGCGCGCGCGCGCCTGCGCGATCCTGACCGGCATCGGCACGGTGCGCGAGGACAATCCGCTGCTGACCGTGCGCGGCATCGACACGCCGCGCCAGCCGCAGCGCATCCTGGTGGACAGCCGTCTCGACCTGCCGCTCGACGCGCGGCTGCTCGAGGGCGCCCCGCTGCTGATCTTCTGCGGCCGGCTCGACGCCGGCGGTGAAATGCGGGCGAACGTGCTGAAGTCGCGCGGCGCGGAAATCGTGCCGCTCGCGAATGCGCACGGCAAGGTCGACCTGCCCGCGATGCTGGCGGCGCTCGGCGCGCGCGGCGTCAACGAATTGCACGTCGAGGCCGGCCACAAGCTGAACGGCTCGCTGCTGCGCGAGCAGTGCGTCGACGAATTGCTCGTCTATCTCGCGCCGAGCCTGCTGGGCGCCGACGCGGCCGGCATGTTCGACCTCGCCGCGCCCGCGAATCTCGAGGCCCGCACGCGACTGGCGTTCCACGGAGTCGAGCGGATCGGCGACGACCTGCGGATCCTCGCGCGTTTCGCATCGCCCGACACCCCTCGTTGAACGGAGTCGCCACGATGTTCACCGGAATTGTCGCGGCCGTCGGCCGCATCGAATCGATCAGCCCGCTCGGCACGTCGGCCGATGCCGGCGTGCGCCTGACCGTGCGGGCCGGCGGGCTCGATCTCGCCGATGTCGCGCTCGGCGACAGCATCGCGATCCAGGGCGCGTGCATGACGGTGATCGACAAGACCGACACCGCGTTCGACGTCGACGTGTCGCGCGAAAGCCTGAACCGCACGGTCTGCCTCGCGCAGCCCGGCGAAGTGAATCTCGAGAAGGCGTTGCGCGCGCACGACCGTCTTGGCGGGCACATCGTGTCGGGCCACGTCGACGGCCTCGGCACCGTGTCGCGCTTCGCGCCGGTCGGCGAATCGCACGAACTGCGCATCGTCGCGCCGCGCGAGCTCGGCCGCTATCTCGCCTGCAAGGGGTCGATCACGGTCAACGGCGTGAGCCTGACCGTCAACACGATCGACGATCGCGCGGACGGCTGCGAATTCTCGATCAACCTGATTCCGCATACGGTCGAGGTCACGACGCTGCGCCATGTGAAGGCCGGCGACAAGGTGAATCTCGAAGTCGACATGATTGCGCGGTATGTGGAGCGGATGCTGTCGTCGTCGCAGGGCGCGCATCAGGACTGATCGCAGCGGCGCCCCTCGAAGCGGCGGCTGGCGGCCCGGTATCCGGGTGCGGACGGTCGCCGTTTTTTTTCATCCTGCCCGGCGTGGCACACCCGTGCTTCATATCCCGTTTTTCATCCTATGAATCTTTCGGAGCGATGCCCGGTGCTCGTCAGGGCGCCATTCCGGCGTGATCCAAACCGCTCCCGCCCGGCCCTCGGCCGTTTGGTCTAACGATTCCCGGCCGAATGGCCAACGACGCGCACGGGTCATGCCGTCGCGCTAAGATGCATCGACAGCGGTTTCAACGCCGCAACGCACGACGCGCCGCGCACCGGCCGCCCCTCTTCCCACAGGAGTCGTTCCCATGTCCATCTCGATGTACCAGGCTTCGCTGCCCGTCCTGATCCGCGGCCTGACCAACCTGCAGCACATCCTCGGCAAGGCGCAGGCGCATGCGGCCGAGAAGCAGATCGATCCGTCGGTGTTCATCGGTGCCCGCCTCTACCCGGACATGCTGCCGCTCGTCCGCCAGGTCTACATCGCGACCGACACGGCCAAGGGCTGCGCCGCGCGGCTCGCCGGTGCCGAGATCCCGAGCTTTCCCGACGTCGAGCAGACCTTCGACGAGCTGCACGCACGCATCCAGAAGACGATCGACTACCTGAAAGGCTTCGACGCCGCGCAGATCGACGGCAGCGAGGCGCGCCAGATCGTGCTGAAGATGCGCGTCGGCCCGATCGAGTTCACCGGCCAGTCGTACCTGCTGGGCTTCGTGCTGCCCAATTTCTTCTTCCACGTGACGACCGCGTACGACATCCTGCGCCACAGCGGCGTCGAACTCGGCAAGCTCGACTACCTCGGCGGGCGCGACCAGCACGCCTGACGCTCGGCCGCGGTCGACCCGGCACGCACCCGTCCGCACCCGCGTGCCGGCCACGCGCGGCGGCCCGCCGGGCCTGCCGCGCAGGCCGCCCGCGACGCTTTCCGGAGCGCTTGCCCGCCGCGCGCAGCCCATGCCAGCCGAAACGCCGTCCGGCTGGCGTAAAATACGCACTTTCCTCTTTCTCGCCCCTTTATGACGCTCGCCTCCACGCTCGACATCATCGCCGAGCTGAAAGCCGGCCGGATGGTGATCCTGGTCGACGAAGAAGACCGCGAAAACGAGGGCGACCTCGTGATCGCCGCCGAATTCGTCACGCCGGAAGCGATCAACTTCATGGCCAAGTACGGCCGCGGCCTGGTGTGTCTGACGTTGACGCAGGAACGCTGCAAGCAGCTGCACCTGCCGCTGATGACCTACCGCAACGGCACGCAGTACGGCACCGCGTTCACGGTCAGCATCGAAGCGGCCGAAGGCGTGACGACCGGCATCTCGGCCGCCGACCGTGCGCACACGATCGCCACGGCGGTCGCGCACGACGTGCGCCCCGAGCACATCGTGCAGCCGGGCCACGTGTTCCCGATCATGGCGCAACCGGGCGGCGTGCTCGTGCGCGCGGGCCACACCGAGGCCGGCTGCGACTTCACCGCGCTCGCGGGCCTCACGCCGGCCGCGGTGATCTGCGAGATCATCAAGGACGACGGCACGATGGCGCGCCTGCCGGACTTGATCGAATTCGCGAAGGAACACAACCTGAAGATCGGCACGATCGCCGACCTGATCCAGTACCGCAGCCGCACCGAATCGATCATCGAGCGGATCGCCGAGCGCACGATGCAGACCGCGCACGGCACGTACCGCGCGGTGCTGTACCGCGACCAGCCGAGCGGCTCGCCGCACATCGCGCTGGTGCGCGGCGCGCCGTCGCCCGACGTCGATACGCCGGTGCGCGTGCACGAGCCGCTGTCGGTGCTCGACCTGCTCGAGACGGGCGTGTCGACCCACTCGTGGACGCTCGACGCCGCGATGCGCGAGATCGCGGAACGCGACCTCGGCGTGATCGTGCTGCTCAACTGCGGCGACACGAAGGAACACCTGATCGACGTCTTCAAGGCGTTCGACGAGGAAGAAAGGGCTGCGGCGCTCAAGCGCCGGCCGGTCGATTTCAAGACGTTCGGCATCGGCGCGCAAATCCTGCGCGATGTCGGCGTCGGCAAGATGCAGGTGCTGTCGAATCCGCGCAAGCTGGGCAGCATGTCCGGCTACGGCCTCGAAGTCACGGGCTTCATTCCGATGCCCGGCGCCGAGGCCAAGTCCTGCCCGGCGTCCCACGCGTAACCCGCCACGGCGCTTTCGCCCCATAACCGTTCATCCACACCACGGACCAGATCATGGAAATCGGACAATACCAACCGAATCTCGAAGGCGACGGCCTGCGTATCGGCATCGTGCAATCGCGCTTCAACGAGCCCGTGTGCAACGGCCTCGCCGACGCATGCGTCGAAGAACTGGAACGCCTCGGCGTCACCGGTGAAGACGTGCTGCTCGTGTCGGTGCCCGGCGCGCTGGAAATCCCGCTCGCGCTGCAGAAGCTCGCGGAAAGCGGCCAGTTCGACGCGCTGATCGCGCTCGGCGCGGTGATCCGCGGCGAGACCTACCACTTCGAACTCGTGTCGAACGAGAGCGGCGCGGGCATCACCCGCATCGGCCTCGACTTCAACCTGCCGATCGCGAACGCGGTCCTGACGACCGAAAACGACGAGCAGGCCGTCGCGCGCATGACCGAAAAGGGTCGTGACGCCGCACGTGTCGCCGTCGAGATGGCCAACCTGACGATGGCCCTCGACCAGCTCGGCGATGACGACGAGGACGAAGAGGAAGACGAAGACGACGAAGAGGAGCGCGCATGAAGAAGAGCGCCCGCCGACAATCGCGCGAGCTGGCGACGCAAGGCCTCTACCAGTGGCTGCTGTCGAACGCGTCCCCGGGCGAGATCGACGCGCAGCTGCGCGGCGCGCTCGGTTACGACAAGGCTGACAAGGAGCTGCTCGACGCGATCCTGCACGGCGTGATCCGCGAGCATGCCACGCTCGTCGAAGCGCTGACGCCGTCGCTGGACCGTCCGATCGACCAGTTGTCGCCGGTCGAACGCGCGGTGCTGCTGATCGCGACGTTCGAGCTCACGCACCATGTCGAAACGCCGTACCGCGTGATCATCAACGAAGCTGTCGAACTCGCGAAGACGTTCGGCGGCTCCGACGGCTACAAGTACGTGAACGGCGTGCTCGACAAGCTCGCCGCGAAGCTGCGCCCCGCCGAAACGCAGGCGCGCCGCAACGGCTGACACCGTTTGCCGGTCCACGGGCGCGCGAGCGCCCGTTTTTCATTCTTCCTCTCCCCCGCCCTGCCCGCCGATGAATACCACCGCCGATTCGCTCGTCACGCTCGCCGCACGCGTCGACGCGATCCAGCCCTTCCATGTGATGGAACTGATGAAGGAGGCACAGCGGCTCGAGTCCCTTGGGCGCGATGTTATCCACATGGGCATCGGCGAACCGGATTTCACCGCGCCGGAGCCCGTCGTCGAAGCCGCCGCGGCCGCGCTGCGCCGCGGCGTCACGCAGTACACGAGCGCGCTCGGCATTGCGCCGCTGCGCGAGGCGATCGCCGCGCACTATGCGCGCGCGTACGGCCTCACGATCAGCCCGGAGCGGATCGTCGTGACGGCCGGCGCGTCGGCCGCGCTGCTGCTCGCGTGCCTCGCGCTCGTCGGCCGCGACGACGAAGTGCTGATGCCCGACCCGTCGTATCCATGCAACCGGCACTTCGTCGCGGCGGCCGAAGGCCGCGCGGTGCTCGTGCCGAGCGGCCCGGACGCGCGCTTCCAGCTCACCGAGGACGACGTCCGCACGCGCTGGGGCGATCGTACGCGTGGCGTGCTGCTCGCGTCGCCGTCGAATCCTACCGGCACGTCGCTCGAGCCGGATGAACTGAAGCGGATCGTCGAAGCCGTGCGCGCCCGCGGCGGCTTCACGATCGTCGACGAGATCTACCAGGGGCTCAGCTACGACGCGGCGCCCGTGTCGGCGCTGTCGTTCGGCGACGACGTGATCACCGTGAACAGCTTCTCGAAGTATTTCAGCATGACGGGCTGGCGGCTCGGCTGGCTCGTCGTGCCGCCCGCGCTGGTCGGCACGTTCGAGAAGCTGTCGCAGAACCTGTTCATCTGCCCGTCCGCGCTCGCGCAGCACGCGGCACTCGCCTGCTTCGAACCGGCCACGCTCGACCTCTACGAAGCGCGCCGCCTCGAATTCAAGCGTCGCCGCGACTTCATCGTGCCGGCACTCGAACGGCTCGGCTTCGCGGTGCCCGTGATGCCGGACGGTGCGTTCTACGTGTATGCGCAGTGCGGCGGCGTCGCCCATCCGGCAGCCGGCGACAGCGCCGCGCTCACGCAGGCGATGCTGCACGACGCCGGCGTCGTGCTGGTGCCCGGCATGGACTTCGGCGTCCATGCGCCGCACGACTACATCCGCCTGTCGTATGCGACGGCCTACTCGCGGCTCGAGGAGGCCGTCGACCGGCTCGCGACGCTGTTCGGGCAGCACTGACGCTGCGGCCCGCGCACCGGCCGATTCACCCGCCGCAAAAAGAAAAGGCACCCGGATCGGGTGCCTTTTTCACTGCCTGCCGGGCGAAACCGGGCGGAACGCGTGACGTTACGCGCCGAGCTCCGAGTGATCGCCGTGCGACTGCTTCGCGGTGTCGACACTCGCGTCATCCTGCGGCGACGCTTCCTTCGGCGCGGCCGCCTTCGCCGACGTCGCGCTGTCGAGCGTCGCATGCACGCGCTTCGCGCCGCCTGCCGCTGCCGTCACGGCAGCCGTGACGATCGGCTTGGCCGGCTGCGCCGGTGCCTGCGGTGCGTTGACCGGCACGCTGCGGCCGCGCGCGACGTCGCGCAGGCGACCACGCTCGGCCATTACCTTCGAGCCATAGCCGTTGTCGTCGGGGTTCGTCGAGCCGTTGTACAGGCGCAGGCCGTTCGCGAGCGAGCCGCCGCGTGCAATGCAGTCCTTCAGCACCAGCGCACCGACCTGCAGGTTCGCGAGCGGCTGCAACGCCGTATCGGTGCCGCCGAAGTATTCGAACTTGTCGGAATGGACCTTCGACATGACCTGCATCAGGCCCTTCGCGCCCACGCCGCTTTCGGCGTACGGGTTGAAGCCCGACTCGATCGCCATCACGGACAGCAGCAGCAGCGGATCGAGGCCGACGTCACGGCCGGTCTGGAACGCAGCCTTGACGAGCTGGCCGAGCGGCGCCTGCGCGACGCGGTAACGGCGCGACAGGTAGGTCGCGACGAGCGCCTGTTCGCGGTTCGACGCGAGCGCACGGTCGTCACGCGCATCGGCCGCGACCCGCTGGGTCGGGATCAGCTTGGCCAGTGCGACCGGCGACGGGCCGTTGCGGACCGGATCGGACGCATCGGCCTGGGCGCCCTGTGCGGCGGGTTCCGGTGCGACATCGAGGCCGACCGCGAGCGCGTCCGTTTCGGGCGCCTCTTCCTGCTGCGGCTGCGCGCCGGCAGGCGCGAAGTTCGGCAGCGGATGACCGGACAGCAAACGGGCTGGCCCGGCCTGCACGGCCGCGGATACGACCGGCATCAGCTTCGCGGCAAGCGTGCCGCGGACGGTTGGCAGCAGCCACAGTGCAAGCGCAACCGCGACAGCAAAACAGCCGACAACGCTGAATAGATGGTGACTGACACGCGTCCCGCGACGCAGCATGTTGCGCACGATCTGCGCATGCTGCTCATTGGGACGCCACGATAACCAAGCGTTCATTCAGATCATCTCCCATGAACATGACTCGTGCGGCTCGCTCAGCTCGATGGCGAGACAGATAACGCGCCGCGGAATCACGACGCCGCACGCCTTGGTTGGGACGTGCAAGCATCGGGGAAACGGTATAAGTACCGTTCGAGGCCACGGTGTAAGAGGGCCGGCACCTTCGCACAATGGGCGAGGCGGGCATACGCGGTGGCACCCACGCAAAAAACCAGCGTCTGGTAGCGCTGGCTGGGACTACAACTCAAGCCGTCGGATACGCCGTGCAGGATTCGGCGGACGGTGACGCGCTGCGTCAAAGATCGGTGATTGGCGGCTCGAAGCCTTTTACCCTGCAGCCAATGTGAGCGGATTCTAGCAGGGTTTTATAGATCGTCAACACTATAAAAACTCAAATCTATAACAAAAAGTAATTTACGATCGCTCTTCAGAACGCAAATCCCGTGCCGTAGGGGGTTTGCGCGCGATCGACTTTTTTCGCCGCCGGGCGGCCGGACGGCGCCGCGGGTAAAATCGTCGGTCGATTCGGGGTCGCAGCCGGCAGCTGCGCCCGCCCATCGCTGCCCGCCATGCGGGTGGCCCGGACCTTCTTCATGAAATACAAAGACTTACGCGATTTCATCCAGCGCCTCGAGGCGCTCGGCGAACTGCGACGCGTCACGCAACCCGTGTCGCCCGTGCTCGAAATGACCGAGCTGTGCGACCGCGTGCTGCGCGCCGGCGGCCCGGCGCTGCTGTTCAACGCGCCGCCCGGCCATGCGTTTCCGGTGCTCGGCAACCTGTTCGGCACGCCGCGCCGCGTCGCGCTCGGCATGGGCGTCGATGCGGGCGACGATGCCGCGCTCGATTCGCTGCGCGATCTCGGGCGCCTGCTGTCCGCGCTGAAGGAACCCGATCCGCCGAAAAGCCTGAAGGACGCCGGCAAGCTGCTGTCGCTTGCAAAGGCCGTGTGGGACATGGCGCCGAAATCGGTGTCGTCGCCGCCGTGCCAGGAGATCGTCTGGGAAGGCAACGACGTCGACCTGAACAAGCTGCCGATCCAGACCTGCTGGCCCGGCGATGCGGGGCCGCTCGTCACGTGGGGCCTGACGGTCACGCGCGGGCCGAACAAGTCGCGCCAGAATCTCGGCATCTACCGCCAGCAGCTGATCGGCCGCAACAAGCTGATCATGCGCTGGCTCGCGCATCGCGGCGGCGCGCTCGACTTCCGCGAGTTCGCGCTGCAGAACCCCGGCAAGCCGTATCCGGTCGCGGTCGTGCTCGGCGCCGATCCGGCCACCACGCTCGGCGCGGTCACGCCCGTGCCCGATTCGCTGTCCGAGTATCAGTTCGCCGGCCTGCTGCGCGGCAGCCGCACGGAGCTCGCGAAGTGCCTGACGCCCGGCGTCGACACGCTGCAGGTGCCCGCGCGCGCGGAGATCGTGCTCGAAGGCTTCATCCATCCGCAGGAAGGCGCCCCTGCCCCAGCGCCGGCCGGCGCACCGCCGCGCCCGTCCGGCAACGCGTCGGCCGCCTACGAGCACGCGCTCGAAGGTCCGTACGGCGACCACACCGGCTATTACAACGAGCAGGAGTGGTTCCCGGTGTTCACCGTCGAGCGCATTACGATGCGCCGCGACGCGATCTATCATTCGACCTACACGGGCAAGCCACCCGACGAGCCCGCCGTGCTCGGCGTCGCGCTCAACGAGGTGTTCGTGCCGCTGCTGCAGAAGCAGTTCACCGAGATCACCGACTTCTACCTGCCGCCCGAAGGCTGCAGCTACCGGATGGCGATCGTCCAGATGAAGAAGAGCTACGCGGGCCACGCGAAGCGCGTGATGTTCGGCGTGTGGAGCTTCCTGCGGCAGTTCATGTATACGAAGTTCATCGTGGTCGTCGACGAGGACGTGAACATCCGCGACTGGAAGGAAGTGATCTGGGCGATCACGACGCGCGTCGACCCCGTGCGCGACACGGTGATGGTCGACAGCACGCCGATCGACTATCTCGACTTCGCGTCGCCGGTGGCCGGTCTCGGCTCGAAGATGGGGCTCGACGCGACCAACAAGTGGCCCGGCGAGACGAATCGCGAATGGGGCCGCCCGATCGAGATGGACGCGGCCGTGAAGGCGCGCGTCGACCGGCTCTGGCAGGAGATCGGCCTCTGACGTCATGCGGCCGGCGCGCGCCGGCCCGCGCAACGCACTCGCCACCAGAACACAACCAAGATGAGCTTTCCGCCCGCCTCCATGCTGTCCGACGGTTTCTTCCTGTCGCTGTCGCTCTGTCTCGACATCGGCCTCGTGAACGTCGCGATGCTGTCGCTGACGCTGTCGCACGGCTTCCGGCCGGGCTTCTGGCTCGGCGTCGGCTCGTGCGTCGGCGATCTCGTCTACGCGGCGCTCGCGCTCGCGGGAATGGCCGTGCTGCTGCAGTTCGAGCCCGTGCGCTGGATCGTGTGGATCGGCGGCGGCGCGGTGCTGCTGTTTCTCACGTGGAAGATGGCGCGCGAAGCGCTGACGCCGGCCGGCGCGACCAACGACGATGCGGACGACGCGCCGCAGCCGCGGGCGAGCGCCCGGCGCAGCTTCGTGCGCGGGATGCTGCTCGCGATGTCGTCGCCGAGCGCGATCCTGTGGTTCGCGGCCGTCGGCGGCGCACTGATCGCGAAGGCCGGCGCGACGACGCCGGCCACCGCGTCGGTGTTCCTGTCGGGCTTCTTCCTCGGCGGCCTCGCCTGGACGCTCTTCATGTGCACGCTCGCGAGCCAGGGCCGCAAGCGCGCGGGCGCCGGGTTGATGCGCGCGTGCCATGTCGCGTCGGCGCTGCTGTTCGCGTATTTCTCGTACAGCGTGATCGTCGGCGGCTACCGCGACCTGATCGTGCACGCGGTGTAAGCGAAACCGGGTTTGAACAGGCCGCGCATCGAGCGGCGGCCCCAAAGAAAAACGGCGCAGCGCCCCTCGCGGGACGATGCGCCGTTTTGCCACGCGCGGTCAGGCCGCGCGGGACGAATCAGCGACGCCAGTAGCCGTGATGACCCCAGCCGCCATAACCATGGTGCCAGTACGGGCGACCGTAGTAACCACCGCCATAGCCGCCGACGACCACGGCGGGCGGTGGTGCATAGTAGGCCGGCGCCGGTGCGTAGTAGACGGGCGGAGGCGGCGGTGCGTAGTACACGGGCGGCGGCGGTGCATAGACGGGGTACGCCGGTGCGACCGGGATACCGATGCCGACCCCGATCGACACGTGGGCTTGCGCGGCGCTTGCGGCACCCAGACCCAGCGCGGCGGCGGCGATGAACGGAATGAGCTTTTTCACTTCGATTCTCCTGCTGGAGCGAGATTTTGTGCGCTCCTGTCGGCAACGGCGGGCATGCACGTCGCATGGATGCAATGTAGCGAAAACCCGCCCCTCGCGTGTTGTGCATTTGTTGCAAATTGCAATTGCACGACGCTGGAGGCGCGTTGTGGCGTGGCGTCCGGAGCCGGCGGTGCCCCTTGCAGATCGCGCGATTCCGTCCGGCGACCGGGGTCGCAACACATTGGCCGGTCAGTCTTACCGGATACGGCGCGCGCAGCGGGGACGCGCACGTAATGAACGATTACAAATTTGAGACAAGATCCCGACATTTCAAGCGGGACGGGCACGCGACATGTTTCGGGGTCGGATTCCACGATCATGAATCGCCCGCGGCGCAGGGCACCGGCCGGGCACCGGTACGCGGATGGGAATCGGGTCGCACGTCGGTAATGAATACCTGCGGCGGCGCGACAACCGCCGTTGCGCGACACCACCGACATTCCTGCGATACTGGCGATTGCTTCGTTTTGCTTACGCCCGCTGCCATGCCCCTTCCCGACACACCCCGCCTCGGCTTCATCGGTGCCGGCCGCCTCGCCCGCTGCGTCGCGCAGCGCTTCGCGCAGGCCGGTTTCCCCGTCGTCGCGATCGCGAGCCGCACGGCCGCGTCGGCTGCCGGCCTCGCCGCGCGCATCGACGGGTGCCGCGCAGTCGACACGCCGCAGCAGGTTGCCGATGCCGCCGACCTGATCTTCGTGACGGTGCCCGACGACCATCTCGCCCCGACCGCCGCGGCGCTCCGCTTCGACGCGTCGCGCGCCGCCAGCCAGGCGGTCGTCCACTGCAGCGGCGCGTCGGCGGTTGCGCTGCTCGATCCGGCGAAGCAGCAAGGCGTGGCCACCGGCGGCTTCCATCCGCTCTACCTGTTCGGCGGCACCGATGCCGACCTCGCGCGCATCGACGGCTGCTCGGTCACGATCGAAGCAGACGGTGCGCTGCACGCGACGCTGCTGCGACTTGCTGCCGCACTCGGCTGCCATCCGCTGTCGATTCCGGCCGGCGGCCGGATGCTTTACCACGCAGCCGCGCACTACGCGGCGAGCTTCGCGCTGTGCGGGCTGTCGGAAGCGGTCGAACTGTGGCGCGGCCTCGGCTTCGACGAGGACGCCGCGCTGCGCGCGCTGCTGCCGATGCTCGCCGGCACGATCGAGACCGCGCGCGACAAGGGGCTCGCGAACGCGCTGGCCGGCCCGGTATCGCGCGGCGATACGGGTATCGTCGAACGCCAGCTCGCGCTGCTCGAGGCGCGCGGCGGCGATCACGCGGCGCTGTATGCGCTGCTGACGCGCCGCGCGGTCGCGCTCGCGGCGAAGCGCGCCGCACCGCCGGCGTCGCTGCCGGCGCTGGCCGAAGCCGTCGAAACGTCGCTCGCGCGCACGGCCGCGCACCCCTCCCCGTCGCGGGACGAGGCGTGATAATGTGTCGGCCGATGCGCCGCCAACCGGCGTTGGCGGCCGCACGCTACTGGACTGTATAAAAAGGATGCCAACGATGTTCGGCGAGATCGCCCGTTTTCTGCTCAATACCGTCTTCACGCTGTTCGGCGCCGCGCTGATCCTGCGCGTCTGGATGCAGGCCGTTCGCGTGCCGCCTTACAACCCCGTCACGCAGGCCGTGCTGCAGGCAACCAACTGGCTCGTGCTGCCGCTGCGCCGCGTGATCGCGGGCGTGCGCGGCATCGACTGGGCCAGCGTCGTCGCCGCGCTGCTCACCGCGCTTGTCTACGTCGTGTTGATGGTCGTGATGGCCGGCTTCGATCCTGCCGCGGTGATCGCGACGCTCGTCGTGGTCGCGCTGCTGACCGTCGTGAAGTGGGCGCTCAACCTCGTGATCTGGATGACGATCCTGATGGCGCTGCTGTCGTGGCTCAACCCGCGCTCGCCGGCGATGCCGATCCTCTACCAGCTCACCGCACCGTTCCTGAACCCGCTGCGCCGCGTCATCCCGAACCTCGGCGGCATCGACCTGTCGCCGATCCTGCTGTTCGTGATCGTGCAGGTGCTGCTGATGATCGTCACGCGCGCGGCCGTCTCGCTGACGATGTTCGGCATCTGATCCAGCGCATCACCCTACGCCGCCGGCCCCTGCGCCGGCGGTGCGCCGAGCGTGTCGATCACGCCGAAGCGCGCCGGCATCATCGCGTAGCACGCGCGCACCTTCTCATGTGACAACCGCTCGAGCAGCCGCTGCGCTTCGTCCTCGGTGACGATGAATTCGACTTCGATCGCGAGCGATCCCTGCAGTTCGAAGAAGCGGTCCTCATGCAGCACGCGGTGCTGGCCGAAACCGGCCATCGCGCGAAACGCGGAGCCGCCCGCGACGCCCATCCGGTTCGCCTCCTCCAGCAGCCATTCCCACAGCGGCTTCCAGTGCAGCCGGTGTTGCTCGTGCACGTAGAAACGCAAGAAGACCCTGTCCATCGCAGCCTCCGATGGCGGCACGCTCAGGCCGCCGCGAGCCACGCACGCGCGGTCCACATGCCGAGCGCCGTGAGCGCGAACGATCCAGTCAAGTGTAGGGCAGCCACCGCCAGCGCCCATCCGAATTCACCCTCGAGCGCATGCGTCATCACTTCGACCGAATAGGTCGAGAACGTCGTGAGGCCGCCGAGGAAGCCCGTGATCACGAACAGCCGCCACTCGGGCGGCAACCCGACGCGCGCCGTGAACACGACGGCGGCAATGCCGATCACGTAGCCGCCGATCAGGTTCGACGCGAGCGTGCCGAGCGGCACGGCCGGAAAGAATTCGTTGAGCGCGAGGCTCAGGAACCAGCGCAGCAATGCGCCGAGCCCGGCGCCGACGAAGATCGCGACGATCGAATGGAACAAGGGCACTCCTCACTGACGACGCCGCGCGACGGGCACGGCCTACGCCGAACTGTATGCGGAATCGCGCGACGGCGGCAATGCCGGCGGGACGGGCCGGCAGGCGCCCGATCGTGTCGTGACTGCACGACGTTTCCCGTTGTCTTCGCGAGCGGGACTCGATCGA
Organism: Burkholderia sp. BCC1972; assembly: GCF_905339605.1. Classification (NCBI taxonomy): domain Bacteria; kingdom Pseudomonadati; phylum Pseudomonadota; class Betaproteobacteria; order Burkholderiales; family Burkholderiaceae; genus Burkholderia; species Burkholderia sp. BCC1972. Next base: position 328,133 of record NZ_CAJPGH010000005.1, on the reverse strand, counting down.
TATTTCCAGGCAATTACATCTGACATTACAAATTCGTTTTTGAATCGACCGATTATTTATCAGATTTTTAAATGCGAAACAGGCGATTGGATACGGCCGCAGGTTAACCCTGAAAACCCCGTATCCACAAGGATTCCGCGTGCTCGCCCTTATCAGGAATTCCCGCATCCAGCCGATATTCGATTCAATTGACGCCGTCGATTTCGTAGAATTGTTTCGCCACTCCACTCCATCGGCATGGAGACTCGAAAAATGAACAATATCCGCCTGTCATCCATGTTGATTCCGGCGCTGTGCGCGTCGCTGCTCGCATCGAGTGTCGCGCTCGCCGACGGCAATGGGCCGCCCTCCTACGTCGAAGGCAACCGCGCGCCGAAAGGATTCGCCCGCCCGCCGTTCCACACGAAGCCGCGCGCGAGCACGGCCACGATCGCCGGCCTCACGCCCGCGCTCACGCGGCACGCGTACGGGTTCGATTCGATCGCCAACCAGGGCGACGGGATGATCGTCGCGATCGTCGACGCGTACGACGACCCGAAGATCGAGTCCGACCTCGGCGTGTTCAGCAACGCGTTCTCGCTGCCGCCCTGCACGTCGTCGAACGGCTGTTTCACCAAGGTGTACGCACGCGGCGCACGGCCCAAGACCGATGCGGGATGGTCGCTCGAGATGTCGCTCGACGTCGAATGGGTGCACGCGATCGCGCCGAAGGCGAAGATCGTGCTCGTCGAGGCCGCGTCGGCCGGCTTCAACGACCTGCTGGCCGCGGTCGACGTTGCAGTCAAGCGCGGCGCGTCGGTCGTGTCGATGAGTTTCGGCGGCAACGAATTCGGCACCGAGACCGGCTTCGACAGCCACTTCAACGTCGCGGGCGTCACGTTCGTCGCGTCGTCCGGCGACAGCGGCACCGGGACCGAATACCCGGCCGCGTCGCCCTACGTGGTATCGGTCGGCGGCACGACGCTGTCGTCCGATACGGCCGGCAACTACGTCGGCGAAGCAGCGTGGAGCGGCAGCGGCGGCGGCGTGAGCACGACCGAGGCCGAGCCGGCCGGACAGGCCGCATGGCCCATCCCGGTGGCCGGCAAGCGCGGCGTGCCCGACGTCAGCTACGACGCGAATCCGTCCAGCGGTTTCGCGGTGTACGACTCGGTCACCTATCAGGGGCAAGCAGGCTGGTTCCAGGTCGGCGGCACGAGCGCGGGCGCGCCGCAATGGTCGGCGCTCGTCGCGATCGCGAATTCGCTGCGCACGGCGGCCGGCAAGAAGTCGTTGAGCGGCACGTACGACGCGCTTTATACGGTCGGCAAAAACGCGTACGGCAGCGACTTTCACGACGTGACGACCGGGTCCAACGGCAATTGCGGCAGCGTCTGCAATGCAGCGGGCGGCTACGACTACGCGACGGGGCTCGGTTCGCCCGTCGCGCCGGCCCTCGTGCAGGCGCTCGTCGCCCGGCCGTAACCGCGCGGTCGGCGCCGGTCGGCCCGTGGCACGGGGCTCAGCCGCCGCGCCACGCGCGATCGAGCGCGGTCAGGGTCGCGAGCGCACTGCCCTTCAGCCCGATCACGTCCGAACGGCGCGCATGCGCTTCGCGCGCGTTGATGCGGATCACGTCCGCACCGAGCCGTTCGCTCAGCTGGCGCACGGTCGGAATCGCGGTGCCCGCACCGATCTCGACCACGACGACGCGCCCGGCCTGCGCGATCCAGTCTTCCAGCGCGCGCTCCTGCGCGTCGTAGCGCTCCCCGAGCCAGCCGGTGTCGCCGAACATCAGGATGTTCGGCCGTGCGAGCCCGCCGCAGTGCGGACAGCGCGGCAGGTCGCCAACGAGGCGGCACGCGGCTTCGTCGACATCCGGCACGAACGGCGCCGCGTCCCATGTATCGTCCGTACACGGCCGCAGGCACTGCATCGCATGAATCGACCCGTGGATCTCGACGATCCGTGCCGGATCGAAGCCGGCTTTCTGGAACTGGCCGTCGACGTTGCTCGTCAGCACGAAGCCGCCGTTCGGCATCGCGCCGATCCAGCGGCGCAGGATCGCGAAACCCGCGTGCGGCACCGTCGCACGGTAAAGCGCGAGACGATGTCCGTAGAACCCCCACGCGAGCGGCGCACGCGCACGGAACGCATGCGGCGACGCGATCTCGTGGAATTCGAAACGCTCGTGGCGCAGCGCCGGATACGCGCGCCAGAAGCCGTCCGTACCGCGAAAATCAGGCAGCCCGGAATCGACGCCGATACCCGCGCCGGCCGTCACGAGCAACGCGTCGGCACGCTCGAGCGCGGCGACGGCGGCCGCGACGAGATCGGCGGGCAGTTGCGCGGCGGCGGAGTCGGTAGAGTCGGCGGGATCGGAGAACGGCATGATGGGAAGGCGGTGGTGTCGAACGTTGCACGAGTGGCGTCGCGATCATACGCCCGTTCGGACGCCGCGCCGCATGCGCGATGCAGCGGCGCGACGCCACGCTCGCCCGGCCGTCGGCCACGCGGACATCGACCGAGGCGGCGATGCCGTCGGTGGTTCGTCGGCCCGGCGCCGTTCTTCCCGGTCAGCTGTCCGAATCGTCCTGTGCGAACGGGATCTCGTCGACCGCGAAATAGACCGGTTTGCCGAGTTGCCGCGCAAGGCCGACGTCCATGTCCGCCCCGCGCGACGCACCGTCGATCCGCAGCACCGCATCGCAACGTCGCAGCAACCGGTGCGCGGCCGGATACAGGAACGTCTCGCCGATCGCGTCGCCGACCTGCGTCGACCCGGCCGCGGCCGCAAGCGGCAGCGACACCCACTCGCCGATCATCGGCACGTGCCCGCGCCGGTACACGGCGAGCGCCGCGGCTTCCAGCCGGTGCAGGTTCGCGGCGATGCGCGCGGGGTCGCCGTCGGTGCCGCTGCGATAGGGGCCGGCGACCAGCACGAGCCGCGGCGTCATGCGGCGCGCGCGCCGGCGGTTTCCCGCAGCGCGACGTACTGCAGCAGCATGATCGTCTTCGCGTCGACGATCTCGCCGCGCTCGACCGCGTCCAGCGCAGCCTGCAGCGGCATCTCGACGACTTCGAGATCCTCGCCCTCTTCCGCGACGCCGCCGCCGTCGCCGGTCCGCAGCGACGCATCGTATTCGCCGACGAAGAAATGCAGTTTCTCCGTCACGGAGCCCGGGCTCATGAACGCCTCGAACACCTTGCGCACGCCGCGCACGCGGTAGCCGGTCTCCTCCTCGGCTTCGGCGCGGATGCGCGCTTCGGGTGTCTCGTCGTCGAGCAGGCCGGCCGCCGCTTCGAGCAGCATGCCGTCGTGGCCGCTGACGAACGCCGGCATCCGGAACTGCCGCGTCAGCAGCACGTCGCCCGTAACGGCATGGCGCAGCAGGATCGTCGCGCCGTTGCCGCGATCGTAAGTCTCGCGGTTCAGGCGCTGCCACGTTCCGTCGCGGCGCCGGAAATCGAAGGTCACCTTCTTCAGCACATACCAGTCGTCGGACAGCACCGTCGTATCGACGATGCGGACCCGGTCACGCGTTGCAGCCATTGCAGCCTCCCGTTCGACAAAAGACGGTGCCCATGGTAACGTGCAGTTTCGTGCAATTTCAAGATATTTCGTGCAAACACGATGCTGACGACCCAACGCAAGAAGGCGATCCTCGATGCGCTCGCGCGCGACGGCCAGGTGCTGGCCGTCGAGCTGAGCGTGCAATTCGGCGTGTCCGAGGACACGGTGCGCCGCGACCTGCGCGAACTCGCGGCCGAAGGCCTGCTGCAGCGCGTGCATGGCGGCGCGCTGCCGGCGTCGCCGGCCGTCGCGCCGTTCGCGCAGCGCGAGACGCTCGAGACGGCGGAAAAGCGCCGCATCGCGCGGCGGGCCGCGGAGATGATCGCGCCCGGGCAAGTGGCGATCGTCGACGGCGGCACGACCTCCGCGCTGCTCGTCAGCCAGTTGCCGGCCGACCTGCGCGCGACGATCGTCACGCACAGCCCGAGCGTCGCGGTCGCGCTGGCCGCCCATCCGTCGATCGACGTGATCCTGATCGGCGGGCGGCTCTACAAGCACTCGATCGTCGCGGTCGGCGCGGCGGCAATGGAAGGCATTGCACGCATCCATGCTGACCTGTACTTCATGGGCGTCACGGGCGTCCATCCGGTCGCGGGATTGAGCACCGGCGATTTCGAGGAGGCGGCGATCAAGCGCGCGCTGGCCGAACGCGCGGCCGAGACGGTCGTGCTCGCGTCGCAGTCGAAACTGCGCGCGGCGTCGCAGTTCGTGATCGGCGAGATCACGCTGGCGCAGACGATCGTCGTCGAAAACGAAACCGAGGCCGCGCTGACGGAGCCGATCGAGGCGGCGGGCGTGACGGTCGTACGCGCGTAGCGCGTCGAAGCGGTTGCACGTGGGTTGCGCGTGTCGTCGCGCCGGCGCCGGGCCGATGTCAGCGTGCTGACAGGCGCCGCTTGCTAACATGGGCGATCGCCCGATCGCCCCATGCTGCCCGCCCGATGCCCGCGCCCTCCGCCACGATTCCCCCGCCGCCGCCGCCCGCCGCCGACGCACCGCCGCCGGGCGTCCTCACGCTGTTCATCGCGTTCACGCAGATCGGCCTGACCAGCTTCGGCGGCGGACTGAGCGGGCGGATGATGCGCGACTTCGTCTACGAACGGCGCTGGCTCGACGAAGAGGCGTTCCTCAACGGGCTCGCACTGTCGCAGGCGTTGCCGGGCGTCAACGTGAAGAACCTCGCGATCTGGATCGGCTACCGCCTCGCCGGATGGCGCGGCGCGGTGGCCGGCTTCACCGGCATCATCGCGCCGCCGGCCGTGCTGATCGTGCTGTTCGGCGTCGCGTTCTCGACCCTCACGCGCTTTCCGCTCACGCATGTCGCGCTGGCCGGCGCGGCGGCCGCGGCGATCGGGCTGTCGATCTCGATGGCGATCACCGCCGTGCGGCGGCTGCCGCGTCGCGCGCTGCCGTTCGCGGTGATGGCGCTCACGTTCGTGTCGGTCGCCATACTGCACTGGCCGCTCGTGTGGACCGTGCTGATCGGCGGTGCCTCGAGCGTCGCGCTGGAGTACCGCCGGACGGCCGCGGCATCGGCCGGGAGCGACGCACGATGACCGCGTCCGTACGCTATGCCGCGCTGTTCGGCGTATTTGCGCCGCTGTCGATCGCGACGATCGGCGGCGGGCAGGCGATCATCGCCGACATCCAGCGGCAGGTCGTCGACGTCCATCACTGGATGACCGCCACGCAATTCGTGAACGACTTCGCGATCGCGCGGATGGCGCCCGGGCCCGGCTCGCTGCTGGCGACGCTGATCGGCTGGCAGGTGGGCGGCTTCTGGGGCGCGGTGATCGCGACGCTCGCGCTGTTCGGCCCGACTGCCTTCCTGATCTACGGCGTCGCGCATCTGTGGCGGCGGCACCAGGGCGCGCGCTGGCAGGTCGCACTCGAAACCGGCCTGCGCCCGGTCGCGGCCGGCATGATCCTCGCGTCGGTCTGGGTGCTGCTGCAGGCGCTCGACGGCGGCTGGGCCGCGCGCGCGATCGCCGTCGCGTCGACGCTGTGCGTGATGTACACGCGCCTCCATGCGCTGCTGCTGATCGCGATCGGCGCGCTGCTGCTCGTCGGCGTACACGCGCTCGGCGGCATGTAGCGCGGCGCAGCCGTCGCCGCGCGACCGCTCTGCCTAGACGCCGCGAAACTGCGGCGCGCGGCGCTCCGCAAACGCACGCAGCCCTTCGTCGAAATCGGCGCCTTCGCACGCTTGCCGGCGCAACTCCGCGACCCGTTCGAACGCATCCGCCGGCAGCGGCCGCGCATCCTGCAGCACACGCAACTGCTCCTTCACCGCATGCACGGCAAGCGGCGCCTTCGCGGCAATCGTGCGCGCGACGTCGAGCGCCGCGTCGTCGACGCCGCCCGGTTCCGCCAGCCGGTTCACGAGCCCGTGATGCGCGGCGCGCTCCGCGTCGAGCGGCTGCGCACTGAAGAACATTTCCTTCAGCACATGAATCGGCAGGTTGTCGTAGAAGCGCAGCAGGCCGCTCGTCGAATACGGCAGGCCGATGTTCGCGGGCGTCATCGCGAAACGCGCGTCGCGCGCCGCGACGACGAGATCGCAGCTCATCACGAGATCGACGGCGCCGCCCCACGCCGACCCGGCCACCGCCGCAATCACCGCGCCCGGATAGGTCCGCACGCGCCGCAGCGCGCGTTCGAGCGGCTTGCCGTAGGCGAGCGGATCGCGGTCGTCGGCCAGTTCGCGCAGGTCGTGCCCCGCGCTCCACACGTCGCCGCTGCCGTCGTTCGACAGGATCACGACGGGCGGCGGACGGTGTCCGGCGAGCGCATCGAGGCGTGCGACGAGCGCATCGAGCAACGGCGCGTCGAGCGCATGCCGCCGCGCCGGATTCGCGAACCGTACGCGCGCGATCCGCTCGCCGACCATCTCGACCGTCACGGTCGACGCACTGTCGTGTTTCGTCAGGTCGGTCATTGCACGGCCTCCGCCATGGCTTCCGCCTGGAAGATCGCGCGCCCGGCCAGCAGTGCGTCGATCGCGTCGTCGCCGTAGCCCGCTTCGCGCAGCACGTCGACCGTATGCTCGCCAAGCAGCGGCGGCGCATGGCGCGTGCGCTGCGCCGGCACGTCGTCGCCCATCCCGCCGAGCGGCGTGACGACCTGGCGCAGCGTGCCGAGCGTCGGATGCGCGACCGGCTCGACCAGCCCGCAATGCGCGAGCTGCGGATCGTCGAACACTTCGTCGAGCGTATTGATCGGGCCGGCCGGCAAACCGGCTGCCACGAAACGCTGCGTCCATTCGCGCTTGCCGCGCGTGCGCAGCCGGCTTTCGAGCAACGTCTTCAGTTCGTCACGGTGCGCGACGCGCGCATCGTTGGTCGCGAAGCGCGGATCGCTCGGCAACGCGGGCAGATCCAGCAACTGACAGAGCCGCAGCCACATGTCGGTCGTGATCGGCGCGAGGTTGAGCGGGCCGTCGGCCGTCTCGAACACGCCGTACGGCGCGATCACCGCGTGCGCGTTGCCGGTGCGGCGCGGCACGTCGCCGAGACTCAGGTAGCGTTGCCCGTGCACGCTCAGCAGCGACACGAGGCTTTCGAGCAGCGACGTGCCGACATGCTGCCCGCGCCCGGTGCGCTCGCGCTCGAACAGTGCGGCCATCACGCCGGTCGCCACCCACATCCCCGAGCTGAGATCGCCGATCGCGGTACCCGTGCGCGTCGGCTCGCCGTCCGGGAAACCGGTGAGGCTCATCAGCCCCGCATAGCCCTGCGCGATCTGGTCGAAACCCGGCCAGTCGCGCAGCGGGCCGCGCGGACCGAACGCGGTGACGCTGCCCATCACGAGCCGCGGATCGTGCGCGCTCAGCGCGGCATAGCCGAGCCCCATCGCGTCCATCGTGCCGGCCTTGAAGTTCTCGATCACGACGTCGGCCTGCGCGATCAACCGCCGCACGACGTCAAGGCCGGCCGGCTGCCGGAAGTCCACGCAGATACCGCGCTTGTTCCGGTTGCAGGACAGGTAGTACGTACTCACGCCGCGATCGAACGGCCCCCATGCGCGGCTCATGTCGCCGTGCGGCCCCGATTCGACCTTGATCACGTCGGCGCCGAGATCGGCGAGCACCATCGAGCAGAACGGCCCCGACAGCGCGCGACTCAGATCGACGACCTTGATTCCATTCAACGCCTGCATTCCGGACTCCTGATATTGATGACTGGGTGTGGCGTGGCTGCGAACGAGGGATACGTCCCGCTCATTCGGGCAACGTCTGGTGACGCGTTTCGACCGCGAACGGCAGGATCAGGATGCCGAGCCCGAACACGGCAGCGGTCCATGCGACCGGCACACCGAGCGAGCCGTAGCCGTGAATTGCAGCGCCGAGCAGGAAGTTCACGCCCGCACCGATGAAGCGGCCGACCGACGCGTTGAATGCGAACGCGGTGGCGCGCACGCGCGTCGGGTACTGCTCGGGCAGCCACAGCGAGAAGATCGCGAAGTTGCCGCCGAAGAAGCCGAGGAATGCGAGCGACACCATGAACGCCGCGAGCCCGTTCGGCTGGTAGAACGCCCAGCCGAACGCGAACACGATCGATGCGGCCATCCCCGCGAAATACACACCGAGCGCGGTGCGCCGGCCGAGCCGTTCCGACAGCCACGGCGCGACCAGGCAGCCGGCGATCGTCGCGCACGACAGGATCGCCGCGCCGATGGACGCAAGCCGCAGCGCGCCGACGTGGTCGATGCCCGCGCGCGCCGCCAGCGTGCTGACCGCGCTTGCCTCGTAGACGGAACCGGCCCACAGCCCGACGATCGCGACGCCGACGAGGCTCGCGCTCGTCAGCGTGCGACGCAGGAACGCCGGCGCGAAGATCTCGCGCAGCGGATGCGCGCGCCGCGCGTCGGCCACGTCGCCGTCGCGCGCGTCGTGCCGGCGCCACTGACCCGGCTCCTTCACGCGCATCACCGTGAACACCGCGAGCAGTGCAGGCGCAAGACCGCACAGGAACATCGCGCGCCAGCCGTAGGTCGCGCCGATCGTGTAGTTCAGGCAGGCGGCGATGAAGAAGCCGAAGTAGTAGCCCGTCTGCAGGTAGCCGGCGCCCATCTTGCGACGGTCTTCCGGCCAGCTCTCGGCGACGTAGGTGCCCGCGAGCGCCCACTCGCCGCCGACGCCGATCCCGGCGATCAGCCGGCACGCGGCCAGCGCCCAGACGTCGTGCACGAAGGCGGCCGCGCCGGTGAATACCGAGTAGATCAGGATGCTCGCGGCGAGCGTGCGTACGCGGCCGAAGCGGTCGGCGAGCGGCCCCCAGATGAACGACAGCCCCCAGCCGATCAGGAACAGCGCGAACAGGATCGAGCCGTACATCCCCAGGTTCGCGGGCGTCGCCGCGATGCCGGAGGCCGGCAGCAGCTCGGTCAGTGCGGGAATCAGCACGAGCGCGTAGATCACCGAATCCACGCCGTCGAGCACCCAGCCCGCATACACGGCCCAGAAGCCCTTCACCTGCTCGCGCGTGAGCGGCGTGCGCCGCGGCTTCGCGCCGGCCGCCGGCGCGTCGATCGCCTTGAACATCGTCGTCTCCTTGCCGGCGGGGCCGGCACGTTCGCCGCGTCCGGTCCGGGATGGCCGGCAGTCGGGCTCTTTTGTGAGACGAGTATAGAAACCCCATCGATCGCAGAAAAATATGATATTCATCTTGCTCGATCGGATTGCCTTATGGCTTGAATCGGCCTTGAATCGGGAGACGGCGGCGATGGACTTGAGACAGTTGCGCTATTTCGTGAAGGTCGTCGAATGCGGCAACGTCACGCATGCGAGCGAGGCGCTGCACGTCGCGCAGCCGGCGGTCAGCCAGCAGATGCGCAATCTCGAACGGGATCTGGGGATGCAGCTGCTCGAGCGGAGCGTGCGCGGCGTCGCGCCGACCGCCGCCGGCCGCACGCTGTACCAGCATGCGCTCGAACTGCTGCGCCAGGCCGACGGCACGCGCGAGCTGCTGCGCCGCGACGCCGATACGCCGCAGGGCCGCGTGACGGTCGGAATGCCGTCGAGCACCGCGCGCGTGCTGGCCATTCCGCTCGCCCGCGCGGTACGTGACCGCTATCCGGGCATCATGCTGGAGTTGATCGAGGCGCCAAGCGCCGATCTCGACACGCTGCTCGAACGCGCTCGGCTCGATCTCGCGATCGTCGCCGATGCAGTCGACACGCGCGGCATCGCGATCCACCGGCTGCTGACCGAAACGCTGTACCTGATCACGTGGCCCGGATTCCAGGTACCCGACGATCCCGTGCCGCTCGACGCCATCGCGCGGATGCCGCTCGTGCTGCCGAGCGCGCCGAACACGATCCGCAACCGCGTCGACTGGGCGATGCGCGAGGCCGGGCTGTCGTACGAGATCAGCTTCGAGGCGAGCTCGACCGGGCTGCTGTTCGCGGCCGTGATGGCACAACTTGGCGTGACGATCCTGCCTTGGACGGCTGCGCACGTCGAGATCGAGGAATGCAAGCTCAAGCTGTCGACCGTCGCGCACCGGCTGTTCGCGCGCGACCTGTCGCTGTGCTGGCACGACACCGCGCTCGTCAGCAACGCGGTGCAGAAGGTGAAGGCCGAGATCGTCCGGCTGTTCGATACGCTCGGGCAGCGGCCGGAATGGGCGGCCGGCAATGGCGATCGCGCGTGACCCGTGCAGCGCTTGTCTTGTGCTGCCCCGCCGCGCGTACTAAGCTCCTTTCATCTGGGTACCGCTGACACCTCCACTTCTCCTCGCCGCTCGGTATAAGCGTCGGGGGAAGGAGGCCGTTCGTGTCCCCGTTCCAGTCTGCCTGGCTTCTGCTCGGCATCAGTGTGCTCGCCGAAGTGCTCGGCTCCGTCGGCCTGAAGTTTTCGGCCGGTTTTTCCCGCCCGCTGCCGTCCGCGGTCACGGTCGTCTGCTATGCATGCGCCGTGTGGCTGATGGCGCTCGCGACAAAGCGGCTCGAAATGGGGCTCGCATACGCGAGCTGGGCCGCCGCCAGCACGGCGGCCACCGCCGTGATCGGTATCGTCTGCTTCGATGAATCGGTGTCGTCGCTGAAGCTCGCCGGCATCGCGCTGACCGTCTGCGCGCTCGTCGCGCTCAACCTCGGCGATGTGGCAGCACGGTGATCGGCACGCAGGCGCCCGGCGGGCCATTGACAACGCCCCCTGGCGCCCCTTAACGTTGCTCCCATCGTAACCATCACCGGTTCAGCTTAAGAGGTTGTCGGCCCGCTCGTGCTCGACACCTCTGCCTTCCTCGAAGGCCTGCTGCTTGGCGCCGGCCTGTTCACGTCGGTCGGCCCCAAGGACGCCTTCGTCATCAAGCGCTCGATCTCGAGCCCCCATCTGCTCTCCATCGCCCTTGTTTGCGCCGGCAGCGACGCGCTGTTGATCGCGCTTGGCGCGCAAGGATTGTCGTCGCTGCTGTCGCGATATCCTGCCGTGGTTTCGGCCGCATTGTGGGCCGGTATCGCGTATCTCGCCGGTTATGGCCTGCTCGCGTTGCGCTCGGCGATCGTGAGACGACAGCCCGGGCATGCCGACGGCTTGTGCGCCGGCAGCGGCGAGCCCACGCGGTCGCGCACGGTGCTGGCAACCGCCGCCGTTTCGCTGCTCAACCCGTATGCGTGGATCGATACGGTGCTGCTGCTCGGCACCGTGATCGTGAGTCACCCGCCGTCCGCACGCGCGCCGTTTGCGATCGGCGCGATGACCGCTTCGCTCGTCTGGTTCCTGATGCTCGCCTACGGCGCACGCGCGTGCCGCGCCTGGTTCGCTCGCACGCTCGCGTGGCGGGTGCTCGACGGCTTCGTCGCGATGATGATGCTTGGGTTCGCCGTGCGTTTCGCGATCGACGCGCTTTAGGCGTCAGCGGCCGGATACCGCGTGGAACGCGTCGCGCGCGTGGGTGTGCAGTTCGAAACCGATACCCGGCGCCTGCGGCACGCGTGCGTATCCTGCATCGACGATTTCGCCATCGGCCAGCCCGCTGAACGGAAGGAACGCGAACGGACTGACTTCCGCACCGCCGAGACCGAGCGCCGCGACGACGTGCAGCGAGAACAGGTGGCCGCCATGCGGCCAGAACGCATCGCGCCGCCAGCCGCGCGACACGAAGTGATCGACGATCTGCAGATAGCCCGGCAGCCCGTAGCAATGCACGGGATCGAACACGAGCACGTCGCGATCGTGGCGCAAGCCGCCGTAACGGTCGAGCAGCTTCGCTTCCGCGAGCGAGAACAACGCTTCGCCGGCCGCGATCGGCGGCGCATATCGCGTGGCGATGTCTGCCTGGAGCGGCAGGTCGAGCGGATCGCAGATGTCCTCGAACCACCAGAGATCGAGAGGTGCGAGCTTTTCGGCGGCCGCGCGGGCGGACGTCGCGTCGTACGCGTTCATCGCGTCGACCGCGAGATGCGAACTGTCCGCAAGGTGTGCGGCAGCAGCTTCGATGCGGCGCCGGTCCTCGTCGAAATCCGCGCCGCCGATCTTGATTTTCGCGTGCGTGTAGCCGAGATCGACGATACGACGCATTTCGTCGGACAGGCGCGCGGGGTCGTCATGCGGATAGCGGTAGCCGCCGCCTGCGTACACGCGCACGCGTGGTGCTGCCGTGCGTTCGAGCTGGTCGGCGAGAAAGCGATCGAGCGGCAGGTCGGCGATTTTCGCGGCGGCGTCCCAGATCGCCATGTCGAGCGTGCCGACCGCGACGCACCGTTCACCGTGTCCGCCGGGCTTTTCGCCGGCCATCATCGCGCGCCACGCGCGGAACGGGTCGAGGTTCGTGCCGGTTTCGCCGGCGAGCGCGTCGGCCGCCGCCAGCAGGCGCGGCGCGAACCGTTCGCGGATCAGCCCGCCCTGCGCGAAACGGCCGATCGACGCGTAGCCGTAGCCCGTCACCGGACGGCCGTCACGCATGACGTCGGTCACGACCGCGACGACGCTCGTCGTCAGGCCGCCAGAGGGAATCGCCGGGTCGGCATAACGGGAGACGGGAATCGCTTGCTCGTGGATCGCGGTGATGCGCATGGTCGGGTTCCGGGAATACGTTCGGTGTTCGCGGGCCATGCATGCATGGCAACCGGCGCGACTGGTGGATCGCCGCATCATAGGCGCTTGCGCGATGTCTTGCAGGCACCGGGCGCGATCGCGCGGAATGGAGGAACCAGCCGGGCGTGCGACCACGCTCCGCGAGCGGCTTCCGAACCGGAACGAATTTTATTGAGCCGGGATCCCCGTTTGCCCTCCCGGCTCCGTGAACCGGGAGGTATCGGGCGACGGCCTTATACGTGGATCGAACCGACAGGCCCGCTCAGGCGAAGACGAAGTACTTGCGCACCGTCTCGACCACTTCCCATGTCCCTTTCATACCGGGCTCGATCACGAACACGTCACCGGCTTTCAGGTGCACCGATTCCTCGCCTTCCGGCGTGATGATGCAGTAGCCGTCGAGGAAGTGGCAGTACTCCCATTTCTCGTAGTTCACCTCGAACTTGCCCGGCGTGCAGATCCAGGTCCCCATGATCTTGCTGCCGTCCTTGGAGAGGTATGCGTTGAGGTTCACGGTATGCGGATCGCCGCCGATGCGCTTCCACTTGGTCGCATCAAGGACGGGCGTCGGGCAGGTTTCGCGCAAAACGGTGATGAAATCGGACATGTCGGCTCCAGACTAACGATCGTAAGAGAGGCTTGTCACGTTAGTTCGAAAGCGTTGCCGGGACTTGCATGCGTCCGACACCGACTCGTCTATTTTCGACACGGGGTTGCGTGCAGGCGCACGGACAGAGGGGTACGCGAAGCCGTTTGCCGGCGGCCAAAAACGCTTCACTTGCAACATTGCCGCCAAACCCTGTAGAATTGCGCGTTCTGCGGGCGTCGTATAATGGCCATTACCTCAGCTTCCCAAGCTGATGACGTGGGTTCGATTCCCATCGCCCGCTCCACACATCACCTAGCTCCTTGATTCCAATGGGCTAAGTGCATGTCTCACGAGCTTCACCGCACCACTACTACAGTGGTCTCCTACGGTGGCTCAAACCTCCTGCCTCTATCGTCGCCCCAGCGGCATCTACGTCGTCCGTCTCGTCGTCCCTATGCGGTTGCGCTCAGCAGTCGGCAAGAACGAAATTCACGCGTCCACCCGCCTCCGGGATTGGGAAGCCGCTAAACTCGTCGCCCATCAGATTCAGTCGCATTGGCGCGGGCACTTCATGACGTTGGACATCGAAAAACTGCGGGCAGGAAACCCGTTGCTTGACGGCGAGGGCATGATTCCCATTGTCGAGGCTGCCCGGACCGTCGGTATGCAGGCGGAATCGCTGGCGAATGAACTGCTCAACGATGGCGGGCATGTCTTCACGCACCTTCACGGGCAATCCTGCTGGCGGGTGCCAGTGCTCAACGACCTGGACCGGGACTTCGGCGGCGAATTCATCTGGAACGAGGTGGAGATCAACGGCGAGCGAACCGTCCACACCGGAACCGTGCGCGTCCTCGATGGCCGGGCCACGCTGCAACAGGTCATCACCGCCGGGGTGGCACAAGAAGGTGTGTTCCGAGACGGCAAGTCAGCGGGCATCTTTCTTGAGGACCCGATAGCCGTCGACCTCGCTAGTTGCATCGTTCACAAAACGGCCGTCACAAAGGTTCGCGCCCGGCTGGTTGCATCACTCAGCCCCGCCTCCATTGTCGCCCTGCCACCGCCGTCGATCATTTCGAGCGCGTCTATAGCGGCATTGTCCGTCCCAAGCCCGTCAGCGACCGTTGGCGCCGTCCCAACCGGGTTGCCGACGCGCATTGAACCAACGCCGGTCGTATTCGATCCGATCACGGCCAAACATGGCAAGAAACGATTCTGGGACCTGTTCGAGCTTTACGCACGAAGTCGCACATGGGGCGAAGATCAAACCCGCCGCATGACAACAGAAGCACGTCTTTTTCGCGACCTCATGGGCGACCCGGAACTCGGCGAAATCGAACTGGAGACCATCGACCAATACGCCAGCCGCTTGGCGCAATTACCTCCCGACATCTATCTAGCCAAGCGCCGGTTCAGAACCGACTCGCTCGACGACTTAATCCGCATTGCGGAACGCGAAGGACTTGAACTCAAGCGGGAAGCGACGATCAAGGGGCACATTGGACGCCTTAGCGAGATCCTCGCATTCGGCGAGCGCAAGCACATGCTGCGGTTCAACCCCGCATCCGACTACAAGCGTGGCGATGGGCGGTTCAATGCGCCGCGCGCTCAGGACGAGCGACACGCATTTACTTCGCAGGAGTTGTCGTTGATCTTCGCGCAGGACTGGTTTGCTACCGGTGCGGGTTCGTTCAACCGGACGGGTTGGACCACTTGGCGTCCACACTACTACTGGCTGCCCTTGCTCGGTCTATTCACTGGCGGACGAATCAACGAACTCTGCCAGTTATACCTATCGGACATCCACCAGACGGAAGGCGGCGCGTGGTATCTCGATTTCAACCTCATGGGGCCCGACAAAGTTGACGAGAGCGACAAGTCTCTCAAGACGATCAATGCGCTACGCGTCGTCCCGCTACATGACAGGCTCGTCCAACTCGGGCTGCCGGAATACGTCCAGACGCTTCGCAAAGCAGGCTACACCCGTCTATTTCCGGAACTCAAACGAGATGCGGTAAAAGGTTACGGTAAACCCGCCAGTTCTTGGTTCAATGAACGATTCTTGGGACGAACGCTCGGCATCGAACGAAACGGAATGAAGACGTTTCACTCGTTCCGACACACGTTCCTGACCGCAACCGAACGTCTGGGCACCCCGGAACGGGTGATGGCGCAAATAGCAGGGCATCAGCGCGGAGACACTGAAAGCTGGAACCGTTATGCGAAGGACCGGGATGCGGACCAGTTGGCCGCAGTCATCAATGGGCTTACCTTCCCTGAAGCAAACGGCATCGCGCCATTCATTGCGCCAAACGGCATCCGGGCCATTGAATGTGCCAAGCGTCAGAAGGAACTTGTGCGTCGTGGATCGAGCGGCACGCGGGCTGACTAGCCCCTAGTCTTGAACTGACGGTGCGCCCTCCGCACCGTCTTCCTCGAACAATGTCTTGACCGGCACGCCGAGAGCATCGGCGATTGTCTGAATCGAGTCCAAGGATGGATTCGCCTTGCCCGTCTCGATCTTCCCCATATAGCTACGAACGAAGCCGCACTTGTCGGCGAAAGCCTCTTGGCTCAAGCCAGTCGTGGCCTTCCGTAGTTCTCGAACCCTCGCCCCGAAGCGATTCCTGAGTGTTGTGTTTGCCGTCATCCGTGGGATGTTGGCGGGCACGTATAATCGCGACCACACCCTAATAATGGCCACCCTGAAAGTGGCCACCCTATAAATGACAAGACCACATGCAAACCATCGGCGCGCAACGCGCGCTTCCGTAACGTTGCTGCTAGTGCTGATGTGCGGACCGGTAGCGACCAGCCAAGCATGGGCGGGGAGCGAGGGCATCTGTTTGCAAATCAGCCGCATGGCGCTAGAGATGGCCCGAGACAGGGACGACGGGGTGCCCTACACAACCGAGCAAGCGAAATTCGAAACGAGCCTCAAAACGATCCAGCCCGAGTGGCGGCGCGAATTCCGCGGACTCTACATGGGCTCACTCGATCTGGTTTACAAACGTCAACGCGACGCCACACCGGATCAGTTGCAACGCGCCGTCTACAAGGTTTGCGCTTCCGAATACTGAAACGTAACGCTGCCGTAGCGCAACAGACGCGGGGCACGTCTTGTTGCGTTTGTCCACCGCCCGCCATATCTACAAAGAGACCTGACCAATGAGAAAGACGTTCGGGGCGTGCGCCCTGGCCCTTACCCTGTCGGCGTGCATGACGATGGGAAGCAAGTTCGACATGCACGACGCCGACCAATTCGTTCCGGGCGTGACGACGATGCAGCAAGCGCAAGAGAAGCTGGGCACCCCCACGGCGACCAACGCTATGCCGAACGGCGGCACGCTTCAACAATGGATGTATTCGCAAGCATCGGTGCTCGGCGGCACGTCCTCAAACATCGCCATCCTGTTCGACCGGGATGGGAAGATGATTCGGATCTCCAGCAAGGGGCAGGTGAACACCCGATAAGCGGCATACGACCGGGATGGCGGCGCGCCCTCGCGCCGCACATCACCAGATGAGCGCCCGAAACACAAGAACGGTCAGCATCAAACCATGTTTTCGCCGTCAGCATGACGCCCTAGCACGCTAGCTTCCGGTTAGACTCTGGATCACTCCAACCGCCGCGAACCAGAGCGAGGACAAGGCAAATGACAAGATTGCTGCGGGCTAGTTTGCTTGGCGAGCAAACAGCAGAAAATGACATTAAATTGCTGTTGCCGAACTTCATAGAGACGCCTGAATACCGTTCAATTATTGAAACCAAGGACAACACTGTTGTCGTCGGTCGACGAGGCACTGGCAAGAGTGCAATGTTCGCAAAGCTTCAGGATTTTTGGGGCAAGCAAAAAGCAACCCACGTCATATCCATCGCTCCTGAGGATTTCCAAACCATAAATTTTCGCTCAATATTTAAACACATCGAGGGAAAATACTCACACGTTCGCTCCGTTTCCAGAATTGCTTGGAAATATGGCTTACTCATGGAAATCCTCACCCATCTCTCCAAGCATTTCAAAACACGCGATCAGATTAGCGAACATCGCATTGCCGCAGAGCAAGTTAAATACTGGCAGTCCGCCTCTGGAGATTTTTTCTCCAAAATCACCTCGCGCGTCTTTCCAATTCTTCGCACATCACCCGAGCCCGAGAACGGAATAGGCACACTACATCAGACGTTAAATATCACCGAATTAGAGGCGGCACTTTCCTCTCTACTTGACGCATCATCAGTTCGCTTCTTCATTCTCATCGATCGCCTGGATGAAGGTTACGAAAATGATGAAACAGGCGCAGCAATTATCTCTGGGGTGATAGCCACCGCCTCAGAAATCAACAAGCGCCATGAGAAAATCCGCCCCATCATATTTCAACGAGACAACATTCTTCGTGCCGTCCAGAAATTTGACCCGGATTACACCCGAAATATAGAAGGCGAAGTTATCTCGCTTCACTGGGATACATACCAACTACAAAATCTCGTTACTAAACGACTTAACGCCGCGTTTGATTTAAAAATAGAGAAGGCACAAAAAATATGGGACCGCTGCACGGCAAATGAAGGTTCAGATCGAGAGTTGCAAGGAATCGACGGATTCAAAAAATGTCTTCAGTTTACGCTTTATCGACCGAGAGACCTCCTCTCCCTCTTAAACCAAGCCTTCTTCAACGCTGGCAAGGAAGATCGAGAAACCATCATCCTCAAAGACATTGAAAAGACAGCCAAATCCATATCAATAAACAGGCTCAATGATCTAAAAAAAGAATACAACTCGATCATCCCATCCATTTCCGCCGCAACATCTGTTTTTGAACAGGGAACCCCTGAGTTCACATACCACAACGCATTAATTCTACTAGATGGAATACCAGCAACTCTGAAAGCGATGTCCGCCACTCCTGCGGCGGAACAGGACTACGCGATCTTGAAAAGTGAAGGCGTGCTCAGGGCGTTGTATAGCGTAGGGTTTATCGGCACGCACGATGAAAACTCAAACACCTTCACCTTCTGCCACGATGGCAGGCAGCCCGATAGAGAATTCACCTCATCCGACAGAATTCTCATCCACCCATGCTACTGGATTGCGCTGAACTTATCGCGAAACGCCCTCGTTGCCGAAGAAGCTGAACAAATTAATGATGAGTATGAGATAAAGGTCTCATCCATATCTCCACAAATCCGCTCCCAACGAATCGGTTCATTAATCGCAGAGCTTGGTCAAATACAAGAAGGACGAGACCACGCTGAGGACTTTGAAGCTTGGTCGCTAACTGCTGTATCGACAGTATTCGCCGGACACTTGGGCAACGTCGAGCGGAAGCCCAACGGCAATGCTGTGCAACGACGAGATATTGTTGGAACCAATCTGGCGAGAACATCGGCCTGGTTGCGAATTGAAAAGGATTACGGCGTTCGGCAAGTTCTGTTTGACGCAAAGAACTATCGCTCCGTTGGCCGAGACGAATACCGCCAGATGGCCACCTATCTTAACGGAGCCTATGGTTTCCTCGGATTTCTAATTACACGCGACGACGACGAGAATTTACATGCCGGCTCAGAACTTGACTGGGTAAGAGAGCTATACAATACAGAAAAGAAATTGGTTATTCGCCTCTCTTATAAATTCTTTCAACGCATGCTCGGCAAACTGAGAAGCCCAGAAAAGCATGACGCGGTCGATTCAGCGTTATCTTCACTCTTGGATAACTATGAGAGGCGCTATCTAAACCTTCAATCCACAGTTTCAAGGAAGCCAAAAACCGCAGCTAAATCAAAGCAATAGAACTCTTCCGAGTGAGTCATTTTGCGTGCCCCCTCGCCCGAACGCTAATGATGTTCGCTCTAGAAACGGAATAAGCGCGCGCAAGCGCGCTAACCGACTCGCCCTCATCTAGCCTACGAAGAATCTCCAACCGCTGTTCGGGTGTGGTTTTGGACGGTCTGCCGAGCTTCTTCCCCTCGGCACGAGCGCGAGCAAGCCCGGCTTGGGTTCGCTCAATTAGTAGATCGCGCTCCATCTCCGCAACAGACGCCAGCATCGTGAGCAGCAGCTTGCCGGCAGGCGACGTTAGATCGGTTTGCCCCAACTGCATGACGATTACCTTGATCGACCGACGTTCGAGTGCCCGAATGGTTTGCAGCACATCCACAGCGTCACGCCCGAGCCGGTCGAGCTTTGCGACGACGAGCGTTTCGCCGTCCCTGATCTTGTCGAGCAATCGCCCGAATTCCGGGCGCTCACTGGCGCAGGTCTTTCCGCTGATTCCGTGGTCCGCGAACCAGTAATCCACGACGAACCCCGACCGCTCAAGTTCGAGTCGCTGGTTCTCGGTTGATTGCTGTCCCGTTGAGACCCGTCCGTATCCAAAGATCGCCATGTGCGTCGCCCCTGTTAGAAAACGGTGCCAGATTAGGACGGCCTGCCGGAAAAGCCAAGGCTATATTTCCACCACCCTTCCGGACGCTACCGGAGGGGTGCAGGAAATCGGTCGTTATTCGGCACCCGATCAATCACACTTTGTCACACCGGTGTGATATAGTTTGTTCTGTTGTTTCCCCATCACTCTTTTGGAACTGACTCATGGCTACTGACAAGCGCCGCATCACTCTGGCAGTGGATACGTCCACCGCTGACCTTCTCTCTTGGCTTGCCGACGCAACCGAACTCACCGAGTCCGGCATCGTCAATCGTTTGTTGTCCTCACATATCGAGGAACTGTGGGAACTGCGAACATGGCTCGAACAGCTTCCGCGCGACAGCAAGGAATGGGCGCTGGGCACCAACCTCCTCGCGAGCTACGGCCCGGATGATCTCGTCAAAGGAATCAAGCGCATTGCGCCCGGTTACGAGACTATCGGCGACCGGTTTGAGCGCAGCTTAAGCGAGGCCGGGGTATCGAAATGAACGCCGCAGCGATCCAGCACGACACGACTATGCAGGCGCGAGACGATCTGGATTCGCTGCTTGACGATCTACCGATACCGACGCACTCGGGTGCGTCACAACTCAAACTCGTCGGACCGGCTAGCATTGCGGTCCGCACCGAGTCGCGGGCATACGAGTTTCCGTGCGATGGATGGGAGCATCTGACTGAAGTAGACGACCACATACTCCTCGACAGGCTACGCGAGTTGACAGGCCCACTCACCTCCCCGACGACATCTGAGCGCTACATGCAGCACCGCGTGGAAATCGGTCAACTCGGTCTTGCGCTCAACCGGCGCGGCAAGATCGCCCCTCGCTTTCGGCCACTTCCAAAGCCTGCCCATACATGCGCCGCAGGTGGCCCCGATGAGTATCTAGGGCGAGACCGGCAAGTTATCGATTGCCACTGGTTGCACGAACGTGGGCACCGCTATGTGATCGACACGGAACTGGACTTTCGCGAGCTTTTCACTGGCGAGTCGTTCGATTTCAAGAGCGCGGCGGAATTTGCGCGCGCCAAGTGGACGGGTGAACGAAAGCTCCAAGCACTGGGCATCGACGACGCTCTCGCCGCAGAACTTGCTGCCCTACAGACCGACTCGATCCGCGAGAAGTGGAAGCGTATCGACCGGTCCAAGGCTACATGGCGCAGCGCCCTCAATAACGCAACACGTCGTCAGCGGAACGTGCGTTGCCACATCGACGACTGGGTAGATGTGTGCACGGCAATGGAACTGATCGGACTTGACGCCCCGCCGCACGAGCTAGCGTCACTTGTCGCCAGGATGCGCGGGACAAAGCCCATCGATGTGCGGGGCATGAAACGCAAGGTCGATACAATCAAGAAGCACTTGGGCCTCTCGATCTAGTGGCGCGGAACTAGGGATAGTCTCCGGGATACATTCCGGGATAGTTTCCGGGATACATCACGGGATAGTTGATCCACGAATTTCCCATGAAAATCAGTGATTTGCAGAAAATCCCGTTCCGTAGCCTGTAACCAATAACCGATTAACGATGTATCCGAGTAACCATGGGCGGCTAACGCCGCCCCTAGGTTTTTCTCCTATGTCTTTAAGGAGGGATCCGGAACGGGAGGGGTCGCGGAAAGAAAAGCAGGTTCCGATTTGTCGGATTCTTCGCAGCTTTCCGGGAAACACGCTTACCACCTCGGAACAGTCGTTCCGTTGCGACACCTCCACTGTTGCCGCTGGGGTATATTGGCAAGTCGCCCGCCGCCTACCCTACGGGCGAACTTAACCAACAAGGGCAAAACATGGCATCAATTCCTGGATTGTGGGACACCGGCCCACATACCTCTGTTCCAGTAGAGAAGACGTGGAGAGACTTTGTCACGCAAGTCGGCGGGTCAGTGGTTGAAGACCTAATTCCTCAGCCTCGCAATTTTCAGAATGCCGATTTTGCATTTTTTGAGAACGAAGTTATTGCAGAGTTAAAAGAAATAGAAACTGAGTTCTCCAATTCACAAGCATTCGTCAAGGGATTTGATGAACTCATGCAAAGAGTGGTCGCTGAGGATCCGGAGTGGCGACCCGCGTTACTTGGCGGCAAGGGTGAGCCACAGTGGTTCGCTCGTGATTTTGTCCGCCTCTTCAGGCCAAATTTGGCACGCATACTTAAGAAAGCCAATGCGCAAATCAAAGAAACAAAAGAACACTTTAAAATTAAATCCAACACCGGCGTAGCAATAGTAGTGAATGACGGATTTGCCTCTCTGGGCCCAGACCGGGTGAGAGCCTTGATGGGAGATATCCTTTCCACATCCTATTCATCTATCGACTGCTGCCTCTACGTGACCGTAAATCGCTACGTCGAAATACCGGGCTCTAATGTTCCGCGTCTTGTATGGGCGCCAATGTATAGCGCCCGTGCGTCAGACAACCTCGTCGCCTTCGTGAATAATCTCGGAGAAAAATGGTTCGACTATATCCAAACCATCATCGGTCCGTTCACGATCGGCAAGGCCGAGTCTCAGTCAGAATCCGCCGCGCCACTGACCGGCGCCAAGTCTATCGTATTGCCGCATTAGTCCACGTTCTGAGCGAAAGTGCTCGGCCACTGGTCGCGAACGATTCTCTAAATGATGTGCGAAAGTCGTCGCCTATGTTGCCACCCCAGTTCTCGGCCTTTCGATCTAGTGGAGCAGAACTACGGATAGACGAGAAGGCGGCTCACCATCTGTCCACTCCCTACCCTTCGGCCGTCTTGAACAGCAGTTCGCGTGCCGAATAGTCAATGCGAAACGCATGCGCCCCAGCGAGCGCTCTTTCTAGAGCCTCACCCGTTGCGGGACCTCCGTTGAGCTTCACGCTCCAGAAATACGGATCAAAATATTTCAGTTCGACACCACCCTGCTCAGAGTCGTCGCGCTCAAGTATCTCATCGCCAGTCGGCCGATATATGAAAGTCGTCTTATAGGCCATCTCACCCGTTCTCTTGAAGCGAATGGTAAGCGTGTCCGAAGCATCGTGAAGATGCTCCTCGCCAATAGCAAGTGCAGGAGGGTTGGCCGTCAGTTCGGAAACATCTGGCTCCAAAGGCGGTGACGGTGACTTGTGAGCCGCAAACAGGTCATGAACGTTGTCCCTCGTCGCAACAAGGAGCGTAGCAGTCATACTCAAACAAAGCGCAGAATAACCCTCCTCCGAAGGGCTTGGGAGCCCGCGCCCTCGGTCGTCTCCAGCATGACCGATCCGATAAAACGACATAGGCAATGCATGGACATGACTTGAGAACAGCACATAAAGCCAGCGAAAGGTTTTCAGGTCAATACCGGCACGCTCCGCGATAACTTCCATTGGCATGAGATAGGCGGTCTGACCATGAAGCAGGCGCTTGTGGTGCTTCTTGTCGATAGTGGTTAAGAATGGATTTGCGAGTAAGCGTGATCGAAGCTCCTCCGCAGTCTCGCGCAAAGCCTCCACCTGTTGCAAGTCTTCGAGCGCTTCGAACATGCGGATTCGCGACGTGCAATCGTGAAGGTTGAATAAATTCCAGCGAAACTGCCATTCGTCCTCGGGGCATTGATCCACGCACAGATAATAGAAAGCGACTCGCAGTTCGATGATTGTGCGAGCAATGCCAGTCATCGAGCTATAGTCCCAATGCTCGATCTTCTTCTCAGCCCAAGGCGTGTGCGGTGCGAGCATCAGAAGGCTCACGCACTTGGTAATCATGAGCGTGAACAGAACCGACGCATAAAAATGTTGGCTGGTGGGCGACGGAATGCCCCCATAGGAACGAGAAACGAAGATGCACTCACGCACAATCTCGTCGAGCATCCGCAGGCGCTCGAGATACGACTCCGACGGCTCAGGGCCGAGTGCGCCCCGATCGATAATTTCGTCCAAATTCGACGCAATAGGTTCTTCGCGCGTCTGATCATCCGCTTGCTGATGCGAATTGTCCGTCATTCTGTCATTCCCAATAGTGGCCATACCATCCACTCGGCTAAGCACTTCGGCTGAATGATACGGCTATCAGACTCGATGAGCGAGCGAGGGAGCGCTTCCCAAACTCTCTCTCACAGTTCGGCGATGCTCCCCGTGCCTGGCTCGCTTAACGTCGCGAACGTCCATCCTCATAACGCCGACGAGCGCACAAGCCGGGCCTCGCAAAAAGTAGGAGGTCCTAGGGCTGCCGCGACCAACCCAAGGTATCGCGTCCTTCAATTGAGCCCACGGATCGCAAATCCTTATACGAAGTTGCGCATAGTCATCCCCGCGCTCAAGTCTTCCGAGCACCCGGTCCCTACGACCTCAACGCCCTAAAGGTTTGTCGAGCGTGAAGGCTCTGGTAAACTGCTACACAAGTATCCGACATGGAGCAGTGCCGCCCGCTCCGTGTTCCTTATAAATCAATGTGTTGCGGGGGCGCGTGGACGGTGCTTCGATTCCCATCGCCCGCTCCACATTCCGGCTGCATGACAGCCTGCGCATGAGCCGCCTCGCCGAAGGCGGCTTTTTTGTACCATGTGTCGGTTCTCGACACACCGCTGCGCAACGGGCCCTCGCCCGCAACCGAGCCTTTCTCTGTCACCGATGATGCACGACGATCCGAACGAAGCCGGCCTGCCGCCGCACGACGACGCCATTCCCGACGAAGGCGCCGACGCCGTCAACCCGCTGCACCACCGCCGCATCCGCAGTTTCGTGACACGTGCCGGCCGCGTGTCGACCGGCCAGCGCCGCGCGCTCGACGAATTCGGCCCGCGCTTCGTCGTCCCGTATGCGCCGCAGCTGCCCGACTGGAACGCGATCTTCGGCCGTAGCGCGCCGCGCATTCTCGAGATCGGTTTCGGCATGGGCGCGTCGACCGCGGAAATCGCCGCGCACCGCCCGGGCGACGACTTCCTCGGCGTCGAGGTGCACGAGCCGGGCGTCGGCGCGCTGCTGAAGCTGATCGGCGAGCAGGATCTGCCGAACATCCGCATCATCCAGCACGACGCGGTCGAAGTGCTCGAGCACATGATCGCGCCGGAAAGCCTCGACGGCGTGCACATCTTCTTCCCCGATCCGTGGCACAAGGCGCGTCATCACAAGCGCCGGCTGATCCAGCCGCCGCTCGTCGCGCATCTCGCGTCGCGCCTGAAGCCCGGCGCGTACCTGCACTGCGCGACCGACTGGCAGAACTACGCGGAGCAGATGCTCGAAGTGCTCGGCGCGGAGCCGACGCTCGAGAACACGGCCGTCGACTATGCACCGCGCCCCGACTACCGTCCGGTGACGAAGTTCGAACGGCGCGGGCTGCGGCTCGGCCACGGCGTGTGGGACCTGGTGTTCCGCAAGCGCGCAGGCTGAACACCCCGCTCCGCGCAGAATAAAAAAGCCCGACCGGCCTCTCGCGCCGGTCGGGCTTTTTTTCATGGGCCGGCGCGGCGGCCCGTTGTCGGCATCACGCCCAGTTCAGCCAGCCGCTGTAACCGACCAGCAGCACGAACAGCCCGAACGCGATCCGGTACCACGCGAACACCGTGAAATCGTGCGTCGCGACGTAGCGCAGCAGCCAGCGCACGCACACGAACGCGCTGACGAACGCCGCGACGAGCCCGAGCGCGAACAGGCCGAGCGAATCGACGGTGAACGCCTGCCAGTCCTTCACGGTTTCGTAGAGCGTCGCGCCGAAGATGATCGGAATCGCGAGAAAGAACGAGAATTCGGTGGCCACGCGCCGGTCGAGACCGAACAGCATCCCGCCGATGATCGTCGAGCCCGAACGCGACATGCCCGGCACCAGCGCGAAGCACTGCGCGATGCCGACCTTCAACGCGTCGAGCGGCGTCAGCGCATCGACCGACACCACCCGCGGCGGCTCGCTGCGTTCGCGCTGCCGCGCCTCGGCCCACAGGATGATCGCACCGCCCACGACGAGCGCGAGCGCGACGGGCACCGGCGAGAACAGCACGGCCTTGATCTTCTTCTCGAACAGGAGGCCGAGCGCGATCGCGGGAATCGTCGCGATCACGACGTTCAGCGTGAAGCGCTGCGCGTCGGGCCGGCTCGGCAGCCCCGACACGATGGACGCGATCCGTTGCCGGTATTCCCAGCAGACCGCGAGGATCGCGCCGAACTGGATCACGACGTCGAAGGTCTTCGCGTGCGAATCGTTGAAATTCAGGAAGCTGCCCGCGACGATCAGGTGACCGGTGCTCGACACCGGCAGGAATTCCGTCAGCCCCTCGACGACGCCGAGGATCAATGCCTTGCAGATCAGGATCCAGTCCATCCGTGGCCCAACTCCGAAATGGTCGAAAGAAAGGGCCACTCTTCCACGCGCGGCCCGCCCGGCCACGCGCGGTCCGTCGTCACTTTTCGACGATCGCCACGCGTATGCCGTTTGTAAGAATCGTAATTGTACCGGGTTCGTAGTTCACCCCGGCAAATTGCAGCTGCTCGGGCTTGAACGTGTAGATCGGATAATTGGTCAACAACTGCGTCGCGAGCAGGCCGGCGGCCGCGCCGACCTGCTGTGCGTACATCTGCGCGTCGCCGTCGAGCACGAGGCTGTCGACGGCAGGCGCCCTCAGCACGACCGAGCGGCTCGGCGCGTCGTACGCGAGCTGGCCCGACACGGTGAACTTGCCGCTGACGGGCGCGCGCAGGAAGGGGCTCTCGAAATGCGCGTCGAGCTGCACGGCGACGCGGTTCTGGTCGGGCAGCAGGTTGACGGCCGGGTTCGCGAGCGACACGTCCACGACCTGCGCGACCGTCTTCTGGTAAGGGAACTTGCGCCCGACGGCCTTCTGCACGTCGCCGCGCGAGAACGTGTAGTGGTCGGGGATGAACGGGAACGTCGACGCGCACGCAGCGAGCGAGACGCACACGCCGACGGCGCCGATGGATGCGGCAAGGAAACGGCGCCGGCCGGGCGCGCGGGATGCAGTCATGCTGAACTCTCTCCTGTAGGCGACGGCTGCGTCGCGGCCTCGAGGCGCGTGAGCCATGCAAGTGCGTCGTCGCGCGACGCGCCGCACATGTCGGCGGACGGCTGCAGCCCGGAACAGCATGCGGGGCGCTCGGGCCGGCCGAAGATCATGCAGCGCAGGTCGTCGCCGAGCTGCACGCAGCGCACGCCGGCCGGCTTGCCGCCGGGCATGCCCGGAATCGGGCTGGAAATCGACGGCGCGATGCAGCACGCGCCGCAGCCCTCGCGGCACGCATGCGACGGCGGGACCTCGGCGGGCACCGGGCGGACAGGCAATTCGACGGACACTCGGCTCTCTCGGCAAACAACAAAAACGGTGCGGCAACCGGACGCGGCTTCCGGCAGCCCCACCCCGCATTGTGCCATCGCCGGCTGCGACGTTATTACACAATGCAGCCGAATCGCGCGTTTATATACTCGAAAGCATCTAAAAAGCGCGAGACCATCATGTATTCTGGTTCTGCCGACACACTGTTCCGTCCCGATTTGCTCGCGAAATACGGCGCGAACGGGCCGCGCTATACGTCATACCCCACCGCGCTGCAGTTTCGCGACGATTTCGATCCGGCCGACTACGTGCGCGCGGCCAGCGACCCCGGCGCGTCGTCGAGCGAGCTGTCGCTGTACTTCCACATCCCGTTCTGCAACACCGCGTGCTTCTACTGCGGCTGCAACAAGATCGCGACCAACAACCGCCGCCGCGCCCGCCCGTACCTCGACCAGCTCAAGCGCGAGATGGCGCTGCAGGCGGCGCTGTTCGATCCGTCGCGCCCCGTCACGCAGCTGCACTGGGGCGGCGGCACGCCGACCTTCCTGTCCGACGACGAGACGGCCGAGCTGATGGCGGCCACCCGCGAGCACTTCGCGCTCGCCCCGGACGCCGACGCCGAGTTCTCGATCGAGATCGACCCGCGCACGGTCACGCCCGCGACGCTCGTGCACCTGCGCACGATCGGCTTCAACCGGCTGAGCCTAGGCGTGCAGGATTTCGATCCGGTCGTGCAGCAGGCGATCAACCGCATCCAGCCGCTCGCGATGACGGCCGACCTGCTCGGCGCCGCGCGCGCGACAGGCTTTCATTCGGTGAGCGTCGACCTGATCTACGGGCTGCCGCACCAGACCGTCGCCGTGTTCGCGCGCACGCTCGAGACGATCATCGAGCTCGCGCCCGATCGCCTGTCGGTGTTCGGCTACGCGCACATGCCGCACCTGTTCAAGATGCAGAGGCAGATCGACGACGCGACGCTGCCGCCGCCCGAAACGCGCATCGCGTTGCTGGGCCTCGCGATCGACATGCTGACGTCGGCCGGCTATGTGTACATCGGGATGGACCACTTCGCGCGGCCGTCCGACGAACTCGTGCGCGCGCAGCGCAACGGCACGCTGCAGCGCAATTTCCAGGGCTACAGCACGCGCGCGGATACCGATCTCGTCGGCTTCGGCGTGTCGTCGATCGGCAAGGTCGGCGACGTCTACGCGCAGAACGCGAAGGACCTGCCCGCGTACGGCGCTGCGCTCGACGCGGGCCGGCTCCCGATTGCGCGCGGCGTGCGGCTTACGCCCGACGACCGGCTGCGCCGCGACGTGATCACGCAACTGATGTGCAATCTCGACCTGCCGTTCTCGCACGTCGAGGCCGCGCACGGCATCCGTTTCGCCGATCATTTCGCACGCGAGCTCGACGCGCTGCGCCCGCTCGAGCGCGACGGGCTGCTGACGATCGCGCGCGACCGCCTGACGATCCATCCGGCCGGCCGGATGGTCGTGCGCAACGTCGCGATGGCGTTCGACGCGTACCTGGGCCAAACGCCGCAGCAACGCTACTCGCGCACCGTCTGACGCCGGCGCCGGCCGCACGCCGGCGGCCGGTTTGATACAGTGTGGGGCTTACGCTCCGCCAGAACCCGCACGATGCGCACCACCAAAGCGACCCACGCGGTCGAACGCCTGAAGACCCGCTCCGGCAACCCGCAATTCGCGGCCGTCGCGATGGCGGGCGGCCTGTTCTATCTCGTCGACCGTTCCGGCGGCACCGCCGAAAAGCGCTGCGAGCCGCTGCCGCTCGACGAATTCGTCAAGTTCGTCGACGAATTCGGCCCCAAAAAGCCGCGCAAGGCGAGCAAGCTCGACCTCGCATTCGAGGCGCAGATCAAGAAGAGCAAGGGGTAAAGGTCTGTTGCAGGCCGCCTGAAGGCTTCGCGGCCGCCCCGTTTGGTACAATCACGAAGTTTCTCTATCCCCGCTGATGGCCGACCAGGCTGCGTGACCACACCATGAATATCGAAAACGCGCGTTTCAACATGATCGAACAGCAGATCCGTCCGTGGGACGTGCTGGATCTGGACGTCCTGGGCCTGCTGTCGATCGTCAAGCGTGAAAACTACGTTCAGGCCGAATACCGCGATCTCGCGTTCGCCGACCTCGAACTGCCGCTGCCCGGCGGCGCCAGCAAGATGCTGTTCCCGCGCGTCGAAGCGCGCGTGCTGCAGGAGCTGACGGTCAAGAAGCACGAGAACGTGCTCGTGATCGGCGCGGGTTCGGGCTACCTGGCCGCACTGTTCGCGCATCGCGCCCAGCACGTGACGGCCGTCGAGATCGATCCGGCGATCGCGAAGTTCGCGGAAGACAACCTGCGCAACGACGGCGTGACCAACGCGGAAGTCGTGCTCGGCGACGGTTCGCGCGGCTGGGCGGCCAAGGCGCCGTACGACGTGATCTGCGTCGCCGGCGGCCTGCCCGTCGTGCCGCAGGAAATGCTCGAGCAACTGAAGGTTGGCGGCCGCCTGTCGGCATTCGTCGGCGGCCGTCCGGTGATGAAGGCGCAGATCATCACGCGCATCGACGACAAGCAGTACCGCGTCGCCGACGTGTTCGAGACGTACATCGACCACCTCGTCAACGCGATCGAGCCGTCGCGCTTCAAGTTCTGAGCCGCGGAGCCTCCATGCAGATCCTGACGCCCGCGATGCTCGCGGAATGGCTCGGCGATGCGGCGCGCCCCGCGCCGGTCGTACTCGACGTGCGCGAGCCGTGGGAAATCGCAACCGCGCAGATCGCCGGCAGCGTATCGATTCCGATGCAGCAGATTCCCGCGCGCAGCGAAGAGCTCGACGACGAAACGGAAATCGTCTGCGTGTGCCACCACGGGATGCGCAGCGCGCAGGTCGCGATGTTCCTCGAATCGCGCGGCTTCACGAAGCTGTACAACCTGCAAGGCGGAATCGACGCGTGGTCGCGCGACGTCGATCCGTCCGTGCCGCGCTACTGACCTGTCCGGCGGCGCATCGCGCGCCGCCGCGCCGTCCGGCACACTGCCGCCGGCCGCACTGACCCGCCGAACGGGCACGCATCGCGTGCCCGTTTCTCTTTTCCGCCCCGCTTCGGTTCCTTCCGCACGCCGCCGGTGACGCACAACGGCGCCGCGCGCCGACCGTGCACCATTTACGCCCGCGCGCCTGCACCGCAACGGACCGTGCGTGCTGCACGACGCATCATCCGCACCACCCCGACGCCCGGGAACGCCCCGCACCGGCACGCCCGGCGTGCATTCGCGCGACTGGCACATGCCTTGCGTTACACGATGGCAGGCGCCGCCACGGCGCACGCACATCCAACACGACAAGGGGATCCCGATGAAACGTCGCAGTCTGTTGAAGTTCGGTTCGATGGCCGGCGCGCTCGCACTGGCGGGCAAGAGCCCGTTCGCGCATGCGGCCGATGCGGGCACCGGCCCGATCAAGGTCGGCATCCTGCACTCGCTGTCGGGCACGATGGCGATCTCGGAGACGTCGCTGAAGGACACCGCGCTGATGACGATCGCCGACATCAACAAGAGCGGCGGCGTGATGGGCCGCAAGCTCGAGCCCGTGGTGGTGGATCCCGCGTCGAACTGGCCGCTGTTCGCCGAGAAGGCCCGCCAGTTGCTCACGCAGGACAAGGTTGCGTGCGTGTTCGGCTGCTGGACGTCGGTGTCGCGCAAGTCCGTGCTACCGGTGTTCGAGGAGCTCAACGGGCTGCTCTACTACCCGGTGCAGTATGAAGGCGAGGAAATGTCGCGCAACGTGTTCTACACGGGCGCCGCGCCGAACCAGCAGGCGATCCCGGCCGTCGAGTACCTGATGGGCGCGGAAGGCGGCAGCGCGAAGCGCTTCTTCCTGCTCGGCACCGACTACGTGTACCCGCGCACGACCAACAAGATCCTGCGCGCGTTCCTGAAATCGAAGGGCGTGAAGGACGCCGATATTCAGGAGGTCTACACGCCGTTCGGCCACAGCGATTACCAGACCATCGTCGCGAACATCAAGACATTCTCGCAGGGCGGCAAGACGACCGTGATCTCGACGATCAACGGCGATTCGAACGTGCCGTTCTACAAGGAACTCGGCAACCAGGGGATCAAGGCGACCGACGTGCCGGTCGTCGCGTTCTCGGTCGGCGAGGAAGAGCTGCGCGGGATCGACACGAAGCCGCTCGTCGGCCACCTGGCCGCGTGGAACTACTTCATGTCGGTGAAGAACCCGACCAACACGAAGTTCAAGGACCAGTTCGCTTCGTGGGTGAAGGCGAACAACCTGCCGGGCGGCGCGAAGCGCGTGACCAACGACCCGATGGAAGCGACCTACGTCGGCATCCACATGTGGAAGCAAGCCGTCGAGAAGGCGAAGAGCACCGATGTCGACAAGGTGCGCGTCGCGATGATCGGCCAGACGGTTGCCGCACCGTCGGGCTTCACGCTCTCGATGGACGGCAACCACCACCTGCACAAGCCGGTGATGATCGGCGAGATCCGCGGCGACGGGCAGTTCAACGTCGTGTGGAAGACGAAGACCGCCGTGCGCGCGCAGCCGTGGAGCCCGTTCATTGCCGGCAACCAGGGCAAGCCGGACATCGTCACGTCGATCCCGGCATTCCTGCGCCGGCAGCGCACGGCGCTGGCCTGACGCGATGCAGGGGCGCGCGCACCGGCGCGATGCCCCGCTCGCACGCCTGCACCGATGCGCGAGCCCGCCCATCGGTGCATGAATCCGTCTCCCCACGCCGACAGGATTTCCCGATGCCTACACGCTTTCGCCGAGCCGTCCGCGCGATCGCCGCGTGCGCCGCCCTCGCGGGCATGCTGCCGCACGCCGCGTTCGCGCTGACGGCGGCCGATACCGCCGCGCTCGCCGGCGACGACTTCGACGCGAAGACCGCCGCGATCGAGCGCCTCGCCGCCGATGCCGATCCGCGCGCCGTCGCGGTGCTCAACGCGCTGTCGAGCGGCGACGCGCTCGCGACGAGCGACGGCCGCCTGCTGATCCAGACCGGCGACACCGCGCACGACGCGCTCACGCAGGCCGCGACGCCGGCCGGCGATGCGCAGCCCGTGATGCTGAACAACCTGCTGCGCACGAAGATCGCGGGCGCGCTGTCGGGTCTCGCGCTGGCATCGCCCGACGTCGCCGCGCGACGCGACGCGATCGATGCGCTGCTGAAGTCGCCCGATCCGGCGCTCAAGCCGATGATCGATCGCGCTCGCGCAAAGGAAACCGATCCCGCGCTGAAGCGCCGCCTCGACGCCCTGTGGGCGATCGCCGCGCTGCACGACGCCGATCCGGCGAAGCGCCTCGAAGCCGTGCAGGTGGTGGCCGCGCGCAGCGATCTCGACATGATCGAACAACTGCGTCCGCTCGTCGCGAAGAACGCCGACGGCAGCTACGCGGAACCCGACGCGCGCGTGCGCGACGCCGCGCAGCAAGGACTGGACGCGTTGCATACGCTGCAGCGCCGCGGCGAAATCGTCGGCACCTTGTTCGCGGGCCTGTCGCTCGGCAGCGTGCTGCTGCTCGCCGCGCTCGGCCTCGCGATCACGTACGGGTTGATCGGCGTGATCAACATGGCGCACGGCGAATTCCTGATGATCGGTGCGTACGCAACCTATGTGGTGCAGACGCTGATCCAGCGCTACGCGCCCGGCGCATTCGACTGGTATCCGCTCGTCGCCGTGCCGGTGTCGTTCGCGGCGGCCGCGCTCGTCGGCATCGTGCTCGAACGGCTCGTGCTGCGGCACCTGTACGGCCGCCCGCTCGAAACGCTGCTCGCGACGTTCGGCGTGAGCCTGATCCTGATCCAGGCGACGCGCATGCTGTTCGGCGCGCAGAACGTGCAGGTCGTGAACCCGTCATGGATGAGCGGCGGCGTGACGGTGATGCAGAACCTGATCCTGCCGTACAACCGCCTCGCGATCCTCGCGTTCGCGCTCGCGGTGGTGTTCGTCGCGTGGGCCGTGCTGACCAGGACGCGGCTCGGCCTGTTCGTGCGTGCCGTCACGCAGAACCGCCGGATGGCCGCGTGCGTCGGCGTGAAGACCGCCCGCGTCGACGCGTATGCGTTCGCGTTCGGCGCGGGCATCGCGGGCCTCGGCGGCTGCGCGCTGTCGCAGATCGGTAACGTGGGCCCCGACCTCGGCCAGAACTACATCATCGATTCGTTCATGGCGGTCGTGCTCGGCGGCGTCGGGCAGATCGCCGGCACCGTGCTCGGCGGCTTCGGGCTCGGCCTCGCGAGCAAGGCAATCGAACCGTTCTGGGGCGCCGTGCTTGCGAAGATCGCGGTGCTCGTGATGATCGTGCTGTTCATCCAGAAACGCCCGCAGGGCATGTTCGCCCCGAAGGGCCGCAGCGCGGAGGCTTGACGTGACTTCATTCACCGATTCGGTGTCGAACCCGGTCGCCGATGCACCGAAGCCCGCCGTCGCCGCACGTGCAGCCGACGGCTTCGCGCTCGGCCTGCCGCCGCGCCCGGCGCTGCTGTCGCGCCGCGCATGGCTCGCGCTCGTCGCGCTGTGCATCGCGATCGGCATCGGCGTGCCGCTCGCCGCGCTCGTCGCGCCCGAAGCGAGCGCGTTCCATCTGTCCGCGTATGCGATGACGCTCGCCGGCAAGCTGATGTGCTACGCGATCGCCGCGCTCGCGCTCGATCTCGTGTGGGGCTACTGCGGGATCCTGAGCCTCGGCCACGGGCTGTTCTTCGCGCTCGGCGGCTATGCGATCGGCATGTACCTGATGCGCGAGATAGGTCGCGACGGCAAGTACGGCAGCGACCTGCCCGACTTCATGGTGTTTCTCGACTGGCACCAGTTGCCGTGGTACTGGAGCGGCACGCAGCATCTCGCGTGGGCGCTCGCGCTCGTCGTGCTCGTGCCGGCCGTGCTCGCGTGGGTGTTCGGCTTCTTCACGTTCCGCTCGCGCGTGAAGGGCGTGTACCTGTCGATCATCACGCAGGCCATGACGTTCGCCGCGATGCTGCTGTTCTATCGCAACGAGACGGGCTTCGGCGGCAACAACGGCTTCACCGACTTCAAGCGCATCGCGGGCTTCGCGATCACGTCGCCCGGTACGCGCACGGTGCTGTTGCTGCTGACGTTCGCGACGCTCGTGCTGTCGTTCATCGCCGCGCGCGCGATCGTCACGAGCAAGCTCGGGCGCGTCGTCACCGCCGTGCGCGACGGCGAGACGCGGCTGATGTTCCTCGGCTACAGCCCGCTCGCGTACAAGCTGTTCGTGTGGACCGTGTCGGCCGTACTGTGCGGCATCGCCGGCGCGCTGTACGTGCCGCAGGTCGGCATCATCAATCCCGGCGAGATGTCGCCCGGCAACTCGATCGAAATGGCGATCTGGGTCGCGGTAGGCGGACGCGGCACGCTGATCGGGCCGATCGTCGGCGCATTCGCGGTGAACGGCGCGAAGAGTTTCTTCACCGCGTACTTCGCCGAATACTGGCTGTTCTTCCTCGGCCTGATCTTCGTGCTCGTGCCGCTCTTGCTGCCGCGCGGGATCATGGGCCTCGTCGAAACCCTGATCGCAAAGGGGAAACGCGCATGAACGGAACGGCCCTGTACCAGTTCACGCCGCCGCCCGAGGACGAGCTGCTCGCCGTCAGCGGCACCGCATCGATGGGGCGCGTCGTGCCGGCCGGCATCGATACGTCGCACGGCACGATCCTCTATCTCGAGGATATCGAGGTGAGCTTCGACGGCTTTCGCGCGCTGAAGAAGCTGTCGCTCGCGATCGACGCGGGCGAGCTGCGCTGCGTGATCGGCCCGAACGGCGCGGGCAAGACGACGATGATGGATGTCATCACCGGCAAGACGCGGCCCGATGCGGGCAAGGTGTTTCTCGGCCAGACCATCGACCTCGCGCGGATGAACGAACCCGAAATCGCGCGCGCGGGCATCGGCCGCAAGTTCCAGAAGCCGACCGTGTTCGAGCAGCATCCGGTGTGGGAAAACCTCGAGCTCGCGATGCAGACCGACAAGGGCTGGCTCGCGTCGCTGCGTGCGCGGCTCGACCGCTCGGCGCAGGCGAAGATCGAGGAGACGCTCGCGCTGATCGGCCTCGAAAGCCACGCATACCGTGCGGCCGGCGAGCTGTCGCACGGGCAGAAGCAGCGGCTCGAAATCGGCATGCTGCTGATGCAGCGCCCGGCGCTGCTGCTGCTCGACGAGCCGGCGGCCGGCATGACCGACCACGAGACGATGGAGCTCGCCGAGCTGCTGAACACGCTGCGCGGCACCTGCTCGATGATGGTCGTCGAGCACGACATGGAATTCGTCGCGGCGCTCGCGGGCGACACGGGCCGCGTGACGGTGATGGCCGAAGGCGCGGTGCTCGCGCAGGGCACGCTCGACCAGGTCAAGCGCGACGACGCGGTGATCGAGTCTTATCTCGGACGATGATGCGATGCTGAAGATCGAAGCACTGAACCAGTACTACGGCGGCAGCCATATCCTGCGCAACGTGAACCTCGCCGCCGACGACGGCAAGCTCACCGTGCTGCTCGGCCGCAACGGCGTCGGCAAGAGCACGTTGCTGCGCTGCCTGATGGGCGTCGTCGCCGCGAAGAGCGGCAGCGTGTCGTGGCGCGGCACGGCGCTCGGCGCACTGCCGCCGTATGCGCGCGTCGCGGCCGGGCTCGCGTACGTGCCGCAGGGCCGCGACATCTTCCCGCGGCTGACCGTCGAGGAAAACCTGCTCGTCGGCGCGGCGAGCCGCAAGGCGCCGTCTAAAGTGCCGGACCGCATCTACGACCTGTTTCCCGTGCTGAAGGACATGCGCGCGCGGCGCGGCGGCGACCTGTCGGGCGGCCAGCAGCAGCAGCTCGCGATCGGCCGCGCGCTGATGAGCGAGCCGCAGTTGCTGATCCTCGACGAGCCGACCGAAGGCATCCAGCCGTCGATCATCCAGGACATCGGCCGCACGCTGCGCCAGCTCGTCGACGAATCGAGGATGACCGTGCTGCTCGTCGAGCAGTATTACGACTTCGCGCAATCGATCGCGGACCGCTACTGGGTGATGAGCCGCGGCGAGATCGTCGCGGGCGGCGACGCGTGCGACATGGAGACGAACGGCGTACGCGAACTGATCGCGGTGTGATGCGTGGCACGGCGGCAGGTACGGCGACAGGCACGGCGACGAACACGGGCGGCCGGCCCGCGAGGCTGCTGCACGCGGCGCTTTCAACGAATGCGGCATCTGCATTATTGTTCCGGTAGCATCCACGTTCTTCGCACCCGCATCCCTCGTTTCCCGTTCACCGCCGATGTCCGCCCCCGATTCGCACGCCCCGCTGTCCCGCCCCGCCGTCGCCAAGTCGTGGCGCGGCCGCCTCGAACTCGGCTTCGAGCGGCACGGCGCGCGCACGACGCTCGCGCACCGGCTGCACGACGGCCCGCTGCGCGTGCAGCGGCCGCTGTATCCGGAAGGCGACGCGATCTGCCACGCGGTGATCGTCCATCCGCCGGGCGGCGTCGCGGGCGGCGACCGGCTCGACATCGACATCGCGCTCGGCGACGGCACGCACGCGGTGCTGACGACGCCCGGCGCGACCAAGTGGTACAAGTCGAACGGCCTCGATGCGACGCAGCGCATCGGCATCACCGTCGGCCGTGGCGCGAAACTCGACTGGCTGCCGCAGAACAACCTGTTCTTCGACGCATCGCATGCGTCGCTCGATTTCACGGTGACGATCGGCACGGGCGCGAGCGCGATCGGCTGGGACGCGACGCAGCTCGGCCGGCAGGCCGCCGGCGAAACCTGGTCGGCAGGACGCATCGCGTCGACCTCGGCACTCGTCGATGCCGACGGCCGGCCGCTTTGGACCGAACGCGCGCTGCTCGACGCACACGATCCGCTGCGCGGCGCGCTGCAGGGCCTCGCCGGCTTTCCCGCGTACGGCACGCTGTGGGCCGTCGGCGCCGCGTGCGACGCCGCGCTGGCCGAATCGCTCGCCGCCCGGATGCCGTTCGACGGCACGCTGCGCGCGGGCGCGACCTGCGTGACGCCGGGCGTCGTGCTCGTGCGCGCACTGTCGACTTCGATGGAAGCGCTGCAACGCCACTTCACCGACTGCTGGCTGCAGTTGCGGCCGATCGTGCACGGCGTCGACGCACGGCCGCTGCGCCTCTGGCAAACCTGAGCGTTCCGCCGCGCACCGTTTCGGCGCACGGCCGCATCGGTCGCTGCACGCCAGTCATGCACGACGCACCACGAACGCGCATCGCCCCATGTTCCATGCACATGGCACGCGCCTTGCTCCTTTCATAAGCGATACACGACGCACGCAAAACAGCGCGGTGCTACGATGACTCGCGCGCCCGCCTCATTGCATGCGCACCGATAAAAATTACGTTTTCCTGAACGCCTCCCTTCATGAAACTGACTCCCCGCGAGAAGGACAAGCTGCTGATCTTCACGGCAGCGCTGCTGGCCGAGCGCCGTCGCGCGCGCGGCCTGAAGCTCAACTATCCGGAGGCGGTCGCCTTCATCACCGCCGCGCTGATGGAAGCCGCGCGCGACGGCAAGACGGTCGCCGAAGTGATGCACTACGGCACGACGCTGCTCACGCGCGACGACGTGATGGACGGCGTGCCGGAGATGATTCCCGACATCCAGGTCGAAGCGACCTTCCCCGACGGCACGAAGCTCGTGACCGTCCACCACCCGATTCCGTGAGGCCTGCATGATCCCCGGCGAAATCCTCACCGACGACGGCGAACACGAACTGAATGCGGGCCGCGCGACGCTGACGCTCGTCGTCGCGAACACCGGCGACCGCCCGGTGCAGGTCGGCTCGCACTACCACTTCTTCGAAGTCAACGATGCACTGTCGTTCGACCGCGCGGCCGCGCGCGGCTTCCGGCTCAACATCGCGGCCGGCACGGCCGTGCGCTTCGAGCCGGGCCAGACGCGCACCGTCGAGCTCGTCGCGCTCGCGGGCGAGCGCGCCGTCTACGGTTTTCAGGGCAAGGTGATGGGGCCGCTGTAAGCCGCGCCCCGCTCTTCAGGAACAGCACGACATGACACTACGCTTGAGCCGCCGCGCGTACGCGGAAATGTTCGGGCCGACGACGGGCGACCGCGTCCGGCTCGCCGATACCGAACTGCTGATCGAGATCGAACGCGACTTCACGACCTACGGCGAAGAAGTGAAATTCGGCGGCGGGAAGGTGATCCGCGACGGGATGGGCCAGTCGCAGCGCGTGGCGGCCGACGTACCCGACACGGTCATCACGAACGCGGTGATCCTCGATCACTGGGGCATCGTGAAGGCCGACATCGCGCTCAAGCACGGCCGCATCGCGGCGATCGGCAAGGCCGGCAACCCCGACATTCAACCGGGCGTGACGATCGCGATCGGCGCGGCCACCGAAGTGATCGCCGGCGAAGGGCTGATCGTGACGGCCGGCGGCATCGACACGCACATCCACTTCATCAGCCCGCAGCAGATCGACGAGGCGCTCGCGTCGGGCGTCACGACGATGCTCGGCGGCGGCACGGGGCCGGCCACCGGCACCAACGCGACGACCTGCACGCCGGGCCCGTGGCACATGGAGCGGATGCTGCAGGCCGCCGACGGCTGGCCGATCAACCTCGGCTTCCTCGGCAAGGGCAACGCGAGCCTGCCGGAACCGCTCGTCGAGCAGATCGCGGCCGGCGCGATCGGGCTGAAGCTGCACGAGGACTGGGGCACGACGCCCGCCGCGATCGACAACTGCCTGTCGGTCGCCGACGACACCGACACGCAGGTCGCGATCCACACCGATACGCTGAACGAAGGCGGCTTCGTCGAATCGACGGTCGCCGCGTTCAAGGGCCGCACGATCCACACGTACCACACCGAAGGCGCGGGCGGCGGCCATGCGCCCGACATCCTGAAGGTATGCGGCGAGTCGAACGTGCTGCCGTCGTCGACCAATCCGACGCGTCCGTACACGATCAACACGCTCGACGAGCATCTCGACATGCTGATGGTGTGCCATCACCTCGATCCGTCGATCGCCGAGGATCTCGCGTTCGCCGAATCGCGGATCCGCCGCGAGACGATCGCGGCCGAGGACATCCTGCACGATCTCGGCGCGCTGTCGATGCTGTCGTCCGATTCGCAGGCGATGGGCCGCGTCGGCGAAGTGATCATCCGCACCTGGCAGACCGCGCACAAGATGAAGGTGCAGCGCGGCGCGCTGCCGGAAGACGGCACGCGCAACGACAACTTCCGGGCGAAGCGCTACGTCGCGAAGTACACGATCAACCCGGCGATCACGCACGGCATCGCGCACGAAGTCGGCTCGATCGAACCCGGCAAGTGGGCAGACCTCGTGCTGTGGGAACCGGCATTCTTCGGGATCAAGCCGTCGATGATCCTGAAGGGCGGAATGATCGCGATGGCGCAGATGGGCGACCCGAATGCGTCGATCCCGACGCCGCAGCCGGTCCACTATCGCGAGATGTTCGCGACGCGCGGCGGGGCACTCGCCCGCACGTCGCTGACCTTCGTGTCGCAGATGGCCGCCGATGCGGGCATCGCGGAACGCTACGGCCTCGCGAAGCGGATCGTGCCCGTACGTAACTGCCGCAACGTGACGAAGGCAGACATGATCCACAACGCGTGGCGCCCGTCGATCAGCGTCGATCCCGAAACCTACGACGTGATCGCCGACGGCCAGTTGCTCACCTGCGAACCGGCGACGGTGCTGCCGATGGCGCAGCGCTATTTCCTGTTCTGATTCGGAATCCCCAGTTTCATGCGCACCCTCGACAAACGCATTGCCCCGAACGTGAAACTCGCCGCGTCGCTCGTCGCACGCGCGCCGACGCTCACGCTAGCCTATGACGCCCGCTGCAAGAGCCGCCTCGCGGCGACGCTCGACACCGGCGAGGACGTCGCGGTCCTGCTGCCGCGCGGCACGGTGCTGCGCGACGGCGACGTGCTCGTCGCCGACGACGGCGCGCTCGTGCGCATCGCAGCTGCTCCCGAGACCGTGCTGCTGGTGCGGGCCGCCGATCCGCTCACGCTGATGCGCGCCGCATACCATCTCGGCAACCGTCACACGCCGGTCGAGATCGGCGACGGCTACCTGAAGCTCGAAGCCGATCCGGTGCTCGCCGACATGCTGCGCCGGCTCGGCACACAGGTCGAGGAAGCGCGCGTGCCATTCCAGCCGGAGGCCGGCGCGTACGGCGGCGGCCACAAGCCCGGGCACGATGCGACGTTCGCCGAAGATTACGCACTCGCGCAACAGGTGTTCGGCGAACACCACGGCCACTCGCATTCGCATTCGCATTCGCACGATCACGATCACGATCACGATCACGATCATCAGCATGGTCCCGGCTGCACGCACGGCCACCACGGTCATGACCACCACTGAACTCGTCGCGCTGCTGCACCTTGCGTCTCCGGCGCTGCCGATCGGTGCGTACAGCTATTCGCAGGGCCTTGAAGCCGCGCTCGACGCGAACCTCATCCGCGACGCCGATTCCGCGCGCGACTGGATCGCCAGCGGCCTGACCGACGTGCTCGCGCACGGCGAGTTGCCGTTCCTCGCGCACCAGCTCGCACGCTGGCACGCACACGACACGCACGCGCTTGCCGCCGAAAACGCATGGTTCATCGCGAGCCGCGAATCGGCGGAACTGCGCCGCGAAACCGAACAGATGGGCTGGTCGCTCGCGCAACTGTGCGCGTCGCTCGAATGGGGCGATGCCGCGCGCCGCGCGACGCTCGCGTCGATCTCGCCGGTCGCGCTGCCGACCGCGTTCGCCTACGCGGCCGCGATGCACGACGCCGGCGCCGACGCGACGCTTGCCGCGTACGCATTCGGCTGGGTCGAGAACCAGACGTCCGCCGCGCTGAAGGCCGTGCCGCTCGGCCAGCTCGCCGGGCAACGCATCATCGTCGCGCTGCGCGGCGCGATCGACGCGGCCGTGCGCCGTGCGCTCGCGACGCCGCCCGACGCCATCAACACGTTCGCGCCGCAGCTCGGCATCCTGTCCGCGCGGCACGAAACCCAGTACTCGCGGCTGTTCCGCTCCTGAACCTCATCGCCAGACCATGAACGCACCTGCCCCCTCCTCCGCCCGCCGCACGAAGAAACTGCCGCCGCTGCGCGTCGGCATCGGCGGCCCCGTCGGCTCCGGCAAGACCACGCTGCTCGAAATGCTGTGCAAGGCGATGCGCGACCGGTACGACCTGGTCGCGATCACCAACGACATCTATACGAAGGAAGACCAGCGGCTGCTGACGGTGGCCGGCGCGCTGCCCGAGGAACGCATCATGGGCGTCGAGACGGGCGGCTGCCCGCACACGGCGATCCGGGAAGACGCATCGATCAACCTCGAGGCCGTCGACCGGATGCTGTCGCGCTTTCCGGACGCCGACATCGTGTTCATCGAATCGGGCGGCGACAATCTCGCGGCAACCTTCAGCCCCGAGCTGTCGGACCTGACGATCTACGTAATCGACGTCGCGGGCGGCGAGAAGATTCCGCGCAAGGGCGGCCCCGGCATCACGAAGTCCGACCTGCTCGTGATCAACAAGACCGACCTCGCGCCGCTGGTCGGCGCGAATCTCGACGTGATGGCGTCCGACACGCGGAAGATGCGCGGCGAACGGCCTTACGTGATGACGAACCTGAAGGCGCTCGAAGGCGTCGCGGACGTGATCGCGTTCATCGAGAAGAAGGGATTGCTGACGGTCTGAGCACCATCGCGGCGGCTCGCGTCGCCGCCATGCATTCGCGGGCGGCCTTGCGCCGCCCGTCGTCTATTCGTCGCCGGAAGCAGTATCCTGCGCGTCCTGCAACGTACGTTCGCCGCGTTCGGCGGGCGGCAGCAGCGCCGCGAGCACGTCGACCGTGCGCGCGGTCGCACCGCGGTGACGCGATGCGAAGGCCGCGCCGGCCGCTCCCATCGCGATACGCCGCGCCTTGTCGGCGAACAGCGCGTCGAGCACGTGCGCGAGATCGAGCGGATCCGCGACCTGCATCGCCGCACCGGCCGCGACCGCGTCGGCGGTCGCCTGCGTGAAGTTGAACACGTGCGGGCCGATCAGCACCGGCACGCCGACCGCGCACGCTTCGATCAGGTTCTGGCCGCCGAGCGGCAGCAGGCTGCCGCCGATGAACGCGATGTCGGCGGCCGCGTAGTACGCACCGAGCTCGCCCATCGAATCGCCGAGCAGCACCGTCACGTCGTCCGGCAGCCGTTCGGCAGCCGGCCGGCCAGCAGCGAGCGCGGCCGCATCGGCAGCCCACACCGAGCGGCGCACGGACTTGAGCCCGCCGCGCGCGACGAGCGCCTCGACTTCGGCGAAACGCTGCGGATGACGCGGCACGAGCACCAGCAGCGCGCCGGGCGTGCGCATTTCCGCGAACGCCTGCAGCACCAGCGCTTCTTCGTTCTCGCGCGTGCTGGCGGCCACCCACACGGGCCGCGTGCCGATCGCCTCGCGCCACGCATGGCCGCGCGCCGCGAGTTCCGGCGGCGTCGTCATGTCGAACTTCAGGTTGCCGAGCACGGTCACGTTGCGCGCGCCGAGCGACGTCAGCCGCTCCGCATCGGCCGGGCTCTGCGCGAGCACGCGCGAGAAGCCGCCGAACACGTCGCGCGTCGCCGCGCCGAACTTCGCCGCGCGCCGGAACGAACGCGCGGACATCCGCGCATTGGTCAGCACGAGCGGCACGTCCGCGCGACGGCACTCGTCGATCAGCGTCGGCCACACCTCGGTTTCCATCACGAGGCCGAGCGTCGGCCGCCATGCGTGCAGGAAACGCCGCACCGCGCCCGGCATGTCGTACGGCAGGTAGCAGCGGAGCACACGATCGCCGAAGATCTGTTCACCGGTCGCGCGGCCGCTCGGCGTCATGT
Organism: Burkholderia sp. BCC1972; assembly: GCF_905339605.1. Lineage (NCBI taxonomy): Bacteria > Pseudomonadati > Pseudomonadota > Betaproteobacteria > Burkholderiales > Burkholderiaceae > Burkholderia > Burkholderia sp. BCC1972. Next base: position 285,391 of record NZ_CAJPGH010000005.1, on the reverse strand, counting down.
GCGTGAGCAGGATGCGCACATCGGGGCGCGCGTGCGTCAGCGCGTCGATCAGCGGCTGCGCGGCGCGCGTCTCGCCGACCGACACCGCATGCACCCAGATCAGCGGCGTGCGGTCGTCGCGCGAGCGGCCGGCCACGTGGCCGAAGCGTTCGCCGATGTGCTCGCGATAGCCGCGCTCCTTGCGCGAGCGCACGTAGAGCCGGATGACCGCGGCCGGCGCGACGAGCCACCACAGCGCGCGATAGATCACCCTCAGCATGCGGCGGCCCTCGTGTTACGTCGAAGCAGGTGCGCGCTCAAACCAGCGCCCTGCCCTTCAGGCGTTCGAGAATGCCGAGCGGCGCGCATTCGCGGCGGACCATCGCGTCGACCGGCAGGAAGAACGTCTGCTCGAGCATGAACTGGCCGGACATCACAGCGTGCGAAGTCTGATCCGAGAAACATATCCACACGCTGCCCGGCGGAAACGGCATCGTTTGCTGTGGACAAGTCTTCTGGTAGTCGAGATCGGCCTTCATGCTGTCGTGCAGGTTCAGCATCAGGTGGTCGTACGCGCTGCGCGGCGACTTCGTCACGTGCAGCAGGTTCAGCAGCCACGCGGCGCCCGGCAGTTGCGGCCTGATCGTCGGCAGGAAGCGCTTCGCGACGTCCTCGAACGGCTCGCCGACGCGCCATACGCGCGGCACGCCGGCCGGGTTAACGTTCGTGAACACGCGCAGGATGCGTTCGCCGTAGTTCGGCCGCGACGGGAACGCGTCGACGTGCAGCCGGCTGTCGTCCTTGCGCCACGACGTCTGGCGCGTCTCGACCTGCATCAGCCGCAGGCTCGTCGGCGCGACGCGCAGCTTGCCGCGGTATTCGGGAAAGAGGCCGTCGACGAGCGTGCCGGCCTGCTGCTGGAAGCGCGCGACGAGCGCGCGCACGGCCGACTGCGTGACGCTGTCGCCGAGCACGCCGGCGAGCGCGCCACCGTTCGGCGCGAGGCTGATGTTCTTGCGTTTCGGATCGGCGAGCGCCGGATCGAGCAGCGCTTCCTCGCCGCCTTCGATCGCGAAGCGCAGGTGCGGGAAATACAGCACCTTGCCTTCCTCGACGGCGGCCAGCAACTGCTCGCGCGGCGCCGACAGGTTGTGTCCGCTCCAGTCGGCGGACGGGACTTCGATGATCTGGGATTCGCTCATGATCGGTTCGCGTGTGTGACAGCGTTACAGGAGACCGAAGCCCGCGAGCGCCGACTTCACCTGCGCGATCGACGGGGGCTGCCCCGCCGTGCCGAGATTGACGACGTTCGGCGACCAGTAGCCGCCGGTCCGCCAGGCCGTCGCGAAATTGTACAGTTCGACCGTCGGACGCTTCAGCGCGGCCGCGATGTGAACCAGACCTGTATCAACCCCGACGGTCGCGGCCGCGCCGTCGATCAGGCCGACCACGGCCGGCAGCGACAGCTTCGGCGGCACGATCGCCGCATCGCCGAATTCCTTCGCGAGCCGCTCGCTGGTCGCGCGCTCCGCGTCGTTGCCCCACGGCAGCACGAGCGACGCGCCGCGCCGCACGAGCGCCTGGCCGAGCTCGATCCACGCTGCGTCCGGCCACTGCTTGTCGGCGCGCGACGTCGCATGGACGAACACCACGTACGGCACCGGCAGGTTCAGGCCGAGCGCGGCCACCGCGAGCGCCGCCGCGCGCGTGTCGAGGCCGAAGTCGACCGGATCGGCCGGTGTCGGCGCCGGGTCGTCCAGCGCGGCCGCGACCAGTTGCCGCGACCGCTCGACCACGTGCGTACGCGGCGCGATCGGCACGCGCTTGCGGTAGAAGAAACGCACCGGCCATTCGTAGCCGGCGCCGTCGGTGCGGTTGCCGAGCCCGACGAGCGGCCCGCGCGCCCAGCTCGCGACCCAGGCCGTCTTGATGAGGCCCTGGCAGTCGATCACGAGATCGTACTGCTCGGCCGCGAGGCGCTTGCGAAATGCGCGGATCTCGCGCCACGTGGCGCCCGAGAACGGCTTCTTGCGCCAGCGGCGCAGCGAGAACGGCAGCACGTTGCGCACGCCGTCGACGAGCCGCACGAGATCGACGAAGCTTTCCTCGACGAGCCAGTCGATCTGCGCATCGGGGTGGCGGCGCCGGATATCGGCGATCACCGGCATGTTGTGCACGACGTCGCCCAGCGACGACACGCGCACGATCAGGATCTTTTGCACGCTGAAAAAACGCCGGCTGGCAGCCGGCGACAGGCATAAAGGGGGGATTTTATCTCGCCCGGCGGGCCAGACAGGCAAAAAGCGGCCGCACGCCCGTGGCGTGCGCCGCTTTTCGGGATGGGCGCGGCCGGTGAACCGGCCGTCGCACGGCGGGCGGCCCGCAGGCCGCCGACGTTCAGAACGGCAGCTTGACGTCCGGCTTCGCGGCCGTCAGCACCCGGCGGAAGTCTTCCTGGATGCGCTTGAGCCCTTCCTGCGTCTCGGCTTCGAAGCGCATCACGACGACCGGCGTCGTGTTCGACGAACGCGCGAGGCCGAAGCCGTCCGGGTATTCGACGCGCAGGCCGTCGATCGTCACGACTTCCTCGGCGCCGTCGAACTTCGCCTCTTTCTGCAGCTTGTCGATCAGGCGGAAGTTCTCGCCTTCGTCGAGCCAGAGCTGCAGTTCCGGCGTGCTCATCGCGTCCGGCAGTGCATTGAGCAGCGCGCTCGGGTCGGCCGTCTTCGCGAGGATCTCGAGCAGGCGCGCGCCCGTGTAGAGACCGTCGTCGAAACCGTACCAGCGATCCTTGAAGAACACGTGGCCGCTCATTTCGCCGGCGAGCGGGGCGCCCGTCTCGCGCAGCTTCGCCTTCACGAGCGAGTGGCCCGTCTTCCACATCAGCGGCTCGCCGCCCTTCGACTTGATCCATTGCGCGAGGTGGCGCGTGCACTTCACGTCGTAGATGATCTGCGCGCCCGGATTGCGCGACAGCACTTCTTCCGCGAACAGCATCAGCTGGCGGTCCGGATAGATGATCTGGCCGTCCTTCGTGACGACGCCCAGGCGGTCGCCGTCGCCGTCGAACGCGAAGCCGAGCTCGGCATCGGTGTCCTTCAGCGCCTGGATCACGTCCTGCAGGTTTTCCGGGTGCGCGGGATCGGGATGGTGATTCGGGAACGTGCCGTCGATGTCGGTGAAGCGTTCGACGAGTTCGCAACCGAGCGCCTTGAACAGGCGCGTCGCGAGCGGGCCCGCGACGCCGTTGCCGGCGTCGACGACCAGCTTCAGCGGCCGCGCGAGCTTCACGTCGCCGACGATGCGCGCGATGTACTGATCGGCGACGTCGATTTCCTCATACGTGCCGCTGCCCGTCTCGAAGCGCTCGTCGACGATGCGGCGGTACAGCGCCTGGATCTGCTCGCCGTAGATCGCGGCGCCGCGCAGCACCATCTTGAAGCCGTTGTAGTCGGGCGGGTTGTGGCTGCCCGTGACGACGATGCACGAATCGACGCGGCGCTCGCCGCCCTTCAGCGCCAGCGGCACGTTCGCCGCGAAATAGCCGACGGGCGTGGGCACCATGCCGACGTCGACGACGTCGACACCGGCCGCACGCAGGCCATCGGCGAGTGCGCCGACGAGTTCCGGCCCGGACAGGCGGCCGTCGCGCGCGACGACGACCGCGTCGCCGCCCTGTGCACGCACTTCGCTGCCGAATGCCCGGCCGATCCCGCGCGCCGTGTCGACGTCGAGTGTCTTGCCGACCACGCCACGGATGTCATATGCCTTGAAGATGGATTGGGAGATCATCGATTCTCTTCTCTCTCAGTTGCGTGCATGGAAAATTGTCTGGCTTGGCTGGCCGCCTCTCGCCGGTGCCGCGCATGATACATGCGGCCCCGCAAAACAAGGAACGGAACGGCTGGAGCGGTCGCGATCCCACTTATAATCGCGGGTTTTGATGACGCGCATATCGCCCATTTTAATGCCTAGCCGCTCCGCCGCCGCCAATCCGCAGCCCTCGGGCGTCCCGACGGCCGCCCCGTGCGCGCGCCGCTGCGCCGCATGCTGAAGCGCTTCGGCAACCCGGACGTCGCGAAAGCCGTCGCGAACCTCGTCTGGCTGGGGCTCGAACGGCTCACGCAGATCGGCGTCGCGATCGCGATCAGCGGCCTGCTGGCCCGTTATTTCGGGCCAGATGTGTTCGGCAAATGGCAGTATGCGAATACGCTCCTCCTGGTACTGGCGCCGCTCACCTGGGTGTGCGGCGCGGAAATCCTCGTCCCGACCATCGTCCAGCGCCCGCCCGCCCAACTCGGCGCGGTGCTCGGCAGCGCGTTCGCGCTGCGCATCGCCGTGTCGGCCGCCGCGCTCGTCGCGACCTGGATCGCGATCGCCGCGGGCGCGTTCGATCCGCTGGTCGGCGCGATGCTCGCGGGCCTCGCCGTCACGATGGTGTTCCGCGAGCCGTTCGTCGGCGTGATCAACGCGTGGCTGCAGAGCATGACCTACAGCAAGCCGCAGCTCGTCACCAGCATGGTCACGGCACTCGCCAAGGCGCTGCTCGTGTGGCTGCTGGTGCGCGCGGCCGCCGGCCCCGCCCGCTTCGCGTGGCTATGGGCGCTCGAGGCCGCCGCGATCGGCTTCGCGCTGCTGCTGTACTACCGCCATCGTAACGGCGGCGCGCTCGGCTGGACGTTCGACAGACCGCTGTTCAGGCACTTTGCAACGGCCGGCACCGTGTTCTGGCTCGGGCTCATCTGCATGTACCTGTTCCTGAAGCTCGACCGCCTGATGCTCGAGCGTCACGTGTCGTTCGCCGATCTCGGCCGCTATTCGGCCGCGCAGCAGCTCAACGAGAACTGGATCACGCTCGCGCTGATGCTCGCGCAAACCATCGCGCCCGCCTTCGTCTACCGCGTGCAGGACGTCGCGCGGCTGCGCCGCAACATCGTCCGGCTGATCGCGATGACGGCCGGCCTGATGACGGCCGGCGCGCTCGTGCTCGACGCCGCCGCCCCGCTGATCGTCGGCAAGGTGTTCGGCCGCGGCTACGAGGCGTCGGTCGACATCTTCCGCTGGGCCGTCTGGCTGTCCGTGCCGGCCGGCATCGAGGCGATAGGCAATCTTATCGTTCTCAAATATCAAGCAAAATTCGTGTTGCTGTCGAAATGGCTGCTCGCGCTGGCGATCGCCGTGCTCGTCAACCTGTTCGCGATCCCGCGGCTCGGCCTGTACGGCGCGCTCGTCGGGCTGGCCGCCGGCTACCTGGCCGCGGCCGCCGTCAACTTTTATTACATCCGTTTCAAGCTGCGAACATGACGTCCCCTGACTGCCCGCCCCCGCTCGACGACGTGGCCGTGCTGATGCCGGCCTACAACGGGCACGACGACGTCGTCCGGACCCTCGCGTCGTTTCGCGAGGATGCGCCCGTGCACGTGCTGATCGTCGACGACGGCAGCACGCCGCCGATCGTCGCGCCGGACCTGCCCGGCCTCGCGATCGAGGTACTGCGCATGCCGCAGAACGGCGGCATCGAGCGCGCGCTCGCGGCCGGCATCGACGCGCTCGCGGCGCGCGGCTTCCGCTATGCGGCCCGCATCGACGCGGGCGACTTGGCCGCGCCCCGGCGCCTCGCGAAAGAGCGCGCGTATCTCGGCGCCAACCCGCGCGTGGCCTGCGTCGGCATGTGGACGCAGGTCGTGTCGCGCGCCGGCGAACCGCGTTTCATGCTGACGCCGCCCGCCGATCCGCGCACGCTGCGCCGCACGCGCTTCCTGCGCTCGCCGCTCGTGCATCCTTCGGTGATGCTGCGTATCGACGCCGTGCGCGAAGTGGGCAACTATCGCGCGAAATACCGCGCAGCCGAGGATCTCGATCTTTTTTTACGGTTAATGCAACGCTACGATTGCGCGAACCTGCCGGAACTCGGCCTGTATTACGAACTGAACGAGGGCGGGATCAGTGCGACCAAGCGCCGGCGCCAGCTGGTGTCGACGCTCACGCTGCTGCTGAGCCACTTCAATGCGCTGAACCCGTACGACTGGGCCGGCCTCGCCAAGAACCTGCTGCATTTCGTGACGCCGTACCGTACGTTGCAGCGGATCAAGCAGACGCTGTTCGCCGCGCGGCCGTCCGCTTGACGCGCATCCGGCCCTTTCGGCAATTTCGACGGTTTATTTTTTCTTTTTTTCATGTCCGCCACTTCCCCGCTGCGCATCGCGCTCGTCTGCAACACGGCCTGGGCGATCCATACGTATCGCCACGGGCTGATCCGTGCGCTCGTCGCGCGCGGCGCCGAGGTCATCGTGATCGCGCCGCACGACCGCACCGTGCCGTTGCTCGAGCAGATGGGCTGCCGCTACGTGGCGCTCGCGGTCGCGTCGAAAGGCACGAGCCCGCGCGAGGATCTCGGCACGCTCGCGGCGCTGGTGCGCCACTACCGCGCGCTGCGGCCCGATCTCGTGTTCCATTACACGATCAAGCCGAACATCTACGGGTCGGTCGCCGCGTGGCTCGCGCGCGTGCCGTCGATCGCGGTGACGACGGGGCTCGGCTACGTCTTCATCCAGAAGAGCCGTGCGGCGAGTGTCGCGAAACGGCTGTACCGGTTCGCGTTCCGCTTCCCGCGTGAAGTGTGGTTCCTGAACCGCGACGATCTCGCGACCTTCACCGACGAGCAGTTGCTCGCGCATCCCGACCGCGCACGGCTGCTGCACGGCGAAGGCGTCGATCTCGAACAGTTCGCGCCCGTGCCGCTGCCTGCCGGCGACGCGCCCGTCTTCATCCTGATCGGCCGGCTGCTGTGGGACAAGGGCGTGCGCGAATACGTGGAAGCCGCGCGCATCGTGCGCGGCCGCTTCCCCACCGCACGTTTCCAGCTGCTCGGGCCGCTCGGCGTCGACAACCCGAGCGCGATCGGCCGCGCGGACGTCGACGCGTGGGTCGGCGAAGGCATCATCGACTATCTCGGCGAGGCGCACGACGTGCGCCCGCACATCGCGGCGGCCGACTGCGTCGTGCTGCCGTCGTACCGCGAAGGCGTGCCGCGCACGCTGATGGAAGCCTCGGCGATGGGCCGCCCGATCGTCGCGACCGACGTGCCGGGCTGCCGCGACGTCGTCGCCGACGGCGAAACGGGCTTCCTGTGCCGCGTGCGCGACAGCGCAAGCCTCGCGGAGCAACTGCTCCGCATGATCGAACTCGGAACGACCGGCCGCGACGCGATGGGCGCGCGCGGCCGGAAGAAGGTCGCGGCGGAATTCGACGAGCAGCAGGTCGTCGAACGCTACCGGCAGACCATTCGTTCGTTGACCGGTATCACCCTCTGAAGGAGCGCATCTGCAATGACCGCTAAAGGCACCATCCTCGTTACCGGCGGCGCGGGCTATATCGGCTCGCACACGGCCGTCGAGCTGCTCGACAACGGCTACGATGTCGTGATCGTCGACAACCTCGTCAACAGCAAGGCCGAGTCCGTCCGGCGCATCGAGCAGATCACGGGCAAGACGCCCGCGTTCCACCAGGTCGACGTGTGCGACGAAGCCGCGCTCGCGAAGGTGTTCGACGCGCACCCGATCACCGGGACCATCCATTTCGCGGCGCTCAAGGCCGTCGGCGAATCGGTCGCGAAGCCGCTCGAGTACTACCAGAACAACATCGGCGGCCTGCTCGCCGTGCTCAAGGTCATGCGCGAGCGCAACGTCAGGCAGTTCGTGTTCAGCTCGTCCGCGACCGTGTACGGCGTGCCCGAGCGCTCGCCGATCGACGAATCGTTCCCGCTGTCGGCAACGAACCCGTACGGCCAGTCGAAGCTGATCGCCGAACAGATCCTGCGCGATCTCGAGGTGTCCGATCCGTCGTGGCGCATCGCGACGCTGCGCTACTTCAACCCGGTCGGCGCGCATGCAAGCGGCCTGATCGGCGAGGATCCGGCCGGCATCCCGAACAACCTGATGCCGTACGTCGCGCAGGTCGCGGTCGGCAAGCTGGACAAGCTGCGCGTGTTCGGTTCCGACTACCCGACGCCGGACGGCACGGGCGTGCGCGACTACATCCACGTCGTCGATCTCGCGAAGGGGCACATCGCCGCGCTCGACGCGCTGGCCAAGCGCGACGCGAGCTTCGTCGTGAACCTCGGCACCGGCCAGGGCTACAGCGTGCTGGAAGTCGTGCGTGCGTTCGAGAAGGCGTCGGGCCGCCCGGTGCCGTACGAGCTCGTCGCGCGCCGTCCGGGCGATATCGCCGAGTGCTACGCGAACCCGCAGGCCGCGGCCGACATCATCGGCTGGCGCGCGACGCTCGGTATCGAAGAAATGTGTGCCGATCACTGGCGATGGCAGGAGGGGAACCCGCGCGGTTTTGTATAATCCGCTGTCCATTTTTCGAGCGATCCCATGCTCAGCTTCGCGTCCGGCTTCATCGTCTCCCTGCTCGTTACGCTGTTCATCGTGCGCTATGCGCACCTTCACGAGAAATTCTCGGTCGACAGCGATCTGGCCGGCGTGCAGAAATTCCACGTGCGGCCCGTGCCGCGGGTCGGAGGCATCGGGATCCTCGCCGGGGTCGTCGTTGCCGCGCTGGTGCTGTCCCGGCGCTATCCGACGATCTCCGGCAGCATTCTCGGGATCGCTGCCTGCGGGCTGCCCGCTTTCCTGTCCGGCCTCGTCGAGGACCTGACCAAGCGCGTGTCGCCGCGCGCACGGCTGCTCTGCACGATGGGCGCGGCCGCGCTGGCGTTCTGGCTGCTCGGTATCGCGGTCAAGCGCATCAGCGTGCCGCCGCTCGATTTCCTGCTCGGCTACGTCGTCATCTCGGCGTTCATCACCGTGCTCGCGGTCGCGGCGCTCGCGAACGCGATCAACATCATCGACGGGTTCAACGGGCTCGCATCGATGGTCAGCTTCATGATGTTCGCGTCGCTTGCGTATGTCGCATTCCACGTCAACGACCCGGTCGTGATGTCCGCGTCGATCATCATGATGGGCGCCGTGCTCGGCTTCTTCCTGTGGAATTTCCCGGCCGGGCTGATCTTCCTCGGCGACGGCGGCGCGTACTTCATCGGCTTCATGCTCGCGGAGCTCGCGATCATGCTCGTGATGCGCAACCACGAGGTGTCGGCGTGGTACCCGGTGCTGCTGTTCATGTACCCGATCTTCGAGACCTGTTTCTCGATCTACCGGAAGAAATTCATCCGCGGGATGTCGCCGGGGATTCCGGACGGCGTGCATCTGCACATGCTGGTGTACAAGCGGCTGATGCGCTGGGCCGTGGGGACGAAGCATGCGCACGACCTGACGCGGCGGAATTCGCTGACCTCACCTTATCTGTGGCTGCTGTGCCTCGTCGCGGTGATTCCGGCGACGCTGTTCTGGCGGCATACGGTGCACCTGTTCGTGTTCGTCGTGCTGTTCGCGCTGACGTATGTGTGGCTTTATCTCAGCATCGTAAGGTTCAGGGCGCCGCGGTGGATGGTGGTGCGCAAGGAAAGGCGCGGGCATTGAGCGGCCTGTCGCCGGCCGAAGCCGGCGGTTTCCAGTGCATCAAGGCGCGCCCACGCAACGAACAGGACACTAGCTTCCCGATGTATTGGTGCTCCAGTGCGGCACTTGCGTATAGATCACGACGTTACCGTCGTCCTGGATGTACGTGACTGCACCCGGATTTCCACTGGTGCTGGAATACCAGAGCGGCGTGTGCGTCGAGCTGTAGACGACCAGATTGCCATCCGTTTGCATCGAGGCATATGCGCCCGCATGACCGAACGTACCGGAATTCCACTGCGGAACGCCTTGGCGAAGCAGCACCAGATTGCCGTCCCCCTGCATGACCAGCACGTTTGCGCCGTTGCCTGAAGTAAAGCCCTGGCCGCTGCTGATGGTGACGCCGCCCTTCCAGACGGCAGGGCCGCTCGAGGAATTGACATATCCCGTCGTAGCAGTCGCGGTGGAAAATACCGGAACATCCGATTCGTAGATCACCATGTTGCCGTCGTCCTGAACGGACAGGTATTGAGCATGAGACGTGCCATTGGTCGACGACGACCAGAGCGCCCTGCCACTCGCGCTGTAGACCACAAAGTTGCCATCAGTCTGGAAGGCCGCATAGGCGCCTGCATTTCCGGAAGCTCGGGAATTCCACACCGCAACGCCATTGGTCGTGTTGTAAAGCACGAGGTTGCCGTCGTATTGCATGGTGAGTACATGGTTCCTGGACGGCGAGTACAGCGTTTGTCCCGGGTTGAGTGTCGTACCTTCATTCACGACACCGCCGTAGATGGGAGACGTTGGAGCGCATATTGCGGAATGCAGGACGCTTATGTTCGGCGTGCCCCAGCCGGTGACAAAGTCCCATCCCGGGCCGGCGCTGTATGCGCCGTTCGACCCGTAAGTGACATCGCGAAAGATGGCCGGAGTAGTTGCTTGCACGCTGTATAACGTGGGCGCAGCGAATCCCGGGGCCGTCGCGCACGAGTTGGAGAGCATGCGCGCCCAGGTTGCCGCAAACAGGGGCGCGGCCAGACTTGTCCCTCCCACGATCTGCAGTTGTCCACCGACAATGACCTGCGCACCGCTTTGGGGATCGGCATCAAACGCAAGATCCGGGACGCCCCGATAGGCCCGCCCATTGAGTTGGGACAGGTTCGACTGCCAAGCGGGAATGGGCTCCACGACGCTGATGCCGCCACCGCTGTCGCCCCAGGCCGTCTCGCCGGCATAGCTTCCATTCGCGTTCGTATACAGGCTTGTGCCACCCACGGCTACGACATAGGGGGAGCTTGCCGGATATTCGACCGAGGTGCCGGAACAGCCGTAGGCGACGCTGCCCGAATCCCCCGAGCTGACCGAGAAAGTCTGCCCTTGCGCGACGGCGAGTTTGAGCAGCAGATCGATCGATGCCGTTGGTGCCTGGTTCTCGCATCCGCCAATGGACATGTTGATGACCCGGGAGGTATTGCCTGCCACCGCCAGATTGATGGCGGAAGCCATATCGATCCACGCGAAGGATGACGCCACGTAGAATTCGAGTTGCTTGAGGCCGCCGGACATTCCGACAATGCTCTGGCTATCGAGCGACCATTCGACGTTCGCGTGCGTGTCCGCACTTGGTATCCCGGCATTGAAGACCGAGACGGGTACCGCGGGAAGCTGGTTGTTGTTTTCGAAGGTGGTCAGGTCGATAAGCGGCTGTGTCAGGTTTCCTTCGGCAATGATCCCCACCGTGATATCGCGGGCCGCTGGAGCGCTGCCGACGGAATAGATGCCTGGAAAAGCCGTCGGGTTATGACCTACCGTGATTGCGGCTGTCGACGGCGCGTTTGCATTTTGCGCACCGCCCGCGAGCGGAACCCGGACGACGCTGTGCGTATGCAAGCGGGTCGCCGTATCCAGTCCCAAAACCGATTGAACAACCCCGCTGATCGCATCGGGCACTGTCTCGGCGGTGAGGTTGACATGCGTCCGGCTGCCATCCGCCATCGCGACCGGCACCAGCGTCGTCCTGAACACGCCGGATACCACATTGGCCGCGGCATCGGCTTCGACGATCATGTTGTTGCCGGCTACTTTGATGTTAGTGAAGCCATTACTTCGCAGGTAGGCCTTCACAGTCGAGACCTGTTCGGCCGTGGGAGCGTACTGCGCGACGACCTGCGCCGAAGTCAGCACGGCGCCGAAATTGGCGCTGCCACGAGTCCTTGCCTGCTGCAAAAACCTGTCTAATGCGACTTCATTGTTGAGCTTGAGTACCAACGCAACATGAACGGACGTCGTGGCGCTTAACGGCGCCAAACCCACGACATTGCCCGCGGCCCGCAGTTCCGACAACTTGTACGCCTGCGCAGTGACCGCCGTCGGACTGTCGCCGCCCCCGCAGCTTGCAAGCGCGAGCACCGCGAGTGCCGCGATCACCGATCTGGCAATGTGCTCGGTCTCCATCGGATTGGTCTCTGTTCTGGATTATTTATTTAAATTTTTTTCAATCCATTTCTTTAATGCAGCATCCGATTGCCAATTGGCGTTCCAGCCAAATTCAATTCCGTTGATGAACCATATGCAGAAATCAGCCAGCAGTCAAATAAGCTCGGCGCGCGGGTGCGAACGGACTAAACCCTGCATTAATTCGAATAATGTCGCCGCGCATTTCCTGCAGGTGACATGCAATCAAGGGGGCCAGCAAACCCCGCAAACAAAAATGCCGTCCAGTACGCTACTGAACGGCATGGATTCCGCGAGACACCTGGTTTGGGCGATGCGACGACCGGTCGACGCGATCACTCGCCGGAAACCGCCCGCTTCGGCACGCTCTGCAGCACCGGCGTAATCGCCGTCTGATACTCCGGCACCCAGCGCCGCAGGTCACGCCGCACTTCGTCGTCGGACAGCACGCGGTGCTGCATCAGCCACGGCAGCAACTCGTCGAGGAGATTGTCCGGCACTTCGCGCGCCCGCGCGATCCGCAGTTTCGGGTGCGGCGTGCGCGTCGTCGCCTCGTCGTCCGCGAGCAGTTCCTCGTAGAGTTTCTCTCCGGGCCGCAGCCCGGTGAATTCGATGCGGATCTGTTCTTCCGAGAAGCCGTATAAGCGAATCAGGTCACACGCGAGATCAACGATCTTCACCGGCTCGCCCATGTCGAGAATGAAGATCTCGCCGCCCTGCCCCATGCTCGACGCCTGCAGCACGAGCTGCGACGCTTCCGGGATCGTCATGAAGAACCGCGTGATCTCCGGGTGCGTGACCGTCACCGGGCCGCCCTTCGCGATCTGCTGCTGGAATTTCGGAATCACGCTGCCCGCACTGCCGAGCACGTTGCCGAAGCGCACCGTCTCGAACTGCGTCCGCCCGCTCGTCTGCTGCAATGCCTGGCAGGCCATTTCGGCGAGGCGCTTGCTCGCGCCCATCACGTTGGTCGGATTGACGGCCTTGTCGGTCGAGATCAGCACGAAGTGACGCACGTCGTGGCGAATCGCCGCGCGCGCCACGCGATACGTGCCGAGCACGTTGTTGCGCAGTGCCTGCCACGCGTTGTGCTCCTCCATCAGCGGCACGTGCTTGTAGGCGGCCGCATGGAACACGATGTGCGGCGCATGGCGCGACATCACCTGGTCGAGCAGCAGCGAATCCTTCGCATCGCCGATGATCGGCAGCACGGGCAAGTCGGGGAATCGCTCGCGCAGCTCCTCGGTGAGCCGGTACATCGCGTATTCGGACAGGTCGAATGCAACCAGTTGCGCCGGCGCGAAGCGCAGGATCTGCCGGCACAGCTCGGAGCCGATCGAACCGCCCGCGCCCGTCACCATCACGACGCGGCCGCGCAGCAGCGCCTCGACGTGCGGCGTGTCGATCGTCACGGCATCGCGGCCGAGCAGATCCTCGAGATCGATGTTCCGGACCTGCGACAGGAAGCCCTGCCCCGGCATCAGCGCGGTCAGCGACGGCAGCACCATCGCCTTCACGCCGGCACGCACGCACAGGGTCGCGACGCGACGCTGCGTCTCGACCGACGCCGACGGAATCGCGATGATCGCGTACTCGACCTTCATCGCATCGGTCCAATGCTTCAGGTCGTTGAACGAGCCCAGCACCTTGTAGCCGTAGATTTCGCGGCCCTGCTTCGTGACGTCGTCGTCGAGCAGGCCGACGAGGCGCCATTCGCCGGAACGCGACAGCTCGCGCGCAAGACTCGCGCCGGCCGTGCCGGCGCCGAGCACCAGCACCGGCTTGCCCTTGCCGACGAGCCCGCCGTACAGGTAGTACTCCTTCGTCGCACGATACAGCGCGCGCGCGCCGCCCATCGCCAGGAACAGCATCAGCGGCGACACGAGCAGCACCGAGCGCGGAATGATCGGCTGCGGCTGGAACATCACGGCGCCGATCATCACGATCACGCCGCCGCCGACCACCGCCTTCGCGATGCGCATCAGGTCGGGCAGGCTCGCGAACACCCACAGGCCGCGATACAGGCCGAACCCGTGGAACATCAGCGCGAAGATGGGCAGCACCCAGGTCAACGCCATCAGCGCGCCGCTCAGGAAATCATGCGGAACGCTGCCGTTGAAACGAACGAGATAAGCGAACAACCACGCGGCCACAACCGCCGTCAGGTCGAACAGGAAAGCACTCAATGACAGCCAAGATGCCTTGGAACGCAACATCGGCGGGAAACCTCAAGAATTGTTTTCGGCGGCCGCCTGAAACCGGCGCCAACGCATGTCGATCAACCATCCGAACCATGCCAGGACGCCATACCACGCGAGGAACGACAGCCATTGCTGCAGTTCGGGGCGGCCCTTTGCCCACACGGCGACAATTATGCCCGCGAGCATGATGAGGTACCAATAAAGAGCGGTCCGACCGTGGCTAACGCCCGATCGGACCATCCTTTGATAATAGTGCTCGCGGTGCGCTTGCCAGAACTTTTCTCCGAGTAACAAGCGTCTCAAAAGTGTTACAGATGCATCGGCAATAAAGGGCGCGAACACCATCGCCGGGAACCAGATCGGCCAGACATCGGTACGCCAGCCCCAGTAGCCCAGCGCACCGGCCAGGAATCCGAGCGGAATCGAGCCTGCGTCACCGAGGAACAGTCTCGCCGGGTGGAAATTGAGCAGTAGAAAGCCCAGCGCCGCGCCGGCGACCGCCGCGCCCGCCACGACGAGATCGGGCGACGGATGCGCGCCGCCGAGCGCCGCGACCGCGTACCCGCCGAAGCCGAACAGCGCCATGCCGCCCGCGAGGCCGTCGGCACCGTCCATGAAGTTGTACAGGTTCGTCAGCCACACCATCGCGAAACCCACGCCCGCGAGCAGCCACCAGGGTGCATCGGCAGGGTACACGACGACCAGCGCGACGACTGCCGCGAGGTGCGCCGAGAACCGCACACGGGCCGGCAACCCGCGCCGGTCGTCGATCTGCGACATCGCGGCGAGTCCTGCGGCGGCGACGGCAATCAGCCAGAGTCGCGGCGCCAGCGCCAGCAGTGCGACGACGCAGACCGGCACGATGCCCCATCCGCCGACGCGCGGTGTCGGCAGCGTATGGAGCGAACGATCGTTCGGAACGTCAGTGGCAAGACGCCAGGCCAACCCGGTGGCGAGCAGTACGCGGAGAATCGTCGTCGAGGCGAACGCGGCGGCCAGAGCCACCGCGGCCGTGGTGAGCCAGGTGGGATTCGCGAGAAGCATGTGGCTTTATTTTCGTGTATCGCGCGAACGATACCATGCGGCGGTCGCTTCGAGGCCCTGGCGGGTCGTATAGGGCGGATGCCAGCCCAGCACGCGCTTGATCCGGCCCGTGTCGAGCTGCAGGCTTCCGGTCAGCCGGTCGATGGCCGCACTGCGACCCGTCAGCTTGCCGAGCACACGCAACAGCGCCGGCGGCACCGCGATCAGCCGGGCCGACCGGCCAAGCGCGTCGCCGACGAGGCGCAGCAGGCCCGCGACCGACGGTGCATCGTCGTCGGCGACGTGAAAGCATTCGCCGGCCGCGCGCGGGTCGATTGCGCAACGCAGCAGCGCATCGGCGAGGTTGTCGACGTAGACGATGCTGCGGCGCGCCGAAACCGAGCCGAGCGGCAACGGCATCCCGCGCGCGACCGCGTCCATCATCCGCAGGAAGTTGGCGCGGACGGACGGGCCGTAGACGAGCGGCGGACGAACGACGACGACGTCGAGCCCCGCCGACGCGCCGAATTGCGCGAGCTGGCGCT
The DNA here is from genome assembly GCF_905339605.1 of Burkholderia sp. BCC1972. NCBI lineage: Bacteria > Pseudomonadati > Pseudomonadota > Betaproteobacteria > Burkholderiales > Burkholderiaceae > Burkholderia > Burkholderia sp. BCC1972. The sequence goes on along the minus strand of NZ_CAJPGH010000005.1, from coordinate 269,725 downwards.
CTGCCCGCAGTTTCGAACGGCCGTATGCGTCCTGCGGATCGGGTTCGGAAGCCTCGGACAGCGGCACCCCGCCGTCGCCTTCACCGACCGCCTTGATGCTGCTCGCGAACACGATGCGGCGCACGCCGTGATGGCGTGCCGCCTCGGCGAGACGCAGCGTGCCGGCGACGTTGGTGGCGTCGAACGCGGCGTCGGGATCGGGCGACTCGTCGCGCATCACGTGTACGCGCGCGGCGAGATGGATCACGCAATCGGCGGCCAGGTCGGCGGGCCACGCTTCAGTCAGCGCATCGAAATCGGCGGTGTCGTGCACCCACTCGCGCACGCCGTCGATGCAGCCGCCCGGACGCCGCACCAGGGCGGTAACCGTGTGCCCGGCTTCCAGCGCGCGGCGGCAGACTGCGCGGCCGACGAAGCCGTTCGCGCCGGTGACGACGAGGTGGGTCATCGCCGCCTCCCGCCCGGTCGGCTGACGGCCCTGTGAATGGGCGTCATGGCGGTTGCACCGGCCGGCAGCGCCTGCCGACGTGTGTGGCCACCCGACCGTGAGGCAGAAACGAACACGCCGGAATCTCGCAGACGGAGAAAAAGTCGATCGCCGCTGCGATCGACCATCGGCGCCGTCCGACCGGCATCCGGCGGTGCGTCGATGCATGCATGGCCGGTTACAACCATATGGAAATATGATGTGATGTTCGGGTTCCGAATCAGATGACAAACGCGCGCGCTCCGGCCTGCTCGCGAGACAGCGACATCGCCGGCGCGCAATCCCGACCGGCAACCGTGAGCCGCGCGTGCCGATGGTGCCGCATGAATTCGCGGCCATTGTAACCGTGCCGACCGGCCGCAACCAAGCCGCGCACCTCGCGTCCGCAGCAGCGCTTGTGCCTGCAAACCGGGCGGGCTGCGGCTCAGGCCAGCAACGCGCCCACCTTGTCGACGAGCGGTGCGACCATCCGCTCCCATCCGTGCTCGCGTTCGACGAAGGTGCGCGCCCGCGCCGCCATCTCGATCGCCGCAGCCTCGTTGGCGACGAGCCGCTCGATGCGGTCGACGAATTCCTCCGGCGTGTCCGCAATCAACAGATCCTGGCCGCTCTCTGCACCCAGGCCCTCGTGGCCCAGTGACGTAGTGACGACGGGCAACCCGAGTGCCATGTACTCGAGAATCTTGTTCTGCACGCCAGCGCCAATGCGCATCGGGCATACGCCGATCGCGCCGTCGAACGCGGCTTGCGCGACCGACTCCACGCGGCCGGTCACATCGACGCCGTCGTACGCGCGAAATTGTTCGGCCAGTGCGGGGGCGATGGACCCGACGATCCGGAAACGATAGTCGGCGCGCTTGCGCAGCAACGGCAGCACGGCGTCCGCGAAGAAGTGACACATGTCCTGGTTCTGGACCGTACGCATGTCGCCGATGAAGATCAGGATCCGGCTCGCCGTGCTCCGCGCCGTGTAAGGCAGGTTCGACAGATCGACACCGTTCGAGCACACCATCACCTTCGCGGCGGACGCCCCCGGAAACAGGTAGTCGCGATCGGTCCTCGAAACCAGCACCGACAGGTCGAAATCGTCGACGATCGTGCGCTCGTAGTCGAGCAGGCGTTTCGCCTCGATGCCGAACACGCGCGACTTCAACCCACGCGCATTCTTCAACTGCTTCACACGGCTGTAGTTGAGCGAGATCGCATCGGTCATTTCCAGGATGCGTGGCTTGCCCGATTTGCGGACATATTCGGCGCAGCGCACGAGATGCACGAATGCGCCGTCGTGCGACGGCAGCAATCGCGCCACGGCCTTCTCGAACGCACGACTCCGGTAGTACGCGACCTGCAGCGGCGTGCGCGTGGGCAGCGCGAGCAACGTGTTGATGTACGACCGCCGGCGGGACAGGAAAACCCGTTCGACCCGATCGAACACGCCATCGTCCGGCAACGCGGCGTGCATCTCTTCGTCGGTGTCGCACATGCTCAGCAGCGTCAACGAGTAATGGCGGGACAGCACGCGGCAGAGATGGTAGATCCGCAGCTTGTCGCCGCCGATCACCGGATACGGAAACCGGGGCGTCAGCACCAGCAACTTCTTTTTGTCCCCGCTCATGACAGACGCGCCCAGAAATCCTGAATCGACGGACGAACGGCGGACGCCGAGAAGGTACGCGCGCGGTCCATGCCGGCGCCGGCCGCTACATCGAATCGCTTACTGTCGTCCCACACCCTGCGGATTTGTTCCGCCATGTCTTCCACCGAATAAGGATCGAACTGCAGACCGCAGTCGCCGACGATTTCAGGCATCGACGTCGTGTTGCTGCACGCGACGGGCGTCCCGGACGCCATCGCTTCCAGCAATGGAATCCCGAACCCTTCGAATAACGAAGCAAAGATGAATGCGCGGGCCTGGCGGTACTGCTCGCGCAGCTCCTCCCGCGACACATAGCCGAGTAGTTCGACGACACCCGTCAACCCGAGGGCGTCCGCCCGACCGTAAAAATGCGCGTGGTGATCGGCCTTGATCCCGGCGATCCTCAGCCGTGCATCGTCGCCAAGAGCAGGCCGCGCCACGGCAAAGGCCTGCAGCAGACGATCGACGTTCTTGCTCGGCACCTCGCCCGCCACCGTGAACAGGTACGGCTGGCGCGCGACCCGACTCACCGGCGACGCGAACCAGTCGTCCGAAATCATGCACGGAATGACGGGGACATCCGCCTCGCGCAACCCGAACCGATCCATCAACTCACGCTGCGTGAACCGCGAGATGGTGAGCACGGCGTCAGCCCGCCGCACGAGCCGCGGCACCACCTGACGACGGTACATGCGCCCGACGGTCTGGTACAGCGACCGAGCAGGCGGCAGTACATGCCACGGCTTCAGGTAGATCAGGTCGTGGACGACCGCGACTACCCGTGTGTTGCCGGTGGACCGCAGCGGCCCCGTGTTGTACGGGCACAGCAGGTAGTCGAGCTTCTGCTCACGGCACAGGCGGGGCAATTCGACCTGCTCCCACCACGGGAAGAACCCGCGCCCCGCGCTGACGCACGGCCACTCGTCGGCACGTACGCCGCTTGGACCCAGGCCCAACACCGACGCGCCAACCGGCTCCACCAATTGTCGGGCGTAGCGCCCCATGCCGCGGTAATTGCCCACCATCCAGGTGATATCCACCCCCAACTTCACGCAGCGCTCCCCGATGCAAATTGATTCATGAACGACGTGTCGCGCCCAGGACAGTTTCGTAGACGGCCAACGTCTTCTGTGCACAGGCCGGCCAGTTCAGCGCGCGTGCCCGCGTCAGGCCAGCCTCGCGAAGCGCGTCTGCCTTGCCCGGCTGCTCGACGATCATTCGCATGCCGTCCGCGATTTCGTCGATACGGAGCGGATCGACCAGGATCGCCGCGTGGCCCGCGACTTCGGGTACGGACGTCGTGTTCGACGCCACGACCGGCAGCCCCGACGCGAAGGCTTCCACGACCGGCAATCCGAAGCCCTCGCACAGCGATGCAAATACCAGCGCGCTCGCCGACTGCATCAGCGCGCGCACGTCGTGGTCAGGCAGATACTGGAGCCAGCGAACGCTGCCGTCCCCTTCTGCGCGCAGACGCGCGACGAGATGCTCGCAGCCCCAGCCGGCCCGACCGACGATCACCAGCGGTATGCCGCGGCGCAGATCGGCTGGCAAGCTCGCGTGAGCATCGAGCACTCGCTCGAGGTTCTTCCGCGGCTGCAGGGTTCCGACGCACAGAAAAAATTGCGCCGGCAAGCCGAGACGCTTCAATACCTCGTCACGCCCGATCCGGTCGATCCGTTCAAAGAAACGCGGATGCACCCCCAGCGGAACAACGGAGATTCGCTCCGGCGCGATACCAAAATGTTCGACGATTTCCTGCTTCGAATAATCGGAGATCGTAATCACATGATCGGCCCAGGTTCCCGAGCGGCGCAGCAGCCAACGGCGCAGCGCCGCCAGCCGGATCGTCGTCCACTCAGGATGCGACAGCGGAATCGCATCCATCAGCGTTGCGATGACCGGCGTCGCGGATAGCTTCGGAATCAGGTGATCGGTCGCATGAAAGACGTCGACGTGTTCCGCGCGCAGCGCTTTCTCGTCGACGGCCGTCCACGACGTCACCGCGCCCAGCACCGTCGCAACCTCATGCCGGCCGAGATTCACCGATGGCCGGGCACCCGGAAACACGTCGTCGCCGGCAACTGCACCGAAGCCGGCAGGAACCAGGTCGACCCCGCCCTGCGCCAGCAACGCGCGCCCCAGTTCGCGCGTATACGATCCAATGCCGTCGACACCGCCATGCGCACTGCTGCGGGCCAGTGCGGTCGTGCCGAATCCAACCTTCACCCGCGCCCTCCGCCAAACATCCAGCGCAGCGTGCTTTCCAGCGGAATGTCCTCGAGCGGCCCGACAGCGGCCTGCAGACGCGAGCCATCGCCCTGCAATCGGCGCACTTCATTCGCGCGCACGAAGGCCGGATTGACGCGTACCTCGATCGTGTAGCCGGCGATCTGCTCCATCATTGCGATCACCGCCTTCAGCGATGTCGCCCGGCCGGAACAGACATTGAATACGCCACCTGCCGGTGCGAGCTGCAACAGGCGTCGATACGCATCAATCACCCGTCGCACGTCGGAAAAATCGCGCTCGACATCGATGTTGCCGAGTTCGATCACGCGCTCGCCGCGCTGGAAATGGCCGACGATCTTCGGCAGCAGGAACTGCGGCGACTGACCGACACCCGTGTAGTTGAACGGACGTGCAACGACGATCGGCAGCTTGTCGTGCCACAGGCGCGCCATGTACTCCATCGCCAGCTTGCTGACCGCATAGTCGTTCGCCGGATTCGGTTCGACCGTTTCGTCGATGATCTCGACCGCCGCGTTGCCGTAGATGTTGGCGCTGCTGGCCAGCAGAACCGCCTTCGGGCGACTCTCCAAGCTCGCGAGCGCTTCCAGCAGGTTGCGCGTGCCGACCACGTTGGTGCGATACATCGCGTCTGCGTCACCGTGCGCAACGAACGCGATCGCGGCAAGATGCGCGACCACGTCCGGCTGCACGTCGGCGACGACCTTCGCGAGTTCCGCGCGGTCGCACAGGTCCACCCGATACATGTCAGGCCCGGTCGCCTCGGCGCCGTGCGCGGTACCGAACACGCGATAGCCGGCGGCTCGCAGCGACTGCGCGAGGTAGTCGCCCGTAAAGCCGCCGAGCCCCGTGACCAGCGCGCGCGGCGCGTCAGAACGAGAAGCCGCGTTCATTGCGTCGCAGATCCGCTTCAACCATCATCGCGCACAGCTGCTCGAGCGTCGTCTTCGGTTCCCAGCCCAGCTTCTGCTTCGCCTTCTCCGGATTGCCGATCAGCAGATCGACTTCGGCCGGACGATGGAACTTCGGATTGACGCGAACCACCGTCTTGCCGGTTGCGACGTCAACGGCGATCTCGTTCGCGTCGCTGCCCTTGAACTCGAGATCCACACCGGTCGCCTTGAACGCCATGCGCACGAAGTCGCGCACGGTCTCGGTTCGGTTCGTGGCCAGCACGAACGTATCCGGCTCGTCGGCCTGAAGCATGCGCCACATGCCCTCGACATATTCCTTCGCGAAACCCCAGTCGCGCTTCGCATCCATGTTGCCCAGCTCGAGCACGTCGAGCTGGCCGAGCTTGATCTTGGCGACCGAGTCGGTGATCTTGCGCGTGACGAATTCGCGGCCACGCAGCGGCGACTCGTGATTGAACAGGATCCCGCTGCAGCCGAAGATGTCGTAGCTTTCGCGGTAGTTGACGGTGATCCAGTGCGCATACAGCTTCGCCACGCCGTACGGGCTGCGCGGGTAGAACGGCGTCGATTCGATCTGCGGAATCGCCTGCACCTTGCCGAACATTTCGGACGTGCTCGCCTGGTAGAAGCGAACCTTCGGATTGACGATGCGGATCGCTTCGAGCAGGTTCAGCGGACCAACGCCCGTGATCTCCGCGGTCGTGACCGGCTGGTCGAACGATACACCGACGAAGCTCTGCGCCGCGAGGTTGTAGACCTCGGTCGCACCGGTCGTCTGCAGCAGGCGGATGCTCGCCGACAGATCGGTCAGATCGTATTCAACCAGATGCAGGTTCGGATGCTTGGCGATGCCAAGCTCCTCGATACGCCAGAAGTTCACCGAGCTGGTACGGCGGTAGGTGCCGTAAACCGTGTAGCCCTTGTCGAGCAAGAGTTCGGCGAGATAGGCGCCGTCCTGGCCGGTGATGCCGGTGATGATGACTGTTTTCATAGTGATGCTCTTTCCTTACGAAAGTGATGCGCTTTTTGTAAAAAGCTTCGCCAAGTCGCGAGAACTTTGGGCCCAGGTCAAGAAAGGCATGCCTTCGGGTGAAGGTGCCTGCCCCTTGTTTTCAAGTTCCAGCCAGGCGTTGATTTCATCGGCCAGATCCTGGCCGGTCTCACTGGAGAAATAATAGGCATGATTCCCCGCGACTTCCCGGAATACGGGAATGTCCCGGGCAATGATGGGGATCCCGTGCTGGGCCGCCTCGATCAACGGCAGGCCGAAACCTTCGCCATACGAACCCGCGATCAGGCACGACGACGCGGCATAAACTGCTTCCAGGTATTCGTCGCTGATACTTTCCAACCAGAACAAGCGGCGGCCGAGCTCCCGATGCCCCTTGAGCCGCGGAATCAAATCTCCGACTAGCCACCCTTGCTTGCCCACCAGGACGAGATTGACCTGCCGACCTTCCTGCCAGAGCCGCTCGAATGCATCCAGGATCTGGGCATGCCCCTTGCGGGGTTCAAGCGTTCCGACCATCAGGAACGACGGAGATTTCTTGAGCGTCTCGAGCAAGCGCCCGGCATCGGCAGGGAGTCCCGATGTCGCGACGGAATTTTGAATATCCGCGCCCAGGTGGAACCAGTCAATCGCGAAGCGGGCGGCACGCTCGGGAGCATGCTGCGCCATCCAGCGGGCAAGATCGCCCGCAACGGCCTCCGAAATGCAGAACGCACCGTCGCTCTCCGCGACGACGTCCAGCCATTTGCCGAAATTCTCCGCCACGCCGGGCCCGAAATATTGGGGCAGGAAAATGCACAGCAGGTCGTACACGACAAACTTGACTTGCACGCCCTGGTGCCGAAGCTTCTGGTAAAACGCCCGCTGCGCAGGCACGAGTTCCGGCGCAAGGTCCAGACCGAGAAACAGGTCGCCCTGCCCATAATCGACAGGCGCGTCATGCAGCCACGCGTCTTCGAAACCCATCAGCTTGGCCGTAAAACGACGGGCGTAGGTATACGATTGTGCCGCCGTCGCATAAACCGGTTCCACCCTGAACCCGACGGGGGGATGTTCCAGCCACTCCTTGACCAGACTCCGCACCACGCGCTGAATGCCGCTCTTTGCATCGTGCTGAACGAGTTCGGAGATATCGACCAGTAGTTGCCGCTTGGCATTGCGCGGGACGACGTTCCGGGCCATGGCCACCGCAGCCTGCTGCAACTGGTTGTCCTCGGCCACTCCTGCCTCGTCGACGATCGCACGCGCCAGGATCGCGGGATGAGCCAATCCGGCAACGTGGAAGCGCTCGATCGCATCCCGATACTGTTCCGCACACAGAGCCGGAGCATGGCGGCTCACGATGAGCTGCCGCGCAGTACGCCCCAGTTTCGTCCGCAACTCGGTATCGCTGCGCAAGGTCTCCAGCGCCTCGACAAGCTGCTCCTCGGTAAATGCGTCCGGTAGCTTCCACACGGCGTCATCGTCGAGATCGGCCATGCTGCCATTGGCGTTGACGATGACGGCCTTGCCGTAATTCATGCAATCCAGCACGGTGCCGGACGTCTCGCCTCTGGACAAGGTCCGCAACTGTACGCCGACATCGGCGGCGGCAAGATACTGACGGAAAACCGAGATGTCCGCCCAGCCGGTGATCCGGACGTTGACGTTCGAACCGAGTTCTCGGATCAGGCGCGACACTTCCTGCCCGTATTGCCCCGGGTTGTTCTCGCCGACAAAAACCAGATGACAGGTCGCGTCTTTCGCCAGACGGGACGCTGCCCAGGCCTTCAGCAGTTGAAGGTTCAGCTTCATCGGCCCCAGCAACCCGAAGGCGCAGACCAGATAATCGCTTTCCGCAATACCCAGCGCCGCACGCGCAGCAGCCCTGTCGAGGTCGACATCATTGGCGCGCATATGCGGAATCTCGACCCAGTCGTCGACGTTGCCGCCATACCAGCGCATGGCCTGGCGCTTCGAATTCGCGGAGTGGACGATCAGGCCGAGGCTCTTCTGAATCACCTCGAGGCTGCACGGGTACTTCCAGACGATATCTGCGGGATCCGCTTGTTGATGGCGTTCGGCCAGACTGGCGTAGCCATGGTTCTCGTACAGCGCCTGCGACAAGCCGCCGGGCAGCCATCCCTGACCGTCCATTTCCGCCACGATGCCCGACAGGAAAAAGTCGTGCAGGACCACCACGCCCGGCACGACATCCAGAAGCGGGAACATGTAGCGATGGAAGGACGAATTGCCAAAGTGATAGACCACTCGGTCATACAGGTCGGCATTGTCCAGAAACCACTGAGGAGATCTCACCGTTACGCCGTCGAACCGTGGATTCCCTGCGGTATCGGGGTCGACGATGACATCGATATCGTAGAAATGCGCAAGCTCGGGCAGCAGTTCGGCACTGTAGTCCGCGATGCCGGTACGAGCCGGCGGCAGCGGCGAAACATAGGCGAGCTTCGGGCGCCGCGACTCGGGGCGAGGCGCCGGCTGCTTGTCCCGAGCATGCCACTGCTCCATGGCGGCAACGGTGCGGCGTGCACTTTCGTCCCACGAAAACCGGCGCGACTGTTCTTTCCCGTGCCGCATCAGCGCTTCGCGGAACGCGTCGTCGGTCAGGCCGCGCCGAATCGCAGCGGCGATCGCTGCGTCGGAATGCGGATCGAACAATGCGTCGTCCCAACCGATAACTTCCGGCAAACTGGAGGTATTGGCGCCAATGACGGGAGCCCCGCAGCGCATCGCCTCCAGTGCGGGCAAACCGAAGCCCTCGTGCCACGACGGGAAGACGAACAACGTGCACAGGTTGTAGAAATACAGCAGATCCTCGTCCGGAACGAACCCGGTCAGCACCACTTCGCCCTGGCTTAGGCCGTGTTGCTGCGCCAGACGCTCGAGTTCCTGCCGATTCGCAGGCTGCACCGAACACACGATCGCCAGTTGGTGATCGCGCCGTACCGCTTCCGGCAAAAGTGCATAGGCCCGAATCAGGCCTTCGACGTTCTTGCGGTGATCGATACCGCCCGTGTACAGGACGAACGGTTTCGTCAACCCATATTGCTTTCGTAACGCCGCCTCACGTTCCGGAGAGACGTCGATGGACTGGAATGCATCGTCCGCATCGGTGCCGATGTTGATCGAGCAGTCCGCGGGCAACCCCAGATGTTTGATACCTTCCTGACGCGAGGACTCCGAAATACCCAGCCACAAATCAGCGCGACGCAGATGCTCGATCTTCTCCAGATACCAGGATTTGATAACCGGATTGTTCAGATACGGATCGGGGTTGATGTATGGAATCAAGTCGTACAGCGTGACCGCGACCGGGATATCGTGCTGCAGGCGATGTACGCTCGTGACCGCATCATCGCCGAGCCCTTCGAACAGACTCGTGACATAGATGAAATCCGGCTTCAACGAGCACAGGAAGGACTCGAATCCCAGTTCCGCAGCATGCCGCCGCCAATCGTTGGATTTCTCGACGTGCGCCACGGGCGCGGCAGCATGCCAGACCCGAATGTTTTCGAGTGGCAGCACGTGGGAAAACGCCTCGCGAATGGGCTCGATGGTCTCGGGGAACAGGTCGCTCAACGCCAGAAAAATTTCATGCTCGCCGCGATTCCGCACCAACCCTTTCGCAATCGCGTGCGTGTAACGGCCGATGCCTCGATTGCGAGAACCGGTGCTCTGCGCACCCTGCATATCGATGACGATCCGCATCAGACCCCCTCCTTCTTGCTGTAGCTCTTCGCTGCAAAAGCCAATGCAGCATGGATTTGTTGCGCGCGCGGACTCAGGCTTTCCGGCGGCACATCAGGTCGCGGATGATAGGGGCGCACGGTCCCTGAGACAACGGGGATCAGGCGTTGCTTGAGGCCGGGAAATCGATTAAGCACGGAAACGGCGAACCGCCTGAACGAAGGGTGCTGCTCGCCGAAGCTTGCAGCCCGCCGAATCAGACGCTTCAGTCCGGTCTTGAAAACCGTCTTCCCCTGTCCCCTCAGCACAAGGGCTACGGCGCGCAGCGGGCGGGTAATTCTCCACGACGTGCTGTGATACATCGCATGCAATTGCGCGTTCGCCTGATGCATCAAGGCCTCGGCCTGTTCAAGCCGCGCCTGCAGTTCGCGCACCTGGCGCTCGAGATGCTGGCGTTCCCCGTCGACCAGCTGGCTCCGCTCTTCGACCAGTTGGCTCCGCTCTTCGACCAACTGGCTGCGTGCATCGGCAAGCTGGCTCCGCTCGTCGACAAGCTGACGCCACTCGTCGGTCAGCCGATTTCGCTCCTCGAGGCGCTGATATCGCTCCTCCGCGGACGTCAACTGCTCCGACACCGTTTGCAGACGGTCAACCAGTTCGCTCCACCGCTCTGCGGATTGCCGCAACGCCTCCTCCGCACGTTCCACTCTCGCCTCGACATGAGATTGGCTCGAGGCAATCCGTGTTTCGTAGCGATCGGCAAGGACATCGATTGTCAGACCGTAATCAGCATCGAATGCCGCATCGAACGCGCCCTGCGTCGAATCGGCTGCCTTCTGCGCGACGATCGCGTAGTCGGGGCTCACGCTACCGAGGATGTTCAACAGGTGAACCTTCGTCTCTGCATCGTGTAGCGCCTCGGGTTCCTGCAGGCGCACCACCTTGACACGATCAAACCCGGCGTGTTCGGCAACGAACGAAAGCAGCAGCGGCGGCACCGGCTTCTGGTGCGACGGATCGATGTAGAAGTTGCACGTCGCCACCGCGATGTTTTCCGGATTGGGCGTCTCGAGAATGAGCAGACCACCGGGTTTCAACACGCGTAACGCTTCGCTCACGAGCGTCTTCAATTGCTCGAAGCTCACGTGTTCGACGACATGAAAAGCCGAGATCAACGCATGACTGCTCGATTCGAGCGTCGCGAGATGCTCGATCGCGTCGCCCTTCGATACCGGCAGATTTCGCTCACGGCATGCTTCGAGCATCTCATCGTCGAGATCCACGCCCGACGCGACAAAACCGGCTTCGATCATCAGCTCCAGCCACTCGCCGCGACCGCACCCGACGTCGAACGTCATCGCCCCCGGATGCAATGCCGCCAGCGGCTGAAAGAATGCCGCGTATTTCGTCAGCCTGCTTTTGATGAGATCTCGCGACCCGCGATGCCGGTCCTCGAACGCACGATAAAAACTGTCCACTACGGCAAACTCCTCACCGTCGTCGGCAGCCACGCCACACCGACGAAGTCATCCATCTTTATGTTGACGACGTTGAACACCAGCGCGTGATCGCGCCACTGATAGTTATTTGCAAGATGCGCATCGCCCGTATGCAGTGCCACGGCGACCGAGTAGCTGCCCACACCGATATTCGCCAGGAATTCGAAACGCAATTCCACCGTCTGACCTTCGGCGAGATCGACCAGCACCTGCTTGAGGTGATAAGTGTTCGTTCCGAACACCGTCTGCCCAAGCCGATCCTTGATCATGTATCCGACGACCAGCTCGGGAATCGCCTTCACGCACTTGACCTTGACGCGCAAAGCGACGGGCTGCGCAACGCCAATGACCTCGACCGGCTGGCCGGACTGGTCGAGCAACGTGACCTCGTCGATCAGCGCCTCGCCGGTGCCCGAAATGGTCTGCACAGCGCCACTGTCCAGCTTCTCCTGCCTGACACCGCCGTTCTCGCGATCGGCCAGCATCGCGTTGTAGAAATCCATGACCGCCTCGGGCGGCCCTTCCATCTCCAGCCGTCCGGCATTCAGCAGGATCGCGCGATCGCAAATGGCCTGAATCGCGGCCTTATCGTGCGCGACGATCAACAACGTCGTGCCCTGCCTGCCGAACTCGCGGATGCGATCAAAACTCTTGTGCTGAAAATAGGCGTCGCCGACCGACAACGCCTCGTCGACGATCAGCACGTCGGGCCGGCGGGCCGTCGCGACACTGAACGCGAGACGCATCTGCATGCCGCTTGAATACACACGCACCGGCTGATCGATGTATTCGCCAATTTCGGCAAACGCTTCGATTTCCGGCATCATCGCGGTGAGCTCGTCGACGGTATAGCCCAGCAATTGGCCGGCCATCATCACGTTCTGACGCCCGGTGAAATCCGGATGAAACCCCATCCCGAGTTCTAGCAGTGCGGCCACGCGCCCGGTCATCGTCACGCTGCCGATGGTCGGCTGCGTGGTTCCGACGATCATTTTCAGCAGCGTGCTCTTGCCCGCGCCGTTGATGCCGATGATGCCGAGCGCCTCGCCCGCTTGCACCGAGAAATTCAAGTCGCGCAGCACCCAATGAAGCTTGTGATGCTCCTTGCGACGCGGGTCCATCCACTCGACGAGACGGGACCAGCGCGTTGGATACTGCTTGTAGGCCTTGCCCAGATTGGTAACGGTAATGGTGCCCATCAAAGTTCATCCACCATTTCGCCCGCATGTTTGCGGAACAGGCCCAGGCCAAAAAGACACAGGCCGACGCCCAGCAAGGCCGGCAGCCAAAGCGTCTGCCAGTCGGGCCATACGCGCTGCACCAGCACGACCTGGAACGCCTGGATCACCGGTGCCATCGGATTGAAACGCATCGCGGACTTCACGGTCTCCGGCAGGATGTTGACCGAATAGACGATCGGCGTCAGCCAGAACCAGAAGTTCAGCACGATCCCGAAGAACTGCCCGACATCGCGGAAAAATACGTTCAGCACACCCAGCGTGACACCGAGACCGATCGCGAACAACGTCATCACCAGCAGCACCGGAAAAACCGCGAGGTACGAAATGCCGGGAAAATTACCGCTGATCAGCAGGAACGCCGTGAACAGCGCGAACACGATCGCGAAACCGACCAGCGCATTGGCGACCACGATCACCGGCAGGCACAACCGAGGAAAGCTCAGCTTCTTCAGCAGGTTCGCATTGTCGATAAAGGCAGTCTGTCCGCGACTGACGACTTCCACGAACATGCCCCACGGCAGCACACCCGCGCACAGATGAACGCTGTACGCGAAAGTGCTGTCCACGCCCGGCAACCGGGCATGCATGACCCGCGAGAAAATCACCGTATAGACGACGATCATCGCGAGCGGGTTGAGGACAGTCCATGCCGCGCCCAGCAGGGAATTACGGTACTTGGACTGAAATTCCCGCTTGACGCTTCCCAGAATGAAGCCGCGATAGGCCCAAAGGGCTCTCAACATGCCCAGCATCAAGCCCGCCCGTAGACATCTTGGAAACGAACGATGTCGTCTTCACCCAGGTATTCGCCGCTTTGCACCTCGATCATCACGAGGTCCAGCACGCCCGGATTCTCGAGGCGATGCTTGTGGCCGGCAGGAATATAGGTGGATTCGTTGGTCCGGACGAAGATTTCCTGATCCCCGTTGACGACCTTCGCCATCCCGCTCACGACGATCCAGTGCTCGCTGCGGTGATGGTGCATCTGCAGGCTCAGGCTCCCGCCCGGCTTCACTTCGATGCGCTTGATCTTGAACCGCGGCCCTTCTTCCAGGACCGTATAGGTGCCCCACGGGCGGCTCACCGTGCGATGCAGCTTGTACGCGTCGTGATTGCGTTTCTTCAGACGTGCGACGACCTGCTTCACATCCTGCGCACGGTCGGGATGCGCGACCAGCAATGCGTCGGGCGTATCGATGATCATCAGGTCGGCCACGCCGACCGACGCCACCACGCGATCCTGCGTCTGCACGTACATGTTGCGGCTGTCGACAAAAATCGCGTCGCCGACGGCCCGGTTGCTGTCCTCGTCCGGCTCGACCAGGTCACGCACCGCGCCCCACGAACCGATGTCGCTCCAGCCGAAGCTCGAAGGCACCACCGCCACGTTCGACGAGCGCTCCATCACCGCATAGTCGATCGAGATGTCGGGCATTTTCTCGAATGCCTCGGCAGGAATCTCGAGCATCTGCGTCGACGCCTTGTTCGCTTCCTGCACAGCTGCCCAGCACGATTCCGCGGCAGCGGCGACGTCCGGCGCATGACGCGCCATCTCGTCGAGAATGACGCCGGCCTTGAAACAGAACATGCCCGAGTTCCACAGGTAGTTGCCGGCGGCCAGGTACTCGGCCGCCTTCGCAGCATCCGGCTTCTCGACGAAGCGCAGCGCTGCACGGCCGGCACCGACCGGTTCCCCGGCCTCGATGTAGCCGAAGCCGGTATCCGGGCTCGTCGGCACGATGCCGAACGTCACCAGCCGGCCCTGCTCCGCCAGTTCGGCCGCGCTCGCGACCGCGGCCACGAAGCCTTTCTGGTCCTGCACCAGGTGATCGGCCGCCAGTACCAGCATCAGCGCATCGCGCCCGTACTTTTCGGCAACATGATGCGCCGCCATCGCCACGGCGGGCGCGGTGTTTCGGCCGGCCGGCTCGAGCATGAATACGCCAGGGCGCTGCTCTCCGAGCGCTGCGCCGACGAATTCGTCCTTGCTCATGAAGTAGTAGTCGCGATTGGTGACCGTCAGCAATTCTCCGCACGGCACATCCTCACCGCCGCTTACCACCGCGGCGGCGCGACGATAGGTTTTCAGCAGCAGACTCTCGCCATCGGCGAGCTTCATGAACGGTTTGGGATGCCCTTCGCGAGAAACGGGCCAAAGTCGCGTACCGGCACCACCGGACAGGATGACGGGGATTAACATCACATTCACTCCAGATTTAGTATTCGCTGGCGAAGCCAACGCCTTCGCCACTTACATCCATACACCCGCCGGCGTGGTTGCCAGCCGGTCATGCCAGACTCGGCCGGAACAGAATTATAGCCGGCGCCAATCCCCCGAAAACGACCGTCACCCCGGAACGGCCGCCAGAAAAGGCCCGAAGACGCTTGCCGCGCAACCATCCGGCCCCACATCGGTCCCGATCGGCATCCAATCGTTACCGAACGGTCACCTCAACGTGGCCGAATGCGCAGGACCGGTCGTCGTCAAGCCGGCCAGCGCCCGTCCACCTGCGATCGATCCGACACGACCGCCATTCGGGTCTGCGCCCGCTCGACGGTCGCACGCATGCGGGCAGACCGAGATCATTCGCCCAGACACAGCGCCAGCGCCTCGCGCCAGTCCGGCATGTGCAGCCCAAACGTCGCACTCAGCTTGTCCAGCGCCAATCTCGAATTCGCGGGCCGCTGCGCCGGCGTCGGATACTCGCTCGCCGCGATCGGCTCGACCTGCGGCGCAGGCGCCACCTTCGCGGTCGCGAAGATGGCTTCGGCAAAGCCGCACCACGAGGTCGCGCCAGCCGACGTGAGGTGGTACACACCGGAGCGGCTTGCCCACCAGTCGGTGTCGCTCGACGCCGCGCCCTGCGCGACGATATGCGCCGTGGCGGCCGCGATGGTCCTCGCCCAGGTCGGCGCACCGACCTGGTCCGCGACGATCCGCAACGCCGGCCGCTCGGCCCCCAGCTTCAGCATCGTCAGCAGGAAATTCCGGCCGTGACGGCCATACACCCAGCTCGTTCGCAGGATCAGGTGCGCACATCCCGTCGCCGCGATCGCCCGTTCGCCGTCGAGCTTCGTCGCGCCGTAGACGTTCAAGGGATTCGTCGCGTCGGTTTCCTCGTACGCACCCGCTTTCGTGCCGTCGAACACGTAGTCGGTCGAGTAGTGAACCAGCGCGCCGCCGCTGCGCGCCATTTCCTCGGCGAAGACGCGTGGCACGTCGGCGTTCAGCCGACGCGCGACATCGACGTCGTTCTCGGCCTGGTCCACCGCCGTATAGGCGGCTGGGTTGACGATCAGCGACGGCTTCACGTCACGCACGAATGCGCGCACGCGATCGGTATCGGACAGGTCGAGCGTCGCCCGATCGCACGGCACCACGCGGCCGAGCCCCTGCAGCGTCCGCAGCAGTTCGAAGCCGACCTGTCCGTTCACACCCGTTACGAGGATCGTCGGCACGGCGTTCAGGTCGCTTTTACGCATAGACGTCGGACTCGCTCAGACGCTTGCCTGCCGCGTCCTTCGGCGCCAGGACCGGTTCACCGTCGATCGGCCAGGCGATGCCGATCTCCGCATCGTTCCAGACGATGCTGCGCTCGTGCTCGGGAAACCAGTAGTCGGTGGTCTTGTAAAGGAATTGCGCGGCCTCCGACAGCACGATGAAACCGTGCGCGAAACCCGGCGGCACCCAAAGCTGACGATGGTTGTCCGCCGACAGGACCACGCCGACCCACTTGCCGAAATGCGGCGAGCTGCGGCGAATATCCACCGCGACGTCGAACACCTCGCCCTCGATCACGCGCACGAGCTTGCCCTGCGCATGCTCGATCTGGTAGTGCAGCCCACGCAGCACACCCTTGGTCGACCGCGAATGGTTATCCTGAACGAATTCGACGTCGGATCCAACGCCTTGCGAGAATTCGCGTGCGTTGAAGCTCTCGTAAAAATAGCCGCGCGCGTCACCGAAGACCTTCGGTTCGATGAGCTTGACGTCGGGCAGCACCGTTGACGTTACGTGGATTGCCATGCGACCTGATGGGTGAGTAGGTTCCGGAGATACTGCCCGTAGGCATTCTTCGCGAGCGGCTGTGCCAGTTTCAGCACCTGCTCCGCGTCGATCCAGTTGCGGCGATACGCGATCTCTTCAGGACACGCAACCACGAGCCCCTGACGCTTCTGCAGCGTCGCGATGAACGTCGCGGCCTCGATCAGGGAATCGTGCGTGCCGGTATCGAGCCACGCGTAGCCACGCCCCATGATCTCGACGTTCAACGCGCCGTCCGCGAGATACCGCGAATTGACGTCGGTGATTTCCAGTTCGCCTCGTGCCGAGGGCCTGATGTCTGCCGCGATGTCGCACACGCGGTTGTCATAGAAGTACAGCCCCGTGACCGCATACTGAGAACGCGGTTTCGCGGGCTTCTCCTCGATCGACAGCGCGCGGAAGTTCCCGTCGAACTCCACCACGCCGTAACGCTCTGGGTCGTGCACGTGATAGGCGAACACGGTCGCGCCTGCATCGCGCTCGTTCGCGCGCTCGAGCTGCTTCGCGAGATCGTGCCCGTAGAAAATGTTGTCGCCGAGGATGAGCGCCGACGGATCGTTGCCGACGAAGTCCCGGCCGATGACGAACGCTTGCGCGAGCCCGTCCGGTGACGGCTGCGTCGCATACTCGATATGCATCCCCCACTGGCTGCCGTCGCCGAGCATCGACGCGAAGCGCGGTGTGTCCTGCGGTGTCGAGATGATCAGCACGTCCCGGATGCCCGCGATCATCAGCGTCGACAGCGGATAATAGATCATCGGCTTGTCGTACACCGGCAGCAATTGCTTCGAGACCGCGTGCGTGATCGGATAGAGCCGCGTGCCTGAGCCGCCGGCGAGAATGATGCCCTTGCGTGTCATCGCCGCTCCTGTCAAACGCGCTCTGCGTAGTTGGTCTCGACCCACTTGCGGTATTCACCCGATGCCACCTCGTCGGACCACGCCTGGTTGTCGAGATACCAGGATACCGTCTTCGCGAGGCCGGTCGCGAACGTCTCGGCCGGTTTCCAGCCGAGCTCGCGCTCGAGTTTGCGCGCGTCGATCGCGTAACGGCGATCGTGCCCCGGACGATCCTTCACGTATGCAATCTGATCGCGATACGAACCTTGCGCCCTGGGCCGCGCGCTGTCGAGCAGATCGCACAGCGTATGCACGACGTCGAGGTTCGTCATTTCGTTCCAGCCGCCGACGTTGTAGGTCTCGCCCGGCACGCCGCGCGCGAGCACTTCGCGGATCGCGCTGCAGTGATCGCCGACGTACAGCCAGTCGCGCACGTTCTGACCATCGCCGTAGACGGGTAAAGGCTTGCCGGCGAGCGCATTGGCAATCATCAGCGGAATGAGCTTTTCGGGGAACTGGTAGGGCCCGTAGTTGTTCGAGCAATTGGTCGTGAGCGTCGGCAGACCGTATGTATGGTGGTACGCGCGCACTAGGTGATCGGAGCCCGCCTTCGTCGCCGAGTACGGGCTGTTGGGCGCATACGGTGTCGTTTCGGAGAACTGTGGATCGGCCGGGGACAGCGAACCGAACACTTCGTCGGTCGACACGTGCAGGAACCGGAAGCCGGCTTGCTCCACCTCGGGCAACGCACTCCAGTACTGACGCGCGGCTTCGAGCAGCGTAAAGGTACCGACCACGTTCGTCTGAACAAACTCGGCCGGACCGTGAATCGAGCGATCGACGTGACTTTCCGCTGCGAAATGCAGGATCGCGCGCGGCCGATGGGCGGCCAACAGCGTATCGAGTGCCGCGCGATCGCAGATGTCGACGCGAGCGAATACGTGCTTCGGGCTTCCGTTCAACGATTGCAGCGTACGAAGGTTGCCTGCGTAGGTAAGCTTGTCGACGTTGAGCACGGCCTCGTCGGATTGACGCAGCCAGTCGATTACGAAATTGGCGCCGATAAAACCCGCGCCGCCCGTCACCAGAATCATGAGGCTCCCTTTAGTCATACATGGCGTGCCTCAAGCAAGAGCCGCCACGAACTGCGAACGCGACGTCACCGTGCGCGTCCCCCCAAGGCGGGCATTCTAACTGCTGACCTTAACCGCCAAAGTCATGAAATGCTAATTTTGTTGAGGAGCGGCCAATTATAAGAAGCGGCTTCGGTCAAAAGCCATGCCGCTAACAACTTGAAACAGTCCGTCGGACCCTCTGCCGCCCAAAAATCCGCATTCAAATCAATACGTTAAAATTGCTCCGATTACGCGCGAAGTTGCCCGCAAGCGATCGCACCCTTTTTTGATCAGCACCCGGATTCGTCACAACTTGCCTCTCATGACCCGCACCCCCATCGCCATCGGCGACATCCAAGGCTGTCATTCCGCTTTCCAGTCGCTGCTCGAAAAGCTTGCGGCTCCCGCCGACGCCCCGCTGTGGATCGCCGGCGACGTCGTCAACCGCGGGCCAGGTTCCCTCGCCGCGCTGCGCGCGCTCGTCGACCTCGGCCCGCGCGCGACCGTCGTGCTCGGCAACCACGACCTTCACCTGCTCTCGGTGTCCGCCGGGCTGCGTACCGAACGCCCTGGCGACACGATCGGCGAGATCCTCGACGCGCCGGATGCCGACGCGCTGCTCGACTGGGTCCGCCGTCGCCCGTTCGTGCACGCGGAGCACGGGATGCTGCTCGTGCATGCGGGTTTGCTGCCTCAATGGGACGCCACGCTCGTGCTCGAACTCGCCGACGAACTCCAGCGCGCGCTGCGCGCGCCCGACTGGCGCGACACGCTGCAAGGCCTGTACGGCAACGAGCCGAATCAATGGAGTCCGAACCTGAAAAAACGCGACCGGATGCGCGTCGCATTCAACGCGTTCACGCGCGTGCGCTTCTGCACACCCGACGGCGCAATGGAATTCAAGGCGAACGGCGGCCCCGACAGCGCGCCGCCCGGCTACCTGCCATGGTTCGACGTGCCGGGGCGCCGTACGGAAGACGTGACGGTCGTGTTCGGACACTGGGCCGCACTCGGCCTGATGCTGCGCGACAACGTCGTCGCACTCGATTCGGGATGTGTATGGGGGAACCAGTTGTCGGCCGTGCGGCTGACCGCCGATCCGGCCCAGCGCACGGTTACACAGGTGGAGTGCGAAGCGTGCGGCACACCGGGCGAATGAGCGCCGGCCATCGCACAACACGGCGTGAATGTTCCGCACCTCGACTTCACGCGGAAAATTCCGGACAGTACGGGATATCCGCACACCGAGGACATCAATGAGCAGCCTGCCACCCGACTTTTCCGCCGAAGCCTATCTGCAGTTGCATCTCGACGTACGCGCCGCGGGTGTGGACCCGGTGCAGCACTATCTCGAGCACGGTCAACGCGAAGGCCGCCGGTACCTACCGGCAACGTTCAACTTCCGGGAAGCGCTGCCCGGCGAACCCGGATTCCAGCCGCTGCCGCTGATCGTCATTTCGTACAACCGGGGCGCGATGCTCCGACGCGTCATCGCATCGTACCGGCAGCAGCGCGTGCCCGTGGAGATTGCCGTCCACGATAACGGCAGCAATGATCCGGACACGCTGCGCGTGCTCGACGAACTCGAGCACGACGGGATCCGCGTGTTCAGGCGAGCCCCCATTTCAGATGCCAACGAACTGAATCTCGTCGATGAAACCGTGTCGGCAGTGTTTTCGTCCCGGGAGCCGGGCCCGTACATCGTGACGGACTGCGACATCGACCTCGCTGCATCGAGCCCAGACGCAATCGCGGTCTATCTCGAGTTGCTGAATGCGTTTCCGGACATCGAATGTGCCGGGCCGATGCTGAAAATCGACGACATCCGCAAGAGCTACCCGCTGTTCGGGCGCGTGATGAACCGCCATATCAGCCAATTCTGGCACCAGCGTCCCGAAATCGGCACAATCGGCAGCCGGGAGATCGCGTACCTGCGCGCGCCGATCGACACGACCTTTGCCGTACATCGCACGGCACAGCCATTCCGGCGCCTAAAGTTGGGCATGCGCGTCTATACGCCGTTCGACGGTCGCCATCTCGACTGGTATCCGCACGAGCAGCAGAACAACGACCACCCCGCGTCGGACGTCTACCAGCGCGCATCGTCACCAGAGATTTCTCACTGGGACAATCGCGCCTACCTGAGCGCGTATTCGTCGGAACAACCGGAATACGACGACTATGTCGTCGTCAGGCAGCACGCATCAGGGGCCCTCGAGATCGACACGCGGCACATCGCCGACCATCTCGACTGACCACCCCCGAGCGGCACGTCACCCTTCCCGCCCCGGCACCGGCTCATCGGCCGCCGCATCACCCGCCGCCCCACCACCGAGTTCGGTCGCCGGATACGCATGCTTCTGCAGTTCCGCGAGCGACTCGGCCGACGGCTTGCCGACTTTTTCCTGCAGCGTCGCCAGCGAGGCCGCGATCGCGTCGCGCGCCGCCGCGGACGTCGCCCGCCGGTCGCCGCCCGGCGCGATCGGATCGCACACGTACAGATGCGCGACGAGCGGGCCGCCGCGCAGCACCATGTCGAGCGACTTGCCGAGCGACAGCTCGCCCGTGTAGGCCGGTGCGACCGACTGCCGCCGCTGCGCATCCTCGTACATCAGGCAGATCGGCTGCACCGCGCAGCCGGCCGATACCGCCGACTGGAACAGGTTCGCATGAAACGGCAGCAGCTCCTGGCCGTCGGACGTCGTCCCTTCCGGAAACACGCACATCAGCCCGCCGTTGCGCAGGCGCTCGGCCATCTCGTGCATGATCCGCATCGCCTCGGTGCGCTTCTCGCGCTGCAGGAACACGGTGTCGAGCTTCTCGGCAAGCCAGCCGACGACCGGCCACTGCCGCACCTCGGCCTTCGACACGAACGGCGTCGGCCGCCACGCGTTGACCGCGTAGATGTCGAGCCACGACACGTGGTTGCCGACGACGAGCGCGCTCGCGTCGAGGCGTGCGCCGTCGTTATGGACGACGAGGCGCATCCCGCAGATTCGCAGCATCTTGAGCGACCAGCGGCGTATCAGCTCGGCGCGCCGCGCGGGCGTGACGTGCGAAAAACGCAGCGCGACGATCGCCATGCCGCGCAACAGGTGAAAGACGAGACGCAGCTTGCGAAGGGCAGTCATGGCGAGGGTCCGGCGTGGTTCAGTGGCGCTCGAACGCGACCTGCCCGGCCACGAGCGTCGCGCGCACGGTAGCCGGCAGTTCGTAGCCGAGGAACGGCGAGTTGTGGCCCTGGCTCTTCAGCGCACGCGGCTCGACGCGCCAGTGCGCGCGCGGGTCGAACACGCACAGGTCGGCCGCGCCGCCTTCGGTGAGGCGGCCTGCCGGCAACTGCAGCACATCGGCCGGCGCGGATGTGATGCGGCGCAGCGCCTGCGCGAGCGGCGTACGCGTCTCGTCCGCCCACTTCAGCGTCAGCGACAGCAACAGCTCGAGCCCCGTCGCGCCGGGCGTCGCTTCGCCGAACGGCAGCAGCTTCTCGTCGTCGTCGACCGGCGTGTGGTCGGAGCAGATCGCATCGATCGTGCCGTCGGCGAGCGCCACGCGGATCGCTTCGCGGTCGCGCTCGCTGCGCAGCGGCGGATCGAGCCGGAACTGCGAATCGAAGTAGCCGATGTCGACGTCGATCAGATGCAGATGGTTCACGCCGACGTCGCAGGTCACGGGCAGCCCTTCGGCCTTCGCCTCGCGCACGAGCGCAAGGCCGGCCGCCGACGACAACCGTGCGAGGTGCACGCGCGCGCCCGTCACGCGCATCAGTTCGAAGATCGTGTGCAGCGCGATCGTCTCGGCCGCGACCGGCACGCCGGACAGCCCGAGCCGCGACGCGAGCGCCCCGCTCGCGGCCACGCCGCCGCGGCCGATGAACGCGTCGAGCGGACGCAGCCACGTCGTATAGCCGTAAGTGCTCGCGTACTGCAGCGCGCGCAGCAGCACCTGCGTGTCGCGCACCGGCACGTTCGCATGCGTGAAGCCGACGCAGCCGGACTCGGTCAGCGCGACCATCTCCGTGATCACTTCACCCTTGAGGCCGACCGTCAACGCGCCGAGCGGATGCACGTTCGCCTGGTGCAGGTTGCGCGCGCGGAACTTGAGCATCTCGACGAGGCCCGGCTCGTCGAGCACGGGGTCGGTATCCGGCGGGCACACGAGCGTCGTGACGCCGCCCGCGACGGCCGCGGCCATCTCGGATGCGAGCGTCGCCTTGTGTTCGTAGCCGGGCTCGCGCAGCCGCGCGCACAGGTCGACGAGGCCGGGCGCGACGATCAGGCCCGACGCGTCGATGGTCTTCGCGGCGTTGAAATCGGCCGGCGCCTTGCCGTCCTCGGCGATCGCGGCGATCTTGCCTGCCGCGACGAATACGTCGGCCTGCCGCTCGGTGCCGGCGACCGGATCGATCAGCGTGCCACCTTTGATATGAATCTTCATGCGCTGTCTGTGAATGCGTTGATTGCGTGAATGAGGAGGCGCGAAAGCGGGCTCAATCGCTGTTGCCGGCGACGATGCCCATCACCGCCATCCGCACGGCGATGCCGAACGTGACCTGGTTGAGGATCACCGACTGCGGGCCGTCGGCGACCTGCGAATCGATCTCGACGCCGCGGTTCATCGGGCCCGGGTGCATCACGATCGCGTCGGGCGCGGCGAGCGCGAGGCGCTCGGGCGTCAGGCCCCACGTCTTGAAATACTCCTGCGCGGACGGCAGCAGCGCGCCGCTCATCCGCTCGTTCTGCAAGCGCAGCATGATGATCACGTCGACGCCCTTCAGCCCTTCGTCGAGGTTGTGGAACACCTTCACGCCCATCTGCTCGAGCCCGCCCGGCAGCAGCGTGCGCGGGCCAATCGCGCGCACTTCCGGCACGCCGAGCGTGGTGAGCGCGTGGATGTCGGAGCGCGCGACGCGCGAATGCAGGATGTCGCCGACGATTGCCACGCGCAGCTTCGTGAAGTCGCGCTTGTAGTGACGGATCGTGTACATGTCGAGCAGGCCCTGCGTCGGGTGCGCATGGCGGCCGTCGCCGGCGTTGATCACGTGCACGTGCGGCGCGCAGTGCTCGGCGATCAGGTACGGCGCGCCGCTCGACGCATGGCGCACGACGAACAGGTCGGCATGCATCGCCGACAGGTTGTTGATCGTGTCGAGCAGCGACTCGCCCTTGCTCGTCGACGACGCATTGATGTTCAGGTTCAGCACGTCGGCCGACAGGCGCGTCGCGGCGATCTCGAAGGTCGTGCGCGTGCGCGTCGAGTTCTCGAAGAACAGGTTGAAGACGGACTTGCCGCGCAGCAGCGGCACCTTCTTCACTTCACGGTCCGTCACGCTGACGAACTGCTCGGCCGTATCGAGGATATGGTTGACGATCGAGCGCGGCAGGCCCTCTATCGACAGCAGGTGCTTCAGCTCGCCGTTTTTCGTGAGCTGCGGGTTGCCCTTCAGGAAACCGTAGCGGAACCGGTCGGGGCTCGCGGCCGCAGCGGGATTGCCGGTGCGGCCAGTGGTGTCGGTGGTCATGGTGTGCGTGATTCCAACTATGCAAACGGGCCGCGGTGCAAACCAGCGGCCCGGGATACGGTTCGCGTGTCGTTCAGGCGCCGTGCGTGTCGACGCGCAGCGTGAACTGCGCGTCGTCGCGCGCGAGCACGAGCGTCGCGCCGGCCGGCACGTCGAGCGTGCCGCCCGCGAAGCGTGCGGCGACCGGCAGCTCGCGGCCGCCGCGATCGGCCAGCACCGCGAGCTCGACCGCGGCCGGACGGCCGTAGTCGAACAGTTCGTTGAGCGCCGCGCGCACGGTGCGCCCGGTGTACAGCACGTCGTCGACGAGCACGATGCGCGCGCCGTCGACGTCGAACGGCAGCGACGTCGGGCTGGCCTGGCTGTGCAGCCCCTTCTTCGCGTAGTCGTCGCGATGCAGCGCGACGTTCACGACGCCGAACGCCGGTGCACCGAGGTCGCGCGCGAGGCGCTCGGCCAGCCATGCGCCGCCGCTGTGAATGCCGGCGAGCCGCGGGCCGCCCGGTTCGGCGAACGCCGTGCCGTACGCGGCGCGGATCTGGTCGAGCAGGACGCGGTAAAGCGCCTCGGCATCAATGGTGCTCATGGTCGGACAATTGATCGAGATACTGTTGAAGGATGACGCGTGCGGCCTCGGCATCGAGCATCTCCGCGCGTGCGCGGCCGCGCACGTTGCGCTCGCGCAGCCCGGCCTCGGCCTCGACCGACGAATAGCGCTCGTCGACCCACGTGACGGGCAGCCCGAAGCGGCCGTTCAGCTGGTTGCCGAAGCGCTTCGCCTGCTGCGTCATGTCGTGCGGCGTGCCGTCCGGATGCATCGGCAAGCCGACGACGAGCGCGTCCGGCCGCCATTCGGCCAGCAGGTCGCCGACCGCCTTGAAGCGGTGTTCGCGGTTCAGGTTCTGGATCACGACGAGCGCACGGGCCGAGCGCGTCAGCGCGTTGCCGACCGCGACGCCGATCCGTTTTTCGCCGTAGTCGAACGCCAGGAGCGTCGCATCGCGCGCGCTCGCGCCACTCATGCGTGCCCTGCTTCGCCGGACAGCATCGACGAGCTGACGCCCAGCAGGCCGAGTGCGGCTTCGAAGCGCTCTTCGGCCGGCGTGTCGAACACGATGCGCGGATCGGCGGCCACCGTCAGCCAGCCGTTGCGGGAAATTTCTTCCTCGAGCTGCCCTGCGCCCCAGCCGGCATGGCCGAGCGTCAGCAGGAAGCGCTTCGGGCCGGTGCCCGTCGCGACCGCCTCGAGCACGTCCTTCGACGTCGTCATCTCCAGCCCGCCGTCGACGGACATCGACGAGTTGTAGCTCGCGCCTTCCACCGGCTCGTGCAGCACGAAGCCGCGCTCGGTCTGGACCGGGCCGCCGAAGTACACGGGAATGTGCAGCAGCGGCTCGATGTCGAGCTTCAGGTCGATACGGTTGAACAGCGATTCGAGATCGATGTCGGTAGGACGATTGATGACGAGGCCGAGCGCACCGCGCTCGCTGTGATCGCAAAGATAGACCACCGTTCCCGAGAACGTCGGATCGGCCATGTTGGGCATGGCGATCAGGAACTGGTTGGTGAGATTGATGCGATCGGAAGGCTTTGACATGGTTTGAATTTTAGCAAAGACGCCGCGACCTGACCGGGCCGCGATCAACAAGCAACGCCGCGCCACGCTGGCAACGGCGCGCGCGGATCACACGGCACTCTAACACGCGCGCGGGCGCTGTCGGCAGCGTGTTGCTGCCCCGCGCGGCAAGGGGCGCCGCCAGGTGTCCGTCCCCTTGTCCGTCAGGTCCGGCCGAGCGCCGTGCCGAGCGCTTCGGACGCCGCGGTGAGGTCCGGCGGCGCAACGCCGGCCGCGATCTTCAGCAACGCCGCGCGCAGCATGTCGGACGCGTGGCCCTGCGCATCGAGGCCGCCGTCGGCGAGCGGCACGCCGTGGGCGGCACGGCGCCACGCGAGGCCGAGGGTGTCGGCCAGCAGCGCCGCGTGGCCGAGCCCGAGCGCGCACGCGGCCGTGCCGACCCGGTAGGCGGCGCCGGATGCGTGCCAGGCAGCGCCTGCGTCGGCCCTGGCCGGGTCGGCCGCGAGATCGGCCATCGACGCATCGGCCGTTTGCAGGAAATCCTCATAGGCATGCGCGTTGACGGTCACGACGCCGAGCGCGCGGGTCGGCGCGACGGCAACCGCATCGTGCTCGGCCCGCGCGGCGTCGGCTTCCCACAACGCCTCGGACGCCGGCGTGCCGGCGACGTGCCAGTCGACCGTCAGCCCGTAGTCGTGCAGCATGTCGACGAACGCGACGTCCTCGGCCGCAGCGCCGAACAGCGCGAAATCGCGCCACAGCAGCGCCACCGTTTCGCGCACGAGCTCGGGCGGCGCGCTGCGTCGGCCCTGCGCATGCTCGCCGAGCAGCAGGTTGGTCCGTGCGAGAAAGCGTTTCAGCTCGGGCGCGCCGCTTGCGCGCAGCGCGCGCAGGCACGCGTTCGCGAGCCGCCAGAAATCGTACGGCCCGTCGTCGGTGAGCGCGACCTGCATCGCATCGAGCTCGTCCAGCGCCGCGTCTGGCGCGCCGTGCTCCGGGCGCAGCACGGCGAGCAGCGCCTGCTCGTAGCGGGCGCGGATCCGGGCCGCGAGCGCGTCGGGCAGCGCGCGCAGCGTGGCCGGCGGCACCGCACGGCCGACGAGCGCGAGCGCATCGAGCGGCGCGCTGGCGCGCAGGTCGGCGGCGCATTGCGCGCGCAATGCACGGAAATGGTCGAGGAGAACGGGCGAGCAGGCGAGCTCGCGCAGGTTGTGGCGCCCGACGGCCGCGCGGAAATCGCGCAGCGCGGCACGCCAGCCGGCCGAAGTCGGCTCGGCGGCGACCAGCGGCGCGGCGGCCGCCAGTTGCCCGGCGAACCGCGCGGCCGGCAGCCAGCCGGCTTCCGCCAGCACGGCCGCGGCAGCAGACAGCGGCGCAGCCGCATCGTCGTGGCGCTCGAATGCGTCGGCAGCCGCCGCAAGCCATGCATCGGCCGCGCGCACGGCGCCGCCACGCGGGTTGGGCAGTGCGTCAGGGAGGGGAACGTTCGCCGGATCGGACGTCATGGACACGCGCGCCTGTCATCGTCAAGTCGCTCGCGCAAACCGCGGCGCGCGAGCGCCGGGCCGGTGCGAGGCCTGAGCGGGGTGTCCGTGGGCCAGCGGTCCGGTCAGATCTGGACCATCTCGAAGTCTTCCTTGCGGGCGCCGCATTCGGGGCACGTCCAGTTGATCGGGACGTCTTCCCAGCGCGTGCCCGGGGCAATGCCCTCTTCCGGCAGCCCGGCTTCTTCGTCATAAATCCAGCCACAAATCAGGCACATCCAGCTCTTGTATTCCATCTTAGCCGCGTCGGGAAAAGTCGGTAAATTCGGGAGCCATGATGGTACCGTGTCGGGGCCGGACTGCCTAGCAATCGCGCTGGAGGACGGCGACTACGTTGCGCTGCGCTAAAAAATCCGTCGTGCGGGCCGGATTCCACCGCATAATGGCTGAAAAGTGCGGCCTGCCGGGCAACACAGGGCCGAAAACGGCCACTCGCCTCGCCGTCCGCATCTCCGTCGCTTTCCCGTTTTTCTCTTGCCCCATTTTTACATGTCCAGCAACGCCCCTCCGATCGTCCTCACCTTCGGCCTGTCCGATCCCACCGGCGGCTCCGGCCTCCAAGCCGATCTGATGACCCTGGCGAGCATGGGCTGTCACGGCGTGTCCGTCCTGACGGGCTACACCGTGCGCGACTCGGCCGCCTGCGAAGAAGTGACCGGCCTCGACCCCGACGTCGTCGCCGCCCAGGCGCGCATGCTGCTCGAAGACATGCCGGTTGCCGCGTTCAAGATCGGCGCGGCGACGCGCGCGGAAGTCGTCAGCGCGATCGCGGAGGTCGTCGCCGACTACGACGGCGTGCCGCTCGTGCTCGCGCCGGATTTCACGCTCGACGACGAGCACGTGCTCGCGGCCGACGACCTGCGCGAATCGATCGCCGACCTGCTGGCGCCGCAAACCACGCTGCTGGTGGCCGATCACGCGACACTGATCGCGCTCGCGCAGCCGGACGGCGACGCCGAGGCGCCGAATCTCGATGCGGCCGTGTCGCACCTGCTGTCGCAGGGTTGCGAGTACATCCTGTCGTCGGAGACGGGTTCGCACCGGCTCGTCAACACGCTGTACGGCGAGGAAGGCCAGCTTCGCGAAGACATGTGGGATCGCTCGCCGCACCGGCTGATGGGCATCACCGACACGCTCGGCGCAGCCATCGCGGCGCTGCTCGCGAACGGCCAGGAGCCGCCCGAGGCGGTTCGCGAGGCGCAGGAATACCTGTACCAGGCCGTGCGCGACGCGTTCCGGCCCGGCATGGGCGCGTACCTGCCCGACCGGTTTTTCTGGGCGCGCAGCAATGAAGACAATGAGCGTCCGATGTCGGAAGGAAGCAAGAGCTCGCCGAGAATCGCTCGGCACTGAGCCAATGGACAGGCACTCGACCGGTGCACCTGCTACTAGCGCGGGTCCGCCGGCATTGCCCGCTCGCTCCTGGTAGCGCCCCCTCCCCAATCCCTCGCTCCGTTCACTGGCCAAACAGGACGACACACGTAGCGTCCGGCCTGTTCTCCCACGCGTGATCAATCGTCTTCCGCACTGCAACGTCGCGCATGATCCGAGATCGATAGAAAGCGATCGGTCGGCAAAAGTAATTTATCGTAATTTTTTGTGAATTCGGTTTGATTTATATTTCGTCGATATCGGCCGGAAACAATATTGAAGTTCAGCGACCAAAAATCCGGCAGCTTGGGGGGTGAATCTACCGGTCATTGGCGATGAAACTAATTATTCAAATCCCATGTTTCAACGAGGCCACCACGTTGCCGATTGCACTGGCCGCACTGCCTCGCCGGGTCCCGGGGTTTGACAGGGTCGAATGGCTGATCGTCGATGACGGCAGCACCGATTCGACGATCGACGTAGCGCGTGCCGCCGGCGTCGATCACATCGTTCGACACCCACACAACCAGGGTCTGGCGCGCGCCTTCACGACCGGACTTGAAGCCTGCCTGCAACGCGGAGCCGATGTCATCGTCAATACGGATGCGGACAACCAATACAATGCAGCCGACATTCCTGCGCTCATTCGGCCCATTTATGCGGGAGAAGCCGATATCGTGGTCGGTTCACGGCCAATCGACGAAATCGATCATTTCTCGCCAATCAAGAAATCACTTCAGAAAATCGGCAGCTGGGTAGTCCGCGCGGTCAGCCGCACCGACATTCCCGATGCAACCAGCGGATTTCGCGCATACAGCCGCCGTGCCGCCCAACGATTGACGGTATTCAGCGACTACACCTATACGCTCGAAACGATCATCCAGGCCGGTCAACGCAACATGTCGATCGTCTCGGTGCCGATTCGCGTCAACGGGTTCCTGCGCCCGTCACGCCTGGTCAAAAGCATCGGTTCGTACGTTACGCGTTCGGTCCATACGATCTTCAGGATCTTCGTCATCTACCGGCCTGCCACATTCTTCGGTTCGCTGGGCGCGATCCTGTTTGGCGCAGGCGTATTGACCGGGCTGCGCTTCATGTACTTCTGGGCGACCGGCAACGGCACCGGACACGTCCAGTCACTCATTCTTGCGTCGATACTCGTCGGCGCCGGTTTCCAGACGCTGCTGATCGCCATCATCGCAGACCTCCTGTCCACGAACCGCAAGCTCCTCGAGGACGTGCGATTCGCGGTCAAGCAGATGCAAACGGATCGCGAGCAGGCAGCCTCGATGGAAAAGGAAGCGCCGCGCGCGTTCGGGGTCGTCCGATGAAGATGGCGCGCGGCATGGCAGAACAAGGCATTGTCGTCGGCAACAATTTCGACAAGTACGGCTCGACGAATCCGATCGTGCGACGTCTCATGCGAGGTTTCGACGCCGCACTGACCGACGTCGTGACACGAGCCGCACCGTCGTCGATCCATGAAATCGGTTGCGGCGAGGGCTATTGGGTCCTCCAGTGGCGGCAGCAAGGCCTGCAGGCAACGGGCAGCGATTTCTCCGGTCGCGTGATCGAGCTCGCTCGGGAAAACGCCGTTGCGCAAGGCGTCGACCCTTCGTATTTCTCCCGTCAGGATGTCTATCGAATCGAAGCGCAGGACGTCCACGCCGATCTCGTCGTCTGCTGCGAAGTGCTGGAACATCTCGAGCAGCCGGAAATCGCGTTGCACAACATCCACGCGCTCGGCGCACGCCACGTGATTTTCAGCGTACCGCGCGAACCGGTCTGGAGCGCAATGAATCTCGCGCGCGGCAAGTATATTTCCGCACTCGGGAACACGCCCGGTCACGTTCAACGCTGGTCGAAACGGGCATTCATCGCATTCATTTCCACGCGCTTCGATATCGTGTGCGTGCGTACGCCATTGCCGTGGACGATGTTGCTCTGCCGTCCTCGCAGCACGACCCCGTAGTGAAGTTCGGCAAACGGGAGCGGCGCTGGGTGCACCTCGCCGGTAGCGCACTGGGTGCGCTTGGCACCCTGTTCGTCGGCGCGAAGTTGCTCGAGTACAGTCGCCAGCTTTCGCTCGACGCCTTCTCTGTCGCGACATGGAGCGCTGTCGCGTCACTTAGTGCCGGCTACGGCGCCTGCGGCCTGCTGCTTGCGCTTGCGTGGCGCCAATTGCTTGCCCACCACGGTGTCGCGCGGTCGCGCACCTGGGCCATCAGGACGTACGGCGTCTCACAACTGGCCAAATACACGCCGGGCAACATTTTCCACCTTGCCGGCCGGCAAGCGATCAGCATTGCCGCCGGCATACCGGCCTGGCCCGTTGCCAAGTCGATCGGATGGGAACTCGCGGTCATTGCATCGACCGCCGTTCCGTTTGCCCTGCTCGCGGCCCCACTCAGATGGCCTGCCATCGGCGTCGAACCCGCCGTCACCGCATTCGCCGTCGTGCTCGCGATCGCCGTGTGGGGAATCGGAACCCGCTGGTCCCCGCGCGTTGCGCAGGCGGTATCGCTGCATGCCACGTTTCTGCTCGTCGCCGGCCTGATCTTCAGCCTGCTGCTTGCAATCACGTCGCAACATGCGAAGATCGACACGCACGGCGGTGCTTTCTGGTTACCGGTGTGCGGCGCCTACGTCATCGCGTGGTTCGCCGGACTCGTCACGCCCGGCGCCCCCGCCGGCGTCGGCGTTCGCGAAGCCGTCCTTTACGGGTTGATGCACGGTGTCGTCGGCCAAGCCGATCTCATCACTGCGATTGTCTTCGGCCGAATGGTGACGGTCGCTGGCGACCTGCTGTTCTTTATCGGCGCAACGCTCGCTCCCAAGCACCCGCACTGATCACGCATGCGCGACACTCGACGAAACCCGCTGCCATTCCGACCGACCTTGCTCAAGTCACTACTGTTCGTGGTAGCGCTGGCCGTGGTCGTCGTTGTCTACGGTGCCGTGCCCTTCGTGGCTCTTCCGACGCTCGGCCAGGCGCTATGGGTTTCGTCGTTCGCACAGTCATTCGCCAACAGCGGCTGGCCATCGATATTCGCCCACCAGTTCGGCCTTCCTGCTCCCGCGCCGATCGCGTTCGGCCTGTCTGGCGCGTTCGTCGAGAGTGCACTGCTTGCCGCCACGCGGCTGAATCCCGCGGACGCCTACAGCGCGACGATGCTGCTGTTCCTGGCGCTCGCGCTGTGGGGCGCAAGCGGCTACGCGTCGGCACTGGGCGCCCCGGCACGATATGCGCTGGCGCTTGCCGTGGTGTGGGCGACCATGCCTGTCGTATGGGCCCACTCCGGATATTCGATGCTGTCGATCGGCATCGCGCTGTTACCGCTTTACTTATGGACAACACATCGCCTTTGCAACGCGATCGATACGAACGGCTCGCGGACGATCGCGATGTTGGGGATGACACTCGTCGCCGTCGCCTGCCTGGCCGTCTTCACCGACGGTTATACGTTCGTCATGTTCGCTTTCGGCGCACTCGTCCAGTACGCGGGCCGGATCGCGCAGCCGGGCGGCCGCAGGATACGCCGGCTCGCAGTCGGTGTGCCGCTATATGCCGCGGGCTTTGGAATCGCGTTCGTGCTTTACCAGCAATATGTCGGCACACAAAGCTTCGCCGCCGATCCGCTGTCCGTATTTCGCGGCTTCGGCGTGGACGTCACCATGCTCGTCCGGCCGACGCAAGGGCTCTTGTGGTTATGGGATGCGCTGCGCGTGAGCGCCCCGAGAAGCGACGCAGCGTACTTCGGCGACGCATCCGTGTGGTTCACCACGTTCGTCTCGCCTGTCGTCATTGCGGGCGTGGCCGGACTCGCGCTGACGAAAGACCGCGCCTGCGGCGTCCCGTTGCTGGTGCTTGGCATCCTGGCAACGTACCTCGCACTCGGCCCGTCCCTGAAAGTCGATTCCGTACGCCCCGATGCCGACCGGGCCGCAGGCAATTTCCAGGCGACGATGCCACCCGAATACGCTATCGCGCCCACCGGAACGGCCTATCTGTCGACTCACGTACCAGGCTTCAAGAACATGCGCGCATCCTACCGCTGGAGCGCACTGACTGCGTTCGCGTTCTGGGCGCTGTTCATCCTGCTGATCACGGAGCTGTCGCGCCGCGACAAACACAACGTTGCGTGGTTGCTGCTGGGTCTGATGCTCACATCGAACCTGCCGAATCCGGATTCCCGCCTCGTGTATTCCGAAGTGCGTCACTACGAGCGGCAGGTGCCGCTACATGCACCGCTGGACTTCCGCGACCAGTTTGCGATGCTCGATCGGTCAATCGTTGCAGACTTCCGGCAGGACGCTCCGAAAGATGGCATCACGGCATTCGTTCCACAGGGCAACGACTTTCTGGCCGCCTATCTGGCCGCGACGTCCGATACGCGCACGTACAACGTTGGTGGTGACAAGAACGTCGCGCTCGCGCAAACGCACTGGCCTGCATCCATCTCGACGCTGTTTTCGTCCGACACGGCGATGCTCGCCGACAACATCGAACACGTGCTGACGGACCGTAGTGCAAATGCCGTTGCCATCAGCTATGTCGATCTGCTATGGAATGCCCATCGATGGCCGCCATCGTCGGCTGAACTGGACCACGCTCGCACACGCTATGCTGCCGTGGTCAACGCGCTCTCGGCCAATCCCCGCTTCGTCGTTAAAACACGCCCCTACTACACCTTGATCACGCCGCGTCAATGACACGGTCATCGCGCGGTCCACTTTCCACCTTGCACCAAAATCCTCGCGCCAATAAAAAAGACCCGCATCGCTGCGGGTCTTTTCTTTTGGCTGGAGCGCGCATCGCTGCGCGCCCCGGACACCATCGACCGAAGTCGATTACATGTCCATGCCCATGCCGCCCATGCCGCCCGGCATGCCGCCCGGCATCGGTGCATCTTCCTTCGGCAGTTCTGCGACAGCTGCGTCCGTCGTCAGCAGCAGGCCTGCAACCGAAGCTGCGTTCTGCAGTGCGGTGCGCGTGACCTTGGTCGGGTCGACGACGCCGGCTTCAACCATGTCGACGTACTCGCCCGTTGCTGCGTTGTAGCCGTAGTTGCCCGTACCGGCAGCCACTGCCGCCACGACGACGCTGGCTTCTTCGCCACCGTTCGTGACGATCTGGCGCAGCGGCTCTTCCATTGCGCGCAGCACGATCTTGATGCCGGCGTTCTGGTCGGCGTTCGCGCCGGTCAGGCCTGCGATCGCGGTGCGAGCGCGGATCAGCGCAACGCCGCCACCTGCCACGATGCCTTCTTCCACAGCTGCGCGCGTTGCGTGCAGTGCGTCTTCGACACGTGCCTTCTTTTCCTTCATTTCGACTTCGGTCGCAGCACCGACCTTGATCACTGCAACGCCGCCGGCCAGCTTGGCCACGCGCTCTTGCAGCTTTTCACGGTCGTAGTCCGACGTCGCTTCTTCGATTTGCGCGCGCACTTGCTTCACGCGTGCTTCGATGTTCACGGCTTCGCCTGCGCCGTCGATGATCGTCGTGTTTTCCTTGCCCACTTCGATACGCTTCGCCTGGCCCAGTTCTGCCAGCGTTGCCTTCTCGAGCGTCAGGCCGGTTTCTTCGGCGATCACTTGGCCGCCCGTCAGGATCGCGATGTCTTCCAGCATCGCCTTGCGACGATCACCGAAGCCAGGCGCCTTGACCGCAACGGTCTTCAGGATGCCGCGGATGTTGTTCACGACCAGCGTCGCGAGCGCTTCGCCTTCGATGTCTTCAGCGATGATCAGCAGCGGACGGCCAGCCTTCGCGACTTGCTCGAGCACCGGCAGCAGATCGCGGATGTTCGACACCTTCTTGTCGTGCAGCAGCACGAACGGGTTGTCGAGGACGGCGACTTGCTTTTCCGGGTTGTTGATGAAGTACGGCGACAGGTAGCCGCGGTCGAATTGCATGCCTTCGACGACGTCGAGTTCGTCGGCCAGCGACTTGCCGTCTTCGACGGTGATGACGCCTTCCTTGCCGACCTTGTCCATCGCTTCAGCGATGCGATCGCCGATCGACGTGTCGCTGTTCGCCGAGATCGAGCCGACCTGTGCGATTTCCTTGTTGGTCGTGCACGGCTTGCTGATCTTCTTCAGCTCTTCGACAGCCGCTGCGACTGCCTTGTCGATGCCGCGCTTCAGGTCCATCGGGTTCATGCCCGATGCGACGTACTTCATGCCTTCGCGGACGATCGATTGCGCGAGGACGGTTGCCGTCGTCGTGCCGTCGCCTGCGTTGTCGCTGGTCTTGGAAGCGACTTCCTTGACCATTTGCGCGCCCATGTTCTGGAGCTTGTCCTTCAGCTCGATTTCCTTCGCGACCGACACACCGTCCTTGGTGACCGTCGGGCCGCCGAAGCTGCGCTCGAGCACCACGTTGCGGCCCTTCGGACCCAGCGTGACCTTGACTGCGTTGGCGAGAATGTTCACGCCTTCGACCATCTTCGAACGGGCGGAATCGCCGAATACGACGTCTTTAGCTGCCATCTTCTAACTCCTTGAATTCTTGGGAATATGTACCGTCGGAGGACGCTTACTTGGCGTTGACCACGGCCATGATGTCTTCTTCGCGCATGACCAGCAGTTCGTTGCCGTCGACCTTGACGGTCTGGCCTGCGTACTTGCCGAACAGGACGCGATCGCCGACCTTCACGTCGAGCGCGATCGGGGCGCCCTTGTCGTCGCGCTTGCCCGGGCCGACGGCCAGGACTTCGCCCTGGTCCGGCTTTTCAGCAGCGGCGTCGGGGATCACGATGCCCGAGGCGGTCTTGGTTTCCTGATCCAGGCGCTTGACGATCACGCGATCGTGCAAAGGACGAAGGTTCATATTCACTCCTCTCTTGACTGAGATTGAAGAACGCTTAGGGAATCTGCCCGGCTTGTCGCCCGGCAGAGAATTGTTAGCACTCTCGTGCAGCGAGTGCTAATTATATGGACGGGTTTTGACAAATTCAAGAAGGGAAACCGGACGAATTTTCAACGCGGCACCGCAGCGGGGAAAACACCCGAAAATCACAAAAAACCCTTTCAAAACAAGACTCCGACCCACGCTACCCGGCCCGACACACGAGCCCGCGCGGCCCGCGATTCGCATCCAGCCCCGTTTGGACACCGGGTAAGCACGGAGTTCCTGCGACCGGCGGCATCGCATCGAAAAACCTGCACAGGCGCCGATTCCGTCCGCCGCAACATGCCCGCTCACCGCGCCCGACGACCGTCGCGCCCGCTCCCCGGCGATCCATCGCTACGCATCTAAGCATTCATTTTCATTACGCCGATATTTACGTTCCTCCTCCCGAAAAACACCCATCGGGCCTCTTCCGTAAGGCATCCCATTACATTCAGTAATTTAGATGCGAATCATTCTCGTTTACATTGACTTTCTCATTTGAGACTCCTACGATGCGCCGCGTTGCGCTCTTCTTCATGCCCTGGCCGATCGGTGCCGAGCGTCGGGACAGCGACCGACAAGCAGGACTCCAAACCAATTAGAAACAGGGATTTGATATGAAGGTTGTGTCGTTCCATGGAGACCGCGTCCGTGCCAGGATGCGCCCCGCCGCCTGTGCGGCCGTCCTCGCGTGTGCATCGTTCGCGAGCGGCGCCGCGTTCGCCGCCGCGTCGGTCGATGCGCAGCCCGAAGCACCCGAGGCCGACCTCGCGATCCAGGCGAAGCCGACCGACATGTGGACCGGCATCTGGACGCGCCAGAGCCTGCTCGGCGACATGGGCGGCATCCGCCCGTGGCTCGGCAAGTACGGCGCGACGCTGCAGATCACCGAAACCAGCGAATACCTCGCGAACCTGCGCGGCGGCCTGAACCGCGGCGGCACGTACGACGGGCTGACGACCGCGACGCTGACGGTCGATACGCAGAAGGCGATCGGCCTGCCCGGCGGCACCTTCAACGTCAGCGCGCTGCAGATCCACGGCAGCAACCTGAGTGCGCGCAATCTCGGCACGCTCAACACCGCGAGCGGCATCGAGGCGCAGGACACGACGCGCCTGTGGGAGCTCTGGTACCAGCAGTCGTTCCTCGACAAGCGCGTCGACGTGAAGATCGGCCAACAAAGCCTGGACCAGGAATTCATGGTCAGCACGTATGCGAACACGTTCGTCAACACGATGTTCGGCTGGCCCGCGCTGCCGTCGTACGATCTGCCGAACGGCGGCCCCGCCTATCCGCTCGCGGGCCTCGGCGTGCGCGTGCGCGCGCAGATCACGCCGAAGCTCACCGCGCTCGCGGGCGTGTTCGACGGCGATCCGCTCGGCAACAACCCCGGCAACCTGAGCGGCACGAACTTCAACCTGCACAACGGCACGCTCTATATCGGCGAGCTGCAATACGCGCTGAACCAGCCGTCCGACGGCGAAATGGACACCGGCCACTCGAACGGGCTGCCGGGCACCTACAAGATCGGCGTCTGGTATCACAACGGCCGCTTCGCGGACCAGGGCATCGGCACCGACGGGCTGTCGCTCGCCGATCCTGCTTCGAACGGCAATGCGCAGCAGCATCACGGCGACTACAGCTTCTATGCGGTGGCCGACCAGATGATCTGGCGCCCCGACCCGACCGGCGCGAAAAGCCTCGGCGTGTTCGCGCGCGTGATGGGCGCGCCGGGCGACCGCAACCTCGTGAGCTTCGCGGCGAACGCGGGCATCGTGCTGAAGGCGCCGTTCGACGGCCGCGACAACGACAGCGTCGGCCTCGCCGTCACGTACATCCAGGTCGGCAGCCACGTAACCGACCTCGACCAGGCCGCGCGGACGTTCGCGGCCGGCCCGTACGGCGTGCGCACCCGCGAGACGACGGTCGAGGCGACCTACCAGTACCAGGTCAACCCGTGGTGGGTGATCGCGGCCGATGCGCAGTACACGTTCAATGCCGGCGCGGGCCAGAACCCGAGCGATGCGACCCAGCCGCTGCGCAACACGTTCGTGCTCGGCGCACGCACGACGATCACGTTCTGAGCGCCGCACGCGCACGCCAGTCGCCCTACGCCACCCCGTTTTCGCGCGCCGCCGGCGCGGCGCGCTCCCCAGGAGATCCCGATGATTCAATCCGCCCCGCTTCGCCGCCTCGCGACGGGCGCGCTGGCCGCCGTCGCGCTGACGGCCGCCGCCGGCGCGTTCGCCGAGCCGCAAGGCTTCCTCGAGACGCTGCATCGCCATACGCTGCTCGTCAACACGGTGCCCGACAACGGCGACCAGAACCCGTATGCGATCGCGGTCGCGCCGGTGTCGGCCGGCACGATCCAGGCAGGCGACGTGCTCGTCGACAACTTCAACAACGCGGCGAACCTGCAGGGCACCGGCAGCACGATCGTCGACTATCGCCCGTCAACGAAGCAGCTGAGCCTGTTCGCATCGATCCCGCGCGACCTGAAGGCGTGCCCCGGCGGCGTCGGCCTGTCGACCGCGATGACGATGCTGAGGTCGGGCTGGGTGATCGTCGGCAGCACGCCGAGCAACGACGGCACGACGTCGACGAAGGGTGCCGGCTGCCTGATCGTGCTCGATCCGCAAGGCAAGATCGCGTCGACGTGGTCGAGCGCGAACATCAACGACCCGTGGGGCAACATGGCCGTGGTCGACCGCGGCGACAGCGCGACGCTGTTCGTCAGCATGGCCGGCTTCGGCGTCGGCGGCGCGGACGGCAACCCGCCCGTCTACAAGCAGGCGACCGTGCTGCGTCTGGACCTCGACGTGCCGGCCGGCAAGCCGCCCGTCATCAAGCAGGAAACGATCGTCGCGAGCGGCCTCGGCGCGCAGGCCGACAAAGGCGTGTTCCTGGTCGGCCCGACCGGCCTCGCGTTGTCGGGCGACCAGAAGAAGCTGTACGTATCCGATGCGATCGGCAACCGCGTCGTCGAGATCGACGATCCGCTCACGCGCGACACGAGCGCGGGCGTCGGCCGCCAGGTCACGGCCGACGGCTTCCTGCGCCGCCCGCTCGCGCTCGCGACCGCGCCGAACGGCCATCTGCTCGCGACCAACGCACTGAACGGCCAGGTCGTCGAGATCGATCCGGTCGCCGGCAAGCAGCTCTATGCGCGCTGGATCGATACCGACAAGGCGCAATCGCCGCCCGGCAACGGCGACCTGTTCGGGATCGCGATGACGCCGGCCGGCGACGGCTTCTATTACGTCCAGGACGACGTCAACACGCTGATGCTCGCGAAGTAACGGAACCGACCATGGCAGACGAACTGAACCCGCCGTCGCGCCCCGCGCGCCGCGGCTTCCTGAAGGCCGGCGGCGCCGCGGTGGCCGCAGGTCTCGCGGCGAGCACGATGCCGGCCGCCCGCGCGGCCGATGCGGCGCCCGCTGCGGCACCGGACGCGCACGCGCACGACGACGACATCGAGCCGTTCTACGGCAAGCACCAGGGCGGCATCACGACGCCGCAGCAGCGCAACGCGTACTTCGCCGCGCTCGACCTCACGACGACCAAGCGCGCGGACGTGATCGCGCTGCTGAAGACGTGGACCGACGCGGCCGCGCGCCTGACGCGCGGCGACACCGCGCAGCCGCTGCCGGCAACCGGCGGCGACGACGTCGCGCCG
This sequence comes from Burkholderia sp. BCC1972, assembly GCF_905339605.1. NCBI lineage: Bacteria > Pseudomonadati > Pseudomonadota > Betaproteobacteria > Burkholderiales > Burkholderiaceae > Burkholderia > Burkholderia sp. BCC1972. Next base: position 230,417 of record NZ_CAJPGH010000005.1, on the reverse strand, counting down.
GCCGACTCGGGCGACGCGCTCGGCATCGGCGCGTCGCGGCTGACGATTACGTTCGGCTTCGGGCCCGGGCTGTTCGCGGTCGCGGGCAAGGACCGCTACGGCCTCGCGAAGCAGCGCCCGGCCGCGCTCGTCGACCTGCCGCGCTTCAACGGCGACCAGCTGATCCCGGAGAAGACCGGCGGCGACCTGTTCATCCAGGCGTGCGCGAACGACGCGCAGGTCGCGTTCCACGCGGTGCGCCAGCTCGTGCGCCTCGGCGGCAACGCCGTGCAGATGCGCTGGGGCCAGGCCGGCTTCACGTCCGGCAAGCCGGGCGAGACGCCGCGCAACCTGATGGGCTTCAAGGACGGCACGATGAACCCGTCGCGCGACGATCCGGCCGCGATGAACGCATTCGTGTGGGCCGGCAACGAAGGCCCGGCGTGGATGAACGGCGGCACCTACACGGTCGTGCGCCGCATCCGCATCACGCTCGAACACTGGGACAACACCGAGCTCGGCTTCCAGGAGCAGGTGTTCGGCCGCAAGAAGTACAGCGGCGCGCCGATCGGCGGCAAGCAGGAGTTCGAGGCACTCGACCTCGATGCGGTCGACAAGGACGGCAATCCGGTGATCCCCGACAACGCGCATGCGCGTCTTGCGTCGCCGCAGGTGAACAACGGCGCGCAGATCCTGCGCCGCGCGTATTCGTACAACGACAGCGCGAACTTCTACATCGAGCGCTGGCCGCCGTGGCGCCAGCAGACCGAGTACGACGCGGGGCTGATGTTCGTCGCGCACCAGCGCGACCCGCGCAAGGGCTTCATCCCGATCAACGAGAAGCTCGCGAAGCTGGACATCATGAACCAGTTCACCACGCACGTCGGCAGCGCGATCTTCGCGTGTCCGCCGGGCGCGCAACCCGGTTCGTACATCGGCGCCGCGCTGTTCGAAGCGTAACGGCATCGCGACGCCGCGCACCTCTTTCCCCGGCCCGCCCGGACGCAACTCACGACGACGACATGAACACTTTTCCCGTTAGCCGCCCGCTGCGGCACCTGATCGCCGCGGCGGCCGCCGCGCTGATGCTGACCGGCGCGCTGCACGCCACGCGCGCGCATGCCGCGACGCTTACGCTGTACAACGCGCAGCACGAGCAGGTCGTCAACCAGCTCGTCAAGGACTTCGAAGCACAGAGCGGCATCACCGTGAAGGTGCGCTCGGGCGAAGGCCCCGCGCTCGCCGCGCAGATCGTCGCGGAAGGCGACCGCACCCCGGCCGACGTGTACTTCACCGAGAACTCGCCGGAGCTCGTGCTTCTCGACCGCAAGGGCCTGCTCGCGAAGACCGACGGCGCCGCGCTGCAGGCAGTGCCCGCGCGCTTCAACCCGGCCGACGGCAACTGGGTCGGCGTGCTCGCACGCGAGAACGTGCTCGTCTACAACACCGCGAAGCTCCAGCCGCAACAACTGCCCGCGTCGCTGCTCGATCTCGCGAAACCCGAATGGAAAGGCAAGGTCGGCGTCGCGCCGAGCGATGCGGACTTCCTGCCGCTCGTGAGCGCGGTGCTCGCGCTGCACGGCGAGGCCGCGACGCTGCAATGGCTGAAGGGCCTGAAGGCCAACGCGCAGGTCTTCGACGACGACGAAGGCGTGACGGCGGCCGTCAACCGCGGCGGCGTGCTGACCGGCATCATCAACAACTACTACTGGGACCGCCTGCACGCGGAGCTCGGCGACAAGTCGACGAAAAGCGCGATCCATCACTTCGGCAACCATGACGTCGGCGCAGCCGTGAACGTGTCGGGCGCCGCGGTGATGAAGGCGTCGAAGCACCAGGCCGACGCGCAGAAGTTCGTCGCCTATCTCGTCAGCGAGCGCGCGCAGAAGCTGATGGCGAATGGCCACATCAGCTTCGAGTATCCGCTGCACCCAGGCGTCGCCCCCGATCCGATCCTGAAGCCGTTCGACGAACTGAGCCCGCCGGCGCTGACGTTCGAACAGCTCGGCGACGACAGCCAGGCCGGCAAGCTGCTGCGCCAGGCCGGCCTGCTCTGAGCATGAGCGACGCCGTGTCCCGCACGGCGCGCCCCGCGCCCGACGGCGAGCGCACCGCGACGCGGCGGCGAGCGTCGCGCGCACTCGTCGCCGCGGCTGCGTGCGGGCCGCTCGCGATCCTGCTGCCGCTCGGCTTCACGCTGTACCGCGCGGCTACCTTCGGCGTCGACGATGCGATCGCGTTGCTGTGGCGCCCGCTCGTCGGCGAGCTGCTCGTCAACACGCTGTCGATCACGCTCGCCGCGACGCTCGCGTGCACGCTGCTCGGCACCGCGGTCGCCTGGTTCATCGAGCGCACCGACCTGCCCGCGCGGCCGCTGTGGACCGCGCTCGCCGCCGCCCCGCTTGCGGTGCCGCCGTTCATCACGAGCTATGCGTGGGTGTCGCTGAGCCTCGACCTGCAGGATTTCCTCGGCGCGCTGATCGTGCTGACGTCCGCGTACTTCCCGCTCGTCTACCTGCCGGTGGCCGCCGCGCTGCGCGAGCTCGACCCCGCACTCGAGGAAAGCGCGCGCACGCTCGGCTGCTCGCCGTGGCATACGTTCTTTCGCGTCGTGCTGCCGCAGCTGCGCCCCGCGCTGTACGGCGGGATGCTGCTCGTCGCGCTCGGCGTGCTGTCGGAATTCGGTGCGTTCCAGTTGCTGCGCTTTCGCACGTTCACGACCGAGATCTACGCGGAATACCGCACCGCGTTCGACGGCGGCGGCGCGTCGCTGCTCGGCTGCGTGCTGATCGCGCTGTGCCTGCTGTGCCTCGCGATCGAGGCACGGGCGCGCGGCCATGCGCGCTACGGCCATACGCACCGCGCCGCGCGCCGCGTCGCGATGCGCTATCCGCTCGGCACGCTGCGCGGCCCCGTCGCCGTCGCGTTCGCCGCGCTCGCGGCCGCGACGCTCGGCGTGCCGCTCGCGATGATCGGCTACTGGCTCACGCAGCAAGGTGCGGCCGCCGTCACGCCGGCCGACGTGTCGCCCGAACTGCTGTGGCAGGCCACGCTCGCTTCAGGCGGCTACGGCCTCGCGGCGGCAGCCGTCACGACGCTGCTCGCGCTGCCGCTCGCGTTCCTGCTGGTCCGCCACCCGAGCCGCGTCGCGACGCTCCTCGAACGCACCGCAATGACCGTGCAGGGCGTGCCGGGCATCGTCGTCGCGCTCGCGATCGTGTCGATCACGGTGCGGTTGCTGCAGCCGCTCTACCAGAGCGCGCCGGCGCTCGTCGCCGCGTACGCGATCCTGTTCCTGCCGCTCGCGGTGGTGAGCGTGCGCGCGGCGCTGTCGCACGTGCAGGTCCGGCTCGAGGAAACCGCCCGCTCGCTCGGCCTCGGCTGGCGCGCGACACTCGTGCACGTGGTGCTGCCGCTCGCGGCGCCCGGCCTCGGCGCGGCCGCGACGATGGTGTTCATCTCGGTCGTGACGGAACTCAACGCGACGCTGCTGCTGTCGCCGATCGGTACGCGCACGCTCGCGACGCAGGTGTGGAGCGATACGGCGACGCTCGCGTTCGCGGCCGCGGCGCCGTATGCGGCGTTGCTCGTTGCGTTGTCGCTCGGCGCATCGGGCCTGCTGTTCCTGTTGCTCGGCCGCGCGTCGGTGCGCGACTGAGCGCCGCCTTTTTTCCCGGAACCGCCCATGAGCGAACTACGCATCCACGGCCTGTCCAAATCGTTCGGATCGCATACCGTCCTGCACGACATCGACCTCACGGTGCGGCGCGGCTCGCGCCTCGCGCTGCTCGGCCCGTCCGGCAGCGGCAAGACCACGCTGCTGCGCGTGCTGTGCGGCTTCGAGCGCGCCGAGCGCGGCATCGTCGAGATCGACGGGCGCCGCGTGGCCGCGCCCGACGTGCACCTGCCGCCCGAACGGCGCCGGATCGGCTACGTGCCGCAGGAAGGCGCGCTGTTTCCGCACCTGTCGGTAGCCGACAACATCGCGTTCGGGCTGCCGCGCGCGGCGCGGCGGCGCCATCATCGCGTCGACGAACTGCTCGAGATGGTCGGGCTGCCCGCGTCGTACGCGCCCCGCGCACCGCAGCAGCTATCCGGCGGCCAGCAGCAGCGCGTGGCACTCGCGCGTGCGCTTGCGCCCGAGCCGTCGCTCGTGATCCTCGACGAACCGTTCTCCGCGCTCGACACGTCGCTGCGCCACGAAACGCGCAGCGCAGTGGCCGACGCGCTCGCCGCGGCCGGCGCGACGTCGGTGCTCGTCACGCACGACCAGCCCGAGGCGATGACGCTCGGCGACGAAGTGGCGGTGATGTGGCAAGGCAGGCTCGTGCAGACGGCCGCGCCGCAGACGCTGTACCGGCAGCCCGTCACGCGCGACGTCGCGTCGTTCGTCGGGCAGGCCGTGCTGCTCGCGGGCCACGTACGCGATACGCGCATCGCCTGTGCGCTCGGCGAGTTGCCGCTCGTCGCGCCGCTGCCCGACGGGCCGGCCGACGCGATGCTGCGTCCCGAGCAGATCGGCATCGCGCCGGTCACGCAGGTCGACACGGCGCGCGGCCATACGGCGCGCGTCGAAGCCGCGCAGTTCGCGGGCCAGGATGCCGACGTGCTCGCGCGCCTCGATGCCGATCGCGACGTGCTCGTGCGGATCCGCGTGCCGGGACACCGGTGCCCGGCCGTCGGCGAGCGCGTCGCGCTGGCCGTGGACGGCGCGGTGATGGCGTACGCGCGCTGAGCGGCGCGGACCGTCGTCACGCGTCGCTATAAGTCACTACGCATCGGCGCAGCCCGCGCCCGACAGCGGCCGGAAGATCCGGCCATCCGTCTCGACGGCCGCAGCCAGCAAGCGCGCGAGCCCCTTCGCGCCTTCGCGCATCACGACGTCGTGATTCCAGCGGAACAGCGGGCGCGCGAGCGGCTCGAGCCAGTTCATCCAGCGCACCTGCGTGCGGATGTGCCAGTCGTAGCGCACGACGGTGCGCACGCCGTCGCAGGCGAACGACCAGCGTCCGTCGCCTTCGATCGCGCCGCTCGCGCGGCCTTCGAGCGCATGCAGCCGCTCGACGCGCCGCACGCGCATGTCGAAGGTCAGCCGGTACGGCAACGCGCCCTTCCACGTGTACCGATGCAGTGCGCCGACGCCGCGCACGTCGCCATGCTCGAGCTCGACGGTGCGGACGGCGCCCTTCCACCAGTCGGGCCAGCGGTCGACCTGGTAGATCGCGTCCCAGACCGCCGCGAGCGGGGCGTCCACGCGCCACGTCGTCGAGAATCGGTATTCCGCCATGCAGCCTCCGGCATGTCCATCAGGAGAACGGATCAGTGCATCGGTCAGGGCGTGAAGAAGCGCTCGGGAAACGCAACGTCGATTTCCACGTCGTCGAGCGTCACGGTTTCGAGCGGCACGTCGTCATCGCCGGCGAAGCTGACGACCTTCAGCGGAAAACCGTCCTCGGCGTCCAGCCACAGCCGGTAGCGATGCACGCCGTCGACCACGTGCGCGGGCGCACCGGTGACCGATACGCGCAGCGCCGTCCGGCCGCCGACGGCCTCCTCGCCCTCGGTCACCGTCGCGCCGCCCTGCTGCAGCGCATGCACGTTGCGCAGCAGTTCGCCGACGTCCGACCGGTCGACGCGGTGGCCGCTGCGGTCGCGCACGAGCGGATTGGACGGCGACAGCGTCAGCGCGGGCGGCGCGTGCGCGCCGAACGGGCGCAGCCGCACCTTGCCGTCGCCGGGATCGTACGCAAGCACCGCGCCGTGATGCGGCGACACGAAATCCATCCGGACGAAGCCCGGTTTCAGGTAGGCGTAGCGGATTTCGGTGTGCTCGCCGCTGCGCGCCGACGAGCGGATCGTCGCGCGGTACGAGCGGACATGGTCGAAATGCGCCTGGGCGACGGTCACGGGGTCGGCTGTCATGCTCGCTCCTATCAGGCTCGCGGCCAGCAACGCGGCGATCACGGCGCCGCCTCGACATCGAGCGCGCCTTCCATCCCGCGCTCGCGATGGCTCCTGAAAAACAGCAGCCGATGCGTGCAATAGTAGGCGAACCGGCCCGGTTGCGCCGGCGTGAAGCGGAACGTCTTCGGCGTCGTGCCGAGCTCGGTACGCACCGCGATGCCGGCCTGCGGCGGCGCATCGATCTCGAAGCTGTGCGGCACGACACCGGGCTCGGCCGACACGGTCAGCTCGACCGGCACGTGCGCGCGCACGATCACATGGTTCGGCCGGAAGAAATAGCTGCCGCCGACGATGGCAACCCGCTGCACGCCGTCGGCGTCGACCGGCACGCGCACGGGCGCCTCGCCTTCCGCCCGCGCGGTGGTCGCGGCCGCCGCGAGCGCCACCTGCACGAGCACCTTCGTCATCGTCGTCTTCATCGCCTGGACTCCCTGCCGGCGTCGCGCGTCAGCTCCTCCACGCGTCGGTCGAGCCGCCGAGCGCGCCGCACGCCTCGATCGCGAGCTCGCGCAGCCGCCGTTCGTCGCCGCGGCCGGACAACGCGTAGCCGATGCCGCGATCCGACCAGAAATACGTGTAGCGGCCGTCGGCCGACATCGACTGCGGCGCGAGATGCCGCGCATCGTAGGCGGTCACGTACAGCGTCACGCGCGCGCCGTCCGCGCGCTGGTACATGAACTGCGCGGCCGGCCCGCGATCGCCGGGGAGCAACCGGCCGCCCAGCAGCACGTAGCCGTATTCGTCGAGCGACGGTGCGCGCACGGGCCGCCCGACGCGCGCCGACAACCACGCGGCAAGCTGCGCGCGATCGCCCGCGCCGACCTCGACCGGATGCTCGCGATCGGCTGCGTACACGGCATATGCGACATCGGCGCGCGCGGCGAACGCCGGATCGCTGCCGAATGCCATCCAACCCGCATGCAGCGCCACGCCGATCAAGAACCCGGCCGCCAGCGCCGCGCACGCATACGCGAATGCACGACGGCGCGGCGCGCGGCGCTGCACGAACAGCGCGGGCACCGCGCCCGGCAGCGGGAACAGTGCTTTCAGCGCGTCGCGCTGCGCGCGGTAATGCGCGAATCGTTCGGCTTCCTCCGGATCGGAGCGCAGGCGCTCGAGCATCTCGCGCTGCTCGTGCCCGGACAGCTCGCCGTCCAGCAATGCGGACAGCAGCTGCGCCGACGCGTCGTCATCCCGCTCGTTCGATGGCTTGTGCGGATCGTCCATCATGTTTTCCCGATCACCCGTAACGCGGCCGTGCCGTGCGACGACGGCTCGTCCGACAGCAGTGCGCGCATCTGCGCGCGCGCCCGCGCGAGCCGCGACATCACCGTGCCCACCGGTACGCCGAGCACCTGTGCGGCATCGCGATAGCTCAACTCTTCAAGCGCGACCAGCAGCAACACCTCGCGCTGTTCGACCGGCAGCCGGTACAGCGCGCGCTGCACGTCGCGCAGCACCAGCCCGCCGATCTCGCCGGCCGGCGCGGCCATCGTCTGCCAGGGTGCGGTGGCGTCGTCGACCGCGATCTCGTGCCGCGCGCGCAACTGGTCGATGAAACGGTGCCGCAACAACGTCAGCAGCCACGCGCGCAGGTTGCCTCCATCGCGCGGCGGCCGGTTCAGCGCACGCTCGAGCGTGTCCTGCACGAGATCGTCCGCCCACGCGCGGTCGCCCGTCAGCGCACGCGCATAGCGCGTGAGATGCGGCAGCCACACCAGCAGATCCGATTCGTAGCTCATCAGGAAGCCTTGCGCATCAGCGTCGCCGCGCGGTCACGGGCGCGCGACGTGCCACATGCCGCCGATCCCGTCGCCGCCCGCATCGCCGGCCTTGCGGTCCATCTTCCAGCGATACAGCGGGCGCCCGCGGTACGCCCATTGCTTCTTGCCGTCGTCGCGCGCGACGAGGCTCAGTGCGCCCGATGCCTTGTCGTACGCGTCCGCGATCGCGGGCGGCCAGTTCGCCGCGCATGCGCTGTCGCACGCGCTCTTGCCCGGCGCGTCGCGATCGAACACGTAAAGCGTCATGTGCGCCTCGTCGACCAGTTTCCCGTCGCCGACCTGCGGCGGTTCCGCGGCCGCCGGCCGCACGATCGCCGCCGTCAGCGCGGCGGCAAAAAGTATCCGCTTCATTCCCGTTCTCCTTGGCAGGACCTCATGGCACGCACCGCCGGACGGGACGATCGGTTTCGTTGCAACCATTATCCCGCCGGCCGTGCTGGAACTCGGTAGGTAAACGGACGGCGGGAATCGGTTATTCCATGCTGCGCCGCAACGATCGGCGGCGGTCATTCATGCGACGAAAGACAGCGGGAAGCCCGAAAAGACAACGCGGCATGACATCGCTGTCATGCCGCGTTGCGCGACCCGTATGGCACGACCGTCGCGCACGGCGGCCGATGCGGCGCCGCCGTGCGGGGCCGGCCGGTTACTTCGGCAGTGCGCCGGTCAGCGACTGGAGCAGCGTCGTCACCGGTGCGAGCGGGTTGTTCGGCGAGCCGTTGCCCGAATGCGGCGTCACCGACAGGCTCGGCGCGGAACCGAGCGCCGTACCCACCGACGTGCCGACCGCATTGACGACCGTCGCCGTCGAGTTGGCACCCGTCGTCAGCAGCGAGCCGACTGCGCCCGCCGTGCCGCCGGCCGCGTTCGCGCCCGCGCCGAGCAGGCTGCCGCCTGCCGCTGCCGTCGAGCCGGCCGCGCCGGACAGCGCGCCGGCCGCCTGGCCGAGTGCCGCCGGACCGCTCGCGAGTGCGCCCGTTACCGAACCGAGTGCACCGGTCAGTGCGCCGGCCGGGTTGCTGCCGCCCGTCAGGCCGTTCACGAGGTTCGTGATCGGTGCGATCGGGCTGTTGCCCGCCGCGCCCGACAGCGCGCCGACGACCTGGTTGACGACGCCTTGCACCGGCGCCAGCGGGTTCGAGCCGCCGAGGCTGCCGAGTGCGCCCGTCACCGAGTTCAGCGCGCCGGTCAGTGCACCGGCCGGATTGCCGCCGCCGAGCGTGCCGACCACCTGGTTGACGACGCCCTGCACCGGCGCCAGCGGATTCGAGCCGCCCAGCGCGCCAAGCGCGCCTGTAACCGAGCCGACCGCGTTGCCGAGTGCGCCCGTGGCCGCGCCGACCGCGTTGCTCAACGTGCCGGCCGGGTTGCTGCCGCCGAGCGTGCCGACGACCTGGTTGACGACACCCTGCACCGGCGCCAGCGGGTTCGAGCCGCCGAGGTTGCCGAGCGCGCCCGTCACCGAGCCGAGCGCACCGGTCAGCGCACCGGCCGGATTGCCGCCGGGCAGCGCGTTCTGCAGGCCATTGACGAGGTTCGTGATCGGCGTGATCGGGCTGCCGCCTGCACCCGACAACGTGCCGACGACCTGGTTCACGACGCCTTGCACCGGCGCCAGCGGATTCGCGCCGCTGAGCGCCCCCGTCACCGAGTTCAGCGCGTTCGTCAGTTCACCGGCCGGATTGCCGTTGCCGAGCGTGCCTGCGAGCTGCGTGACGACGCCTTGCACCGGTGCCAGCGGGCTCCCTGCGCCGCCAAGGTTGCCGAGCGAGCCCGTGATCGTGTTGACCGCGTTGCTCAGCGCGCCGGTCGGGTTGCCGCTGCCGAGCGTACCCGTGACCTGGTTGACGATGTTCTGGATCGGCGTGATCGGGTTCGAACCGCCGCCGAGGCCACCCAGTGCGCCCGTCACCGTGCCGAGTGCGCCGGTCAGTGCGCCTGCCGGGTTGCCGCCGCCGAGCGCGCCCGTTACCTGGTTCACGACGCCCTGGACCGGCGCCAGCGGATTCGAGCCGCCGCCGATACCGCCCAACGTGCCCGTCACCTGATTCACAACGCCTTGCACCGGTGCCAGCGGGTTCGAGCCACCGCCGATACCGCCCAACGCACCCGTGACCGTGCCCAGTGCGCCAGTCAGCGCGCCTGCCGGGTTGCCGCCACCGAGCGCACCCGTCACCTGATTCACGACACCTTGCACCGGCACCAACGGGTTCGAGCCGCCGCCGATACCGCCCAGCGCGCCCGTCACCGTGCCGAGTGCGCCGGTCAGTGCGCCTGCCGGGTTGCCGCTGCCAAGCGCGCCGGTGACACCGTTCACGACACCTTGCACCGGCGCCAACGGGTTCGAGCCGCCGCCGATACCGCCCAGCGCGCCCGTCACCGTGCCGAGTGCGCCGGTCAGTGCGCCTGCCGGGTTGCCGCCACCGAGCGCACCCGTCACCTGATTCACGACACCTTGCACCGGCGCCAACGGGTTCGAGCCACCGCCGATACCGCCCAGCGCGCCCGTCACCGTGCCGAGTGCGCCGGTCAGTGCGCCTGCCGGGTTGCCGCTGCCAAGCGCGCCGGTGACACCGTTCACGACGCCTTGCACCGGCGCCAACGGGTTCGAGCCGCCGCCGATACCGCCCAGCGCGCCCGTCACCGTGCCGAGTGCGCCCGTGAGCGCGCCTGCCGGGTTGCCGCCGCCGAGCGCACCCGTGACCTGATTCACCACGCCTTGAACCGGTGCCAGCGGATTCGAACCACCACCGATACCGCCCAGCGCCCCCGTTGCGGTGCCGAGCGCATTGCTCAGCGCGCCAGTCGCCGTATTGAGCGCACCGGTCAGTGCACCGGCCGGATTGCCGCCGCCGAGCGCGCCCGTCACCTGATTCACCACGCCTTGGACCGGCGCCAGCGGATTCGCACCGCCGCCGATACCGCCCAGTGCACCGGTCACCTCGCCCAGCGCACCCGTCAGCGCGCCGGCCGGATTGCCACCACCCAGCGCACCCGTCACCTGATTCACCACACCCTGCACCGGCGCCAGCGGGTTCGATCCACCGCCGACGTTACCCAGCGCACCCGTCACGGTGCCAACCGCATTGCTCAGCGTCCCCGTCGCCGTATTCAGCGCACCGGTCAACGCACCTGCCGGGTTGCCGCCATTGAGCGCACCCGTCACCTGGTTCAACACACCCTGGACCGGCGCGAGCGGCTGCACCGTGCCGCCACCACCCAGTGCGCCTGTCACCGCCCCCACGGCGCCCGACAGCACTTGTCCCGGATCGCCGAGCGACGTCTGGATCGCACCCGACCCGCCCGCCGTCACGGTGATCGAGCCCAGCGGCGACGTACCCGTGGCGACCAGCCCGACCGACACGCTGTTCGTCGGCGGGTTGACGATCACTTGCGGGATCGGCAGCGAATCGAGGGCGCCCGCCATCGCGGAACCCGAAGCCAGTACCCCGAACACCGTCGCGACCGACAGCGCCACACCCGTCAATTTGAAATTGTGTCCCATCGTTATTTTCCCCATCTCGGTTGGCACTACGTTGATAAAGCATGGGGACGGATTGCACGAAGCGTGCCAATTCAAAAAACGGATTGATTTGTCTGTCGATTTTTCTGCAATAACGATTTTTTAATCGATTTCGGACGAAATTCACGGGTTGCGACGGGTTGACGGACCTCAATCGTCTGATGAAAAAGGCCCGTGAAGCACGGATGTAACGTAACGTTTGCGAGCCCCGTAGTAACGTGTTCCGGTACATTCCACGTAACGCCGGAACACCTGATCGAGATGGTGCGCCACACCATCAGGGCCGGCTGCCCATTACGCATTTCAGCAATATGAAAATGCATTGATAAATCGCGGATTTACCGATTTTCTTTATTTCGCGATTATCTTTCTTGCCGATTACGCAGACCATTTCCGATCGCGTGGCTTTCGATTATCCGGATAGCAAAATGAAATACTGTGAATGCCGTCAAGCGATCGGCATACAGGCGGCAACGCAAGGCGGCGGCAGGCGCTGCCTCGCCTCGCCGCCGGTCAGCCGAAGCGCGCGGGCCGGTACGGATGGGGATCGATATAGGTCGGCGCGCCCGTCATCATTTCAGCGAGCAGGCGCCCGGTCGCGGGGCCGAGCGTGAGCCCGTGGTGGGCATGGCCGAACGCGAACCACAGATGGCGATGGCGCGGCGCGGGCCCGATCACCGGACGCATGTCGGGCGTGCACGGCCGCATCCCGAGCCACGGCTCGGGATCGAGCCGCTCGCCGATGCCGAACGCGTCGCGCGCCAGCGGTTCGGCCCGCGCGAGCTGCACGCCGGTCGGCGGCGCGCCGCGCAGCGCGATCTCGACGCCCGTCGTGAGCCGCAGGCGGCCGCCCTCCATCGGCGCGACGACGAAGCCTTCCTCGGTATCGCACACGGGCACGCTCAGCGGCGTGCGCGTCGGCCGGTAATGCATGTGGTAGCCGCGCTTCGCGCGCAGCGGAATGCGGTAGCCGAGCGGCGCGAACACGTGATCGGACCACGGCCCGAGCGCGACCACGGCCGAACGTGCCGAAATCGGCCCGTGTTCGGACCCGACCTGCCAGCCGCCGTCCACCTGTACGAGCGTCTTCGCATCGCCGCACGCGAACGTGCCGCCGTCGCGCTCGAACAGCCGCGCGTAGGCCTTGGTCAGCCCGCCCGGGCTCGATACGGTCTTCGGGTCCTGCCAGTGGAAGGCGCCGCAGAATGCGTCGCCGATGCCGGGCTCGAGATCGCGCAGCGCACGCGCGTCGAGCACGGCCATCCGCAGCCCGTGCGCGTCGGCCACGCGCTGCTGCGCGCCCGCTTGCGCGTCGAACAGCGCGGGCGAACGGAACGCCTCGATCCACCCGCCGTCGTGCACGAGCGGCTGGGCGTCGGTACGCGCGAGCAGCGCGTCGTGTTCGACCACGCTCGCCGCGACGAGCGGCAGCAGGTCGCGCGCGGCGACGGCGAGCCGCTGCGGCGACGATTCGCGCCAGAACCGCGCGAGCCAGCCGGCATACGCGGGCAGCGCGCGGTAATCCCAGTACAGATCGACCGAGCGGTTGCGCGCGTAGCGCAGCAGCGTGCCGAGCCGGCGCGGAAACGCGTACGGCACGACCGACGAGCGCTCGATCAGCCCGGCATTGCCGTGGCTGGTTTCCTCGCCGGGCGCGCGCCGGTCGACGAGTGCGACGCGCAGCCCGCGATCCTGCAGGTGCAGCGCCGACGACACGCCGACGATGCCGGCCCCCAGAACGATGACGTCGAAATCCATGGTTCCCCGTCCTGCGTCGAGATTCGATGCGCCGCGCGCCGACCCCGCGGCCGGCGCGCGGCGGTGCTTACTTCGCGATGATGTCGCGCTTGAAGTACTTCTGCGACAGCGCGCTCAGCGTGCCGTCCTTTTTCAGCGCGTCGAGCGCGCCGACGATCTTCGCCTGCAGCGCCTTGTCGTTCTTGCGCATCCCGAAGCCCGTGCCTTCGCCGAGCGTCGCCGGATCCTTCAGCGCGTCGCCGACGATCTGGTAGTCGCGGCCGGCCGGCTTGTCGAGGAACCCGTCCTGCGCGGTCTGCGCTTCCTGCACGGCCGCGTCGAGCCGCCCCGCGACGAGATCGGTGTAGATCTGGTCCTGATCCTGGTACGACACGACGGCCACGCCCGCATTGGCCCAGTGCGCCTTCAGGAAATCCTCCTGCGACGAACCCTGCAGCACGCCGACGTGCTTGCCGCGCAGGCTCGCGACGTCGGGCCGCAGCGGCGAGCCGTGCTTCGCGACCATCACGATCGGCACCACATAGATCGCCGGCGTGAAGTCGATGCTCTGCTTGCGCTTCGCGGTGATGTTCATCGCCGAATTGATCGCGTCGAACTTGCGCGCCTGCAGCGCCGGAATCAACCCGTCGAACGCATTCTCGACCCACACGCACTTCATGTTCAGCTTCGCGCACACCGCGTTGCCGACGTCGACGTCGAAACCCTGCAGCTGGCCGGCCGGCGTCTTGCTCTCGAACGGCGGATAGGCGGCTTCGATGCCGAAGCGCAGCGTGGTCTGTTCCGCATGGGCCGTGACGGCCGCGCACGCGAGCGCCGCAGCGGCGCAAAGGGAAAGCTTCCAGTTCATGACGGTCCTTCTGTTCCGGATTGAGGCGAGGAAGATCGGTCGCACGACGCCGTCGGACAGGCGCCCGATCGGCATTCGATGCAGGCAGCAGCCGCCAGGCGACGTGCCGTGTCCTGCAGGCGAAATATAGACTTAAAGTCTACTCTAGACTATAGGGGTTACGAGAATCGTGCGCTGTCGAGCCAGATCGAAATTTCTGCACTCCACGATATATGCCTTTGATTTACCGACACTTTTCTCAAAAATCGCGGCGTAATCCAGTCTCGAAAAAGAAAAATTCTCCAGACTTCGTTTGTCTATATTAGACTTTTCGTCCATCACGAACATTGCCGGACACCGTCTTTCGAGACAGTTCTGTCCAGCCCCGACCGGAGATGTCCCCATGACGCAAACCGTCCCGACCCTGCCGCTGACCGTCGACGAAGCCGCCGTGCGCGCGGCGTTGCCGTCGCTCGACGTGCTCGGCACGCTGCGCCGCATGTTCGCGTCGCTCGCCGCGGCGTGCGCGGTGCAGCCGCCGCAGACGCTCACGCTGTTTCCCGGCCAGGCCGGCGACTTCATCACGTATCTCGGCGCGCTCGCCGATGCGCAGGTGTTCGGCGCGAAACTGTCGCCGTACATCGTGACGGGCGGCAAGCCCGACGGGAGACCAATCGTCACCGCCTGGACCGCGCTGATGTCGATGCAGACCGGCCAGCCGCTGATGTGGTGCGACGCGGGGCTGCTGACGATCGAACGCACGGCCGGCACGACGGCGCTCGCGGTCGACTGCCTCGCGCCGCGCGATGCGCGCCGCCTGGCGATCGTCGGCGCGGGCACGGTCGGTCTCGCGCACCTGCGGCACACGGCGGCGCTGCGCGACTGGGAGACGATTCGCGTGTACTCGCCCGCGCTGGCCCGCGATGCGGCACAGCAGGCGAAGCTCGCCGAACTCGATCCGCGCGCCCGTGCGGCGGCGAGCATCGAAGCCTGCGTGCGCGACGCGGACGTCGTGATGCTGTGCACGTCGTCGGGCACGCCCGTGCTCGGCGACGGGATGCTCACGCGCCCGACGCTCGTCACGTCGATCAGCACGAACGTCGCGCGCGCGCACGAAATCCCGCCCGCCTGGCTGCCCGACATGGACGTCTACTGCGACTACCGCCACACGACGCCCGCCAGCGCCGGCGAGATGCAGATCGCGGCGGCCGACCACGGCTGGGAGGCCGGGCGGATCGTCGGCGACCTGCCCACGCTCGTCGCCGGCACCTGCGCGGCGCCGTCGCGCACGCGTCACGTGTTCTTCCGGTCGATCGGCCTCGGGCTGGAGGACATCGCGATCGCGCACGCGCTGTACACGCACCTGACGCGCGCATGAGCGGCACGCGCACGCGGGGCCGATACAATGGCGCAACCGCCGCGGCAGCCGCGCGCGGGCGCACGGGCATGCCGGCCACCGGTGCGCCCGCACGCCGGCCCGACGCGCCGCCCGGCCTCCGCCCACCCGAGATCGCGACACCGATGCGCAAGAAGCAATCCCCCGTCAAAGACCTGCTGCTCACCCGCTATGCGCCGATCGCCGACGGTATCGCCGCAATGTTCTTCCCGTACGCGGAGGTCGTGATCCACGACCTGCACGACCAGACCGTGCTGTATCTCGCGAACAACCTGTCGAAGCGCGAGGTCGGCGACGATTCCGCGCTCGAGGAGATCGATCATTCCGCACGCGAGCGCGTGATCGGCCCGTACGAGAAGCTGAACTGGGACGGCCGGCGGATGCGCTGCGTCAGCAACGTGCTGTTCGACGACGAAGGCCACCCGGCCGGGATGATGTGCATCAACTTCAACATCGCGGTGTTCGACGAGGTCCGTACGACGCTCGACCTGTTCATCAAGGGCGCGGGCGTCGTCGCCCAGCCCGACGAACTGTTCCGCGACGACTGGCAGGAGCGCATCAACACGTTCCTGCACGGCTGGCTGCGCGAGCGGCAGGTCGGACTGAACGGGCTCACGCGCGAACACCGGCGCGAACTCGTCGAGGCGCTGTACGCGGAAGGCGCGTTCCGCGGCAAGAGCGCGGCGAACTACGTCGCGAACGTGCTCGGGATGGGGCGCGCGACCGTCTACAAGCACCTCAAGCACCTGAAGGAAACGCAAGGCGACGCGTAAGCGGCCGATCGCGGCGACGGCCGGCGCCGGTCATCGCTACCGCGCCGCGGTTTCCGTGCCTATGCTTCGTGATACGTCGGGCCGGACCCCGCCGCGCGGGCACGGCTGCGACCAAGCGTCGATGCATAAAGTGATATAGTCCCGGTTACACTTTTTTGCCGCCCTGGACCGCCCATGACGACCGCTCCCGCCCCGACTGCCCGCCCGACCCTGACCGTCGAAATCTGGTCCGACCTGATCTGCCCGTGGTGCTGGATCGGCAAGCGCCGCTTCGACGAGGCGCTGGCGGCGTTCGCGCACGCCGACCGCGTCGACGTCGCGCTGCGCGCATACCGGCTGATGCCCGGCCAACCCGTCGAGCCGGTCGAGGTGATGCTCGCAGGCAAATACCGGATGTCGCCCGCACAGGTCGACCAGATGCTGCGCCAGGTGACCGATGCGGCCGCGAGCGTCGGGCTGCGCTACGACCTGCCCGGCACGCTCGTCGGCGACACGCTCGACGGCCACCGTCTCGTGAAGCTCGCGGAAGCGACGGGCCGAGCGCACGCGCTGACCGAACGGCTGTACCGCGCGTATTTCTGCGAACACGGCTCGCTGTTCGATCACGCGGAGCTGACCGAATTCGCGGTCGAAGCCGGGCTCGAGCGCACGGCCGTCGAAGCCGTGCTGCGCAGCGATGCATACCGCGACGAAGTCGAAGCCGACATCGCGCGCGCCGCGCAGATCGGCGGGCGCGGCGTGCCGCTGTTCGTGTTCGGCGGCCGCTATGCGGTGTCGGGCGCCCAGCCGGCCGACGCATTCGCGCAGGCGCTCGACCAGGCGTGGCGCGACGGCATCGTCGAACTCGACGGCGCCGACGCCGCGGCCTGCGGCCCTGACGGCTGCGAACTGCCGGCGCGCCCGTAACGCGCAACGCCTTCCCAAGCTTGCGGCGCGCCTTTCCGCGGGCTTGCCACTACGCGCCGCTCCTGCCACAAACCGGCAGGAAGCCCGCGTCCTTGACCTCTACAATGCATCCTTCGAACAACCATCAGAAGGTTGCAGCCCCATGACCCACGGGATCCACGGCGGGAAGCGCTGGTACGCGCTGATCGTCCTCTGCCTCGGCGTACTGATGATCGTGCTCGACAGCACGATCGTGAACGTTGCGCTGCCGTCGATCAGCACCGACCTCCATTTCACCGAAACGGCCCTCGTGTGGGTCGTCAACGCGTACCTGCTGACGTTCGGCGGCTGCCTGCTGCTCGGCGGCCGGCTCGGCGACCTGTACGGCCAGCGGCGCATGTTTCTCGCGGGCCTCGTCGTGTTCACGCTCGCGTCGCTCGCATGCGGCCTCGCGCAATCGCAGACGATGCTGATCGCCGCGCGCGCGGTGCAGGGGCTCGGCGGCGCGGTGGTGTCGGCCGTGTCGCTGTCGCTGATCATGAATCTCTTCACCGAACCCGGCGAGCGCGCACGCGCGATGGGCGTGTACGGCTTCGTGTGCGCGGGCGGCGGCAGCATCGGCGTGCTGCTCGGCGGGCTGCTGACGAGTTCGCTGTCGTGGCACTGGATCTTCCTCGTCAACCTGCCGATCGGCATCGCGGTCTATGCGATGAGCGCCGCGCTGCTGCCGCGCATGCGTGCGCCGGCCGGCGCCGCGCGGCTCGACGTCGCGGGGGCGCTTACCGTGACCGCGTCGCTGATGCTGGCCGTCTACGGGATCGTCGGCGGCAACGAGGCCGGCTGGCTGTCGGCGCAGACGGTCGCGCTGATCGGCGCGGCCGCCGTGCTGCTCGCACTGTTCATCGCGATCGAGGCGCGCACCGCGCATCCGCTGATGCCGCTCTCGCTGTTCGCCGCGCGCAACGTCGCGCTCGCGAACGTGATCGCCGTGCTGTGGGCAGCCGCGATGTTCGCGTGGTTCTTCCTGTCGGCGCTGTACATGCAGCGCGTGCTGCAATACGGGCCGCTGCAGGTCGGGCTCGCGTTCCTGCCGGCGAACCTGATCATGGCCGCGTTCTCGCTCGGGCTGTCGGCGCGGATCGTGATGCGCTTCGGCATCCGCGGCCCGATCACGGCCGGCCTGCTGATCGCGGCCTGCGGCCTCGCGCTGTTCTCCCGCGCGCCGGTCGACGGCGGCTTCGTGTGGCACGTGCTGCCCGGCATGACGCTGCTCGGCATCGGCGCGGGTATCGCGTTCAACCCGGTGCTGCTCGCCGCGATGAGCGACGTCGACCCGGCCGATTCGGGGCTGGCGTCGGGGATCGTCAACACCGCGTTCATGATGGGCGGCGCGCTCGGCCTCGCGGTGCTCGCGAGCCTCGCGACCGCCCGCACCGATGCGCTCGGGGCAGCGCAGGCCGCGCCGCTCGCCGCGCTGAACGGCGGCTACCACGCGGCATTCGCGTTCGGCGCGGTGTTCGCCGCCGTGGCCGCGCTGATCGGCCTCGCATTGCGCATCCGGCGGCAGGCAACCGTCGAAAGCGTCGGCCCCGCGATGCACTGAGCGACGGCAGCAGCGGTCGAACCGGGGCGCGCACTGTCGCGCCCTTTTTTTCGCTTGCCGGGCGCGGCGCGCGGCGGATTCGCCATGCGTTCCGGTCCGACGGCCATCCATCGGCCGCACTGCCATTCAAACGCCCGTTTCGCCGTTGTCCTGCCGGCCGCCGCGCCGGCCTTCCCGGCCGATTTTTAACGCAGTCGTACGTTGACGCGTCACTTTTGCGACAATGGCGGACTTTGACGCGCGCGCCACGGCCACGCGCCGCCCCGAACACCGCATAACCGCCTGGTTCCGATGTCGCTTCCCCATATCGATCTGCTGTACTCCCTGTCCGGCCTGTTCGTCGGCATTCTCGTCGGCCTGACGGGCGTCGGCGGCGGTTCGTTGATGACGCCGATCCTCGTGCTGCTGTTCGGCGTGCACCCTGCGACGGCGGTCGGCACCGACCTGCTGTACGCGGCCGCGACCAAGGCCACCGGCACGCTCGTCCACGGCCTGAAGGGATCGATCGACTGGCGCATCACGCTCCGGCTCGCGGCGGGCAGCGTCCCGGCCGCAGCCGTCACGCTGTGGTGGCTGCATACGCACGGGATGAACACGCCGGGCACCGCGCGGATGATCCAGCTCGTGCTCGGCATCGCGCTGCTGCTCACGTCGCTCGCGCTGATCTTCCGGCCGCAACTCACCGCGTTCGCCGCGCGCAACCCGCTCGCGCCGAGCCCCGCGCGCACGCTGTGGTCGACCGTGCTGACGGGCGCCGTGCTCGGCGTGCTCGTGTCGATGACGTCGGTCGGCGCCGGCGCGATCGGCGTCACCGTGCTCCTGCTGCTGTATCCGATGCTCGCGACGACCCGCATCGTCGGTTCCGACATCGCGCACGCCGTACCGCTCACGCTGGTCGCCGGCATGGGCCACTGGCTGCTCGGCTCGGTCGACTGGTCGATGCTGCTGTCGCTGCTGCTCGGCTCGCTGCCGGGCATCGTGCTCGGCAGCCTGCTGTCGGCGCGCGCGCCCGAGCGGCTGCTGCGCAACCTGCTCGCCTCGACGCTCGTCGCGGTCGGCGTGCGGCTCATTCTCGCGTAAGCGGCTTCTCGCCGCCCTTGACGGCAAACGCCCGCCGTGCCGACCGTCTGAATACCTGCAGGCCCACAAAAATCCTCAATAGAGGGCTGTTCATCCCCCTTTTAAGGACGATGCGACGCCGTCACCCGCGACTTGCGGCCGGCGTGCATCGTCAGACGAGACGATGCCCCGGAAGTCCATGACTCCGGGGCATCGCGAGGCACTTCTGCGGCATCGTCAACGCACGCGCCCGAAGCGTCGGGACGCATGAGCAGGTGCGCTTTTCACGTCAGGCGGCACTCGCCGCCCACGCCGCCTACTGCCCCTGCTGCTGCAGTTTCTGCTGCTTGAGCTGCTGCGTGCGCGCCTGCAGCTTCAGCACGCGCTGCAGTGCGGTACGGTTCGCGAGGATGCCGTCGTAGAAGTTGGCGAGATCGCCCTTCAGCGCGGTCCGGGACGCGTCGTTCAGGTAGATCATGTGGCCCGACGGGTAGTTCTTGATCGTCAGGTTCTGCGCCTTGATCGTCGGATCGAGCGGCATCTGCGCGAGTGTCAGCTCCGTCTGGTGGAACGGCGTGACGGCGTCGAAATAGCCGTTCGCCGACAGCACCTTCAGGTCCGGGTTCACGCTCATCGTCGATGCCAGGTCGCCGGCCGTGTACAGCGTATTGCCGCCGCCCTTGTTCGCGCCGGTCGGGTCCGTGTGGCTGAAGTCCCAGTTGTTGAAGACCTGGTCGTTCAGGTCCACGAACGACGACGTCGACGTGTACTTGAGGTCGGTGTTGATGTAGCTGTTCCACAGCACCGTGTACGCACCGCCGACGTTCGTGATCGACGGATCGTTGCTGCCCGAGTTCGGCAGGATGTACGGTGCGATGCCCTTGCCCGTGAAGTTCGCGCGACCGTCGTACTGGCCGATCTGCGTGCCCGGCACGAGCGTCAGGAAGAACGTGTACGGCGGGTTGTCGTCCGACGACGGCACGTTGCCGAGCGCGGCCGGGTTGCCGAAGGTCTGGATCAGCGACGTCGGATCCGTGCCGATGTACGCGCCCATCTGCTGCGCGGTCTGCAGGTTCAGGTTCAGTCGCACGTTGACGAAGCCGCCGTCCTGCGGGTTCGGCTTCTGCGCAAGCGGCGCGAGCGTGTTGTCCGCGTAGTTGCGGGCCTGGACCATGTATGCGTTGAGATCGGTCGGCGTCGGGTTGAGCGTCGTCTTCTTCCAGTAGAACGCATCGGCCGCGAGCGTCGGGAACGTGCCCGGCGCGGACAGCGCGTTCGCGTAGTCGAGGATCGACGACTGCAGCGTGATCCCGTTCAGGTCGATGCCGTCCTCATGCAGCACCCACGACACGACCGCGCTGCGCGCGGTGCCGTACGACTCGCCGTACAGGAACTTCGGCGAATTCCAGCGCGAATACTTGGTCAGGTAGCGCTGGATGAAGCGGTCGATCGAGTGCGCATCCTGGTCGGTGCCCCAGAAGTCCTTGTTCTTCGCCGGGGCGATCGCCGTCGAGTAACCGGTGCCGACCGGGTTGATGAACACGAGGTCGGTGCGGTCGAGCAGGCTGTCCGGGTTGTCGAGCAGCTTGTACGGCGCGGGCGGCGTGAAGTTCGGGAACGACGACTGCAGGCGCTTCGGCCCGTACGAGCCGAGCAGCAGGTAGACCGACGACGAGCCGGGGCCGCCGTTGTAGAAGAACGTGACCGGGCGCGGCTTCGACGGGTCCGGATTGTCCTGCGTGTACGCGACGTAGAACATCTTCGCGTTCGGTGCCGACGTGACCGGATCGATCGTCGTCAGGTGCCCCGTGGTGGCCGTGTACTTGATCGTCTTGCCGCCGATCGTGACCTGGCGGTGCACGACCGCGGCGCCTTCGGTCGAATCCGTGACCGCGTCGTTCGGCCCGGTGCCGTACACGTCGGTATCGACGTAGGGCTGGTCGGCCGCGGCGGCGGCCGTTGCGTTGGTGGTGGCCTGCGTGCTGCCGCTGGACGTCGCGGCCGCCGCGGCGGCCGATGCAGCCGGGCTCGGCCCGTCGTCGCCGCCGCATCCCGTGACGAGCAGCGCCGCGGCCGCTGCTGCGGCGAGCGGCACGCTCAAGGTCGTTCCGAATAGCGCGAAACCGTCTTTCAAGGACTTCCGTGTCGTCATTATTGCCTCTCGAACAGAACGATAAATACCGCCGGTCGCAAAGGATCATTTGCGCCGGCGCTCCGCACCGGGAATGCATTCGTTATGCGACGCATTCCGAGTTTTTTACCGAATCGGCGAATACCGACCGGCATGATTTACCCCACCCACGTTTTTGCAACCGCACAATGGAATCAATTCCATTGCAAACGACAATTCAATAATCCGCAGCAATACGAATCCATTTCGCGCATTTGCATACGCACAAAATCGACGGCAAAAGCGTGCCCTGCAAAGCCCGCCCGGCAAGGCCGCTCCGCTTCGAACAGACGAACAATCCCCCTCGGCGAGATGCCGATTAATCGCGAAACGACGATCAATCGCAGCTCGAGCCGATTTAATAAAATCGAAAGGGTCGATTAACTAAACGGAAAGGAATATCTCGTATCTGGAATTTATTAAATTAAGTGAAAATACCGGCGCATATTAAGTTCCGGATTTAATGCCGTAAAGTAACAATTTGTTACGGCGCTCGCCATTCGGATAAATGGCCGTTCGGGACCGATTCCATGCCGCAAAAAGAAAAAAAGCCGGACGACTGTCCGGCTTCGCGGGGCGATGCTGCGGGTGCCGTCAGAGCGGCACGTCGATCGTGCCTGCGCCCGTCGTGATCGCGTTCGCGCCCGGCGCGGCCGAGATCGGCGGCAGGTTCGCGCTCGTCAGCGCCGGCGCGGCACCCGGCGTGCCGCCGCGCGGCACCGTGCGGATCACCTGCGATGGCGGCAGCGGCGCGCCGCTCTTCAGGTGCTTCCACATCAGGTTCAGCGCCTGCAGGTTGTAGTAGTGGACCGGCACGAAGCGCGTGTCGAAGCCCGCAACCGGCAGGAACGCGTCGAAGTGCTGGCCGTTCGTCACCTCGTAGAACACGAGCCGGCTGCGCCCGGCTTCGCTGATGCCGTTCTGCGCGACATACGCACGCGATGCGTGGTTCACCGGCACGAGCGCGTCGCTGCGGCCCTGCACGATGATCGCCGGCTTGCCCTGCAGGTTCGCGTTCACGCGCACCGCATCGACGTTCGCGGGCATCCCGAGCATCCCGTTCGTCCACAGCTGGCGCAGGCACGCCGCGCCCGCGAAGCTCGCATCGGGCGTCGCGAGCCGGTGGTCGACACCTGCGCCGTTGTTGAACACGAGGTCGATGCCGGCCGTCGGCGGCACGCCGTTGCCGACGCCGAACACGGCCGGCATCGGCGACGTGGCAGGCGCCGCGACCGCACCGGTCGCCGGATTGATCGTCGCGAAGCTGAAGTTGCACAGGTTGTCGGTGACGCGCGAGCGCGTGTACGCGTTCGCATAGGTGACCGCGATCGCCGGAATCGCCTGCGAATCCCACATCGGCGCCTGCAGCAGGTCGGAATCGGCCAGATAGCCGGCCGCGTGGAGCTGCGCGAGCGCGTCGGCCGCCTGGCTCTGCGTGTCGGCGCCCGCCACCAGCCCTGCCGCGGCGAGCGTCGCGCAGCGCTGCGTGCGGATCGACTGCGTGGTCGCGGCCGGCAGCGCGCTCAGGTACGGCGCGCCGGCGAGCGACGCCGACGCGGCCGCGCACGGCTGCAGCAGGTTCGCGAGCGTCGCGTAGTCGGCCAGCGGCCGGCCGAACGACGGCACCGGCTGGCCGCCCGTGCGCACGACCGCATTCGGCGCCATCCGCACGTTGACCTGCGGCTCGCCGACCACCACCGCGGTAATCCAGCCGCGGTTGTCCTGCTCGGCCGCCGCGAGCGACGCGCCGCCGCCGTTGCTGACCGACGCGGCAATCGTCGTGATGTCGCCCGCGCGATAGCGCACGCCGTGATGCGAGCCGTCGATCAGCGGTCCGAACTGCTCGTTGAGTGCCCAGTACGCGAACTCGACCGACTGCAGCGTCACGCGCCCCCAGTCCTGCTCGGGATTCTGCTGCGAATGCGCGTGCTTGAATGCGTAGCGGTTCGGGAAGCGGCTGTTGAACGCGGCGAGGTCGCCGCTCGTCACGTTCGCGGTGAACAGGCTCGCGGTGCCGGCCAGCACGGCGTTCGCGAGCGTGCCGTCGATCAGCGTCACGGTGTCGGAGCCGAGCTCGTGCGCGCCGTTGCCGCCGCCCTTGTCGTTGTAGGCGACCGCGCAGCCGCGCTTGAGCGCCCACTCGCCGGCCGCGGAGATCGCGCCGTACACGCCGCGCGAGCCCGACGACGTCGCGGTGACGATGCAGGGCTGTGCCGGATCGAAGCTGGCGGGAACCTGCACGAGCAGCGTCACGTTTTTGGTGCCGCTGCCGTCATCGGAATACGCGAGATATTCGGTGCCGGCGATCTTGCCTTCGCCGAGCGTGTCGTTGCCGTCGAGATCGACGTTCGGCCCCCAGAAGCGGCCATAGCCGCCATTCACGCTCATGTCGACGAGCGCGCGGTAGTTCGACCAGATGGCCAGGCGGCGCAGTTCGGCGCTCGTCGGCCGCGACGCGTTCGCGAAGCCGGGCGCGGTGGCCGTGCCGAGGCCCGTCTTGCCGAGGCCGGCCGTCAGCAGGTCGTCGCTCGCGCCGTCGTAGGCCGTCGTGCGCACGCTGCCGGACACGAAGCCGGGCAACCGGTTGCGCTCGGCCGAATCGTCGCCGTTGCAGGCGCCGAGCATCGCGACCGCGGCCAGCGCCGCACCCCACACCACCCGCCTGCCCCACCCGAGTTTCGTCATCGCCGCCCCCTCGATATCGTTATCGGTCCGCCGCCGCGCCGCGCGCGGCTGTCGGCCTTTGAAGCGCAAACGGGCCCCGGCATGCCGGGGCCCGCCTGGAAACGGGCGCGCGCGACGCTCGCGCGCCGCCGCCCGGCGTTACTGCTGCTGAACCGTCAGCTTGTTCGAGACCGACGTCACGCCGCTCACGCCCTTCGCCGCCTCTTCCGCCTTGTCGATCTGAGCCTGGTCGGGCACCGTGCCCTCCAGCGTGATCGCGCCGCCCTTCGAACGCACGACGATGTTCGCCACGTCGATGCCGCCTGCCTTCGTAATGGCCTTGCGCACCGCGTAGCCGAGCTTGCGGTTCGCCTTCTTCGCGGTTTTCGCGGCGGCCTTCGGCGCGCTCGTCGCGGCCGCCGGCGCTTCCGTTGCCGCTGCGTCGCTCGACTGCGCATATACGCTGCCCGACAGACAGGCCGCCACGGCGGCGACACCCAACGCTCTCAACACGATCGACTTCATGCTATCTCCTTATCACTCCGGAACGGCCGTGCACAGTACGGCCGAATACCCCCAAAAACAGCCGGCCCGCGCGCGAACGGGCGGGACAGCCGGTGTTTTCCACGGCGATACGAGAGAGGCGTCACGGGCCGGCGGCCGGCGCTCGCTGAAAGCGGGCCGGCCGGGCCGGGCAGCCGCCGGCCGGACGCGCCCGGTCTCATTGCGTGCCGGGTCGCGCGCGAATCGGGCGCGGCTGCGTCGCACAATGTAATCCAGCGCCCGCCGAAGCGCAAAGCTTTTGACGCGCGGCCGCCCGCCGCTGTCGCCGGCGCGCCGCGCCGGGCGCCCGACTCGCGCATGCGCGGTGAAACCGGGTACCATCGCCGCGAGAATCCACATCGCCCGTGACAACCGCCCGACCGTCACCGATGCGTCATGCCAGCGTCATCCGCCGACCCCATGAAGCCTGCCCGCCCTCGCCCGCCCCGCCGCATCCTCGCCCGCTTCGTCGCGGTGTCGTGGCGCGACCTCGCGCTGTCGATCGGCCCGACCGTGCTGCTCGCCGCCGCGGCCGTCTGGCTCGCGGTCAAGCTGATCCAGCCGGCGCCGCCGTCCACGCTCGTGATCTCGTCCGGCCCGCCCGGCAGCACGTACTGGAACGCCGCGCAGAAGTACAAGGCGATCCTCGCGAAGAACGGCGTCACGCTCGACGTCCAATCGTCTGAAGGGTCCGCGCAGAACCTCGCGCGGCTGTCGAACCCGAACGCGCCGGTCGACGTCGGTTTCGTGCAGAGCGGCGTCGGCCCGAAGGAGCGCGACGAACACCTCGTGTCGCTCGGCAGCATCGGCTACGTGCCGCTCGCGATCATGTACCGCGGCCCGGTCGTCGCACGCCTTTCCGACTTCAAGGGCAAGCGGCTCGCGCTCGGCGCGGAAGGCAGCGGCGCGCGCGAGCTGAGCCTCGCGCTGCTGAAGATGAACGGCATCGTGCCCGGCGGCCCGACCGAGCTGCTGCCGACCGCGGGCGAGGACGCGGCAACCGCGCTGCTCGACGGCAAGATCGACGCGGCGTTCCTGTCCGGCGATTCGACGCAGATCCCGGTGATGGCGAAACTGTTCCGCGCGCCGGGCGTGCACGTGTATTCGTTCACGCAGGCCGAGGCCTACGCGCGGCGCTTTCCGTACCTGACCGCGATCACGCTGCCGATGGGCGTCTACGATCTCGGCCACAACCTGCCGCCCGCCGACATCCACACGGTCGCGCCGACCATCGAACTCGTCGCACGCGACTCGCTGCACCCCGCGCTGTCCGACCTGCTGATCGAGGCCGCGCGCGAGGTGCACGGCCACGCGACGATCCTGCAGCACGCGGGCGAATTCCCGTCGCCCGTCACGCGCGGGTTCCCGCTGTCCGACGACGCCGCGCGCTACTACAAGTCGGGCAAGACCCTCCTGTACCGGCGGCTGCCGTTCTGGGTCGCGAGCCTGGTCGACCGGCTGCTGGTCGTGGTCGTGCCGCTGATCGTCGTGCTGATCCCCGGGCTGCGGCTCGTGCCGTCGCTGTACGGCTGGCGCGTGCGCTCGCGCATCTACCGCTGGTACGGCGCGCTGATCGCGCTCGAGCGCCGCGCGCTCGGCGAGCACACGGCCGAGGAGCGCGTGCAGTTGCTCGACGAGCTGGACGACATCGAGGAAGCCGTGAACCGGATGAAGATGCCGCTGGCCTACGCCGGGCAGTTCTACGTGCTGCGCGAGCACATCGGCTTCGTGCGCGAACGGCTCACCGCGCACGACCATGACACGCCGGCGGGCACGCCGGGCGCCAGCGGCCCGCCGAATGCGCGCGCCGAGGCCGCGCCGCCGGGCGGCACGCCCCCTCGGGCGACTCCCGGTTCCGCGTGAGCGGACGATCCGCGATCATTGCTGCATGCGCGTGCCGCCGCGTAACATGGAGGCCGCCGCCAGGCGCCGCACGCCCCACCCTCTGGAGAACGACATGACAACCGGCCTCGACACCGCCCAACCCGCCTGGTTCTTCGACTTCGTGTCGCCGTTCTCGTATCTGCTGCTCGAGCAGCATGACAAATGGCCGGACGTGCCGTTCGAACCCGTGGCCGTGTCGCTGGCCGACCTGCAGCGCCACTGGGGCCAGCGCGCGACCGCCGACGTGCCGGCCAAGCGCGTGTTCACGTACCGTCACGCGCTGTTTCGCGCGGAACAGCTCGGCATCCGCTTCAAGATGCCGCCCGCGCACCCGTTCGATTCCGACAAGCTGCTGCGCCTCGCGATCGCGCTGCGCGCCGATATCGCGACCGTGCTGGAAATGTTCCGCTTCATCTGGCGCGACGGCAACGATCCGTCGACGCCGGAAGGCTTCGCGGCGCTGTGCGAGCGCGTCGGCGTCGGTCACGGCGACGAACTGATCGAATTCGAGGAAACCACCGCGCAACTGGTCCGCAACAATGCCGACGCGATCGCGCTCGGCGTGTTCGGCGTGCCGACGTTCTGGATGAACCAGCAGCTGTTCTGGGGCGAGGACGCGCTGCCGATGGTGCTGTACTGCGCACGCACGCCGAACTGGCTCGAATCGCGCGAGGTCAAGCGGATCAGCACGCTGCCGAAGGGCCGTGCGTGATGGCCGGTATCACGCACGCCAACGCGCGGCTGCGGTAAGGTTACGCGTCACCCGAACACCCCCAACCGATGGAAGACGACGACCGTACCGCCTCGCTCGACATCTGGCTCGTGCGCGTCTTGCGCACGCTGCTGCTCGAGCGCAGCGTCACGCAGGCCGCGCTGCGGCTGAACCAGACCCAGCCCGCGATCAGCACCGCGCTGCGCAAGCTGCGCGAGACGCTGAACGACCCGATCCTCGTGCGCGGCAAATCCGGCATGGTGCCGACCGAATACGGTGCATCGCTGCTCGAGGCCGCGCAGCGCGCGCTGCGTGAGGTCGACTTCATCGCGACGCCGCACGGCGACTTCGATCCGTCGTCCGCGCGACGCACGTTCCGCGTCGCAGCGCCCGACTATCTGAACGATTTCTTCATGCCGACGCTGATCGAGCGCTTTCGCGACGCGGCTCCGCATGCGCACCTGGAAATCGATTCGCTGAATCCCGCGCTCGACCACGCGGGCGCGCTCGAATCAGGCGCGCTCGATCTCGTGATCGGCAACTGGCCGAAGCCCGACCCGCAGTTCGCGCGCCAGGACCTGTTCTCCGACACGATCGTGTGCCTGATGCGCGACGCACATCCGCTCGCTCGCGTGCCGCTCACGCGCGAAGCGTACGCGTCGGCGGCGCACGTCGCACCGACTCCGTACACCGGCGACAAGCGCAACGCGATCGAAATCGGCCTCGCACGCGCGCGCCTCACGCGGCGCATCGTGACGACGCTGCCGTACTTCGGCATCGTGCCGCAGGTGCTGCTGCAGTCGGACCTGATCTTCACGACGACGCGCCGCTTCGCGACGCACTATGCGCAGTTGCTGCCGCTCGTCGTCGTCACGCCGCCCGTGCCCTTTCCGCGCATCAAGAGCTACCTGCTCACGCATCCGCAGCCCGACCGGCCGACCGACATCGCGTGGCTGTGCGCGCTGATGCAGAGCGTGTCCGACGAGCTGACGGTCGCCCGCACGCGCAAGCGCTGACGCGCGGCCGGCACGCCACGCGGCCGCTCAGGCCGTGCAGAAGGTTTCCTGCAGATGGGTCCAGCGCACGACGCCCGCCGCGTCGCGTTCGAACACGGCCGTCGCACGGCGCGCGGGCAGTTCGCCCGATGCCGCGTGCTGCGCCTCGAGATAGGTGATCACCGCATGCGATGCGCCGGTCGCGAGCACGCGAATGTCCGACAACGTGATGCGCAGCCCCGGCTTCGCGCCGGCGAGCTTCGCGAACAGCGCGCGCGTACCGTCATGGTCGACGACGCGGCCGTCGGTCAGGATCATCGTGAAGCCTGGGGAAAACGCGGCGAGCAGCGCGTCGAGTGCCGCGGGCGCGGTATCGACGCCGGACAGCCAGCGCTCGATGGCGACGAGGCTCGCATCGAGCGTGTCGAGATAGATCGGGTGATCGGACATGGGCGTGCACGGTAAGGCGCGGCCCGATGCCGCGCGTTGCCGTGCAGTGTATGCAAAAACGCGCGACCGTGCGCCGGCCGCGCGGCGCTATCGCGAGCAGGACGCCTCGTCGCGTGCGCGGCCGGCCGCTGCCGCCTTCGCATCGGCCACCGGCATGCCCGAGCGCACCTGCAGCAATTCCGCGCACACGGCCACCGCGATCGCGCCCGGCGCCTTGTCGACGATGCCCGCGACACCGATCGGGCACACCATCTCCACGAGCCGCGCCGGATCGACGCCGCGCGCGGCAAGCCGGCGCTCGAACTTCACGCGCTTGGTGCGCGAGCCGATCATCCCGAAGTACGCGTAGTCGCGCCGCCGCATGATCTGCGCGGCGAGCGAGAAGTCGAGCGCGTGGTTGTGCGTCATCACGAGGAAATACGCACCGGGCGGCGCCGCATCGACGACGGCCTCCGGCGTGTCGGTCGGCTCCGGCTGCACGTTCGGCGGACATTCGTCCGGGAACAGCTCGTCGCGCGTATCGACCCACTGCACGACGCACGGCAGCGCGCCGAGCAGCGTGACGAGCGCGTGGCCGACGTGCCCCGCGCCGAACAGCACGATGTGCATCGGCGCCGGCGTGCCGGTCGCGCGGTTGCGCTGGCCGGTGCCGGGTGCGAACGGCTGCATCGACGACGGCGCGGTGCGGCACGCGCCTTCGCACCCCGCGACGGGTGCGCAGGACGCGGGACGCGGTGGACGAGCGGGCCCGTTCACGTCAGCCTGCCCGCGCGGCGCTGGCCGCCCGTACCGCCTGCACGGCGCGCAGGATCGACTCGCCGGTGGCTGGCGCGTCGAGCGGCGGGTTCACCCGGTAGTCGCCGACCGCGGCGACCGCGTCGCGCACCGCGAAGAACACCGAGAACGGCAACAGCAGCGGCGGCTCGCCGACGGCCTTCGAACGGTGGATGCTGTCCTCGACGTTGCGGTTCTGGAACAGCCGCACGTTGAACTCCGGTGGCGTGTCGTTCACCGTCGGGATCTTGTACGTCGACGGCGCGTGCGTCATCAGCTTGCCGCCCTTGTTCCACCACAGCTCCTCGGTCGTCAGCCAGCCCATCCCCTGGATGAACGCACCTTCGACCTGGCCGATGTCGAGCGCCGGGTTCAGCGATGCGCCCACGTCGTGCAGCGCGTCGACGCGCAGCGTGCGCATCTCGCCCGTCAGCGTGTCGATCACGACTTCCGACACGGCCGCGCCGTACGAGTAGTAGTAGAACGGCCGGCCCTGCAGCTTCGACTGATCCCAGTACAGCTTAGGTGTCGCGTAGAAGCCGTCGGACCACAGCTGCACGCGCGCGAGGTACGCCTTCGCGATCACTTCGCCGAACGGCACGCTGTGGCCGCCGACCGACACGAAGTCGTTGCCGAACTTCACATCGGCCGCGTCGACCTTGCCGTCGCCGAACTGCTTCGCCGCGAACACCGCGAGCCGCTCGCGCAACTGGCGCGCCGCATCCTGCGCGGCCTTGCCGTTCAGGTCCGAGCCCGTCGACGCGGCCGTCGCCGACGTGTTCGCGACCTTGCTCGTGTCGGTCGCCGTCACGCGGATCCGGCCGAAGCGGATGCCGAGTTCGTGCGCGACGACCTGCGCGACCTTCGTGTTGAGCCCCTGCCCCATCTCCGTGCCGCCGTGGTTCACGAGCACCGAGCCGTCGGTGTAGATGTGCACCAGCGCGCCGGCCTGGTTGAAGTGCGTGACGTTGAACGCGATGCCGAACTTCACCGGCGTGATCGCGATGCCCTTCTTCAGCACCGTGTTGCGCGCGTTGAATGCGCGCACGCCGGCGCGCCGGGCACGGTAGTCGCTCGTCGTCTCGAGTTCGCCGAGCAGTTCCTGCAGCACGTTGTCCTCGATCGTCTGCCCGTACGGCGTCACGTTGCGTTCGGTCTTGCCGTACAGGTTCGCGTAGCGGACGTCGAGCGGATCGCGGCCGAGCGAACGCGCGATGTCGTCGAGGATGTACTCGATCGCGAATGCGCCCTGCGGGCCGCCGAAGCCGCGGAACGCGGTGTTCGACTGCGTATTGGTCTTGCCGCAGTAGCCGGCGATGTCGACGTCGCCGAGCCAGTACGCATTGTCGAAGTGGCACACCGCGCGCGTCATCACCGGGCCCGACAGGTCGGCCGAGAAGCCGCAGCGCGACGTCATGTCGAGCGCCACGCCGTCGATGCGGCCGTCGTCGTCGTAGCCGACGTCGAAGCGGTAATGGAAGTCGTGCCGCTTGCCGGTGATCATCATGTCGTCGTCGCGGTCCGGACGCAGCTTCACCGGGCACAGCAGCTTCCACGCGGCGAGCGCCGCGCAGCACGCAAACAGGCCCGACTGCGATTCCTTGCCGCCGAAGCCGCCGCCCATCCGGCGGCATTCGACCAGCACGTTGTGCGACGCGACGCCGAGCACGTGCGCGACGAGATGCTGCATCTCGCTCGGGTGCTGCGTCGAGCAGTACACGTGCATCCCGTCGTCGTCCTTCGGTACCGCATACGCGATCTGGCCTTCCAGGTAGAACTGCTCCTGGCCGCCGAGCAGCATCTCGCCCGACTCGCGGTGCGGCGCGACGGCGAGCCGCGCGGCCGCGTCGCCGCGTGCGAGCTTCAGCGGCGGGATCACGTAGGTTTCGGCTGCACGCGCTTCCTGCGCGGTGAGGATCGCCGGCAGCTCTTCGTAGTCGACCTGCGCGCGGCGCGCGGCGAGCCGCGCGGTTTCGTGCGACGTCGCGACGACGATGAACATCGGCTGGCCGACGAACTGCACGATGCCCTTCGCGAGCACCGGGTCGTCGTGGATGATCGGGCCGCAATCGTTGACGCCCGGGATGTCGTCGGCCGTGAACACGGCGACCACGCCCGGCGTCGCGCGCACCGCGTCGAAGTTCATCGACACGATCTTCGCGTGCGGCTTCGCCGACAGGCCCAGCGCCGCGTGCAGCGTGCCCGCGACGACGGGAATGTCGTCGGTATAGGTGGCACGCCCGCTGACGTGCAGGTGCGCGGATTCGTGCGCGCGCGACACGTGGACCTGCGCGGCGTCGGCTTGCGGGTCGAGGGTGCTCAGGAACGGTTCTGCTTGCTGGTTCATGTCCGGTGTTCTCCGTCTTCAGACGCGCGCCGCGTCGTTGGCCACTTCAGCGGCGACTTCGGCGGCCACTTCGCGCACGTTCAGCGCCTGCGGCGGCAGCGGGTCGTGCGGACGCGTCTCCAGCCAGAAGCGATAGATCAGGTTCTTCGCGGTATCGAGTCGATACGTACTCGTCGCGCGCATGTCGGACAGCGGCTGGTAGTCGCGCTCGAGCGTCTGCATCGCGGCCTGCGCGGTGGCTTCGTGCCACTGCGCGCCGTCGAGCACGGCTTCCGTCTGGGTCGCTCGCTTCGGCGTCGCGGCCATCCCGCCGAACGCGATGCGCGGCTCGCGGATCGTGTCGCCGTCCGCGATGAACGCGAACGCCGCGCACACGGCCGAGATGTCGGAGTCGAACCGCTTCGACAGCTTGTACGTGCGGAACTGCAGCTTCGCGCGCGCACCGGTGCGGGTCGGCACTTTCAGGCCGACGACGAATTCGTGCGGCGCCATGTCCTTCTGCTGGTAGCCCGTGTACAGCGCCTCGAGCGGCAGCTCGCGCACCGTATCGCCGCCGCGCAGCACGACGCGCGCGCCGAGCGCGATCAGGCCCGGCATCGAATCGCCGATCGGCGAGCCGTTCGCGACGTTGCCGCCGATCGTGCCGGCGTTGCGGATCGGCAGCGACGCGAAGCGTTTCCACATCTCGGTCAGTTCCGGATACGTGCCGGCCAGCGCCGCATAGCCCTTCTCGACCGTCACGCCCGCGCCGATCTCGATCCAGTCGTCGCCGTGCACGACCCGCTGCAATTCGGCGATCTGACCAACGTAGATCAGGTCGTCGAGGCGGCGCATCTGCTTGGTCACCCACAGGCCGATGTCGGTACTGCCCGCGAGAAGGCGCGCGTCGGGACGCTCGGCCTTCAGCGCGGCCAGCGCGTCGAGCGTGCGCGGCGCCGCGAAGCGCGCGCCGTCGAGCGTCGTGTAGTCGAACGTGTCGTCGCGCTTGAGGGACGCGAGCGTGCGGGCCAGCGCGGCCGTGTCGACCGGCGCCGACGGCGCCGGCGCACCTTCGCCGGCCGCGTCGAACATCTGCACGGCCGCATCGACGATCGGCCGGTAGCCGGTGCAGCGGCACAGGTTGCCGGTCAGCGCGTCGGCGATCTCGGTGCGCGTCGGCACGTCCTTCGCCTTCGTGCACGCGGCGGCGCAGCCTTCATGGCCGTGCTTCTCGTACAGCGCCCACATCGACATCACGAAGCCGGGCGTGCAGAACCCGCATTGCGAACCGTGGCAATCGACCATCGCCTGCTGCACCGGGTGCAGCGCACCGTCCGGCTGGCGCAGGTCCTCGACCGTCAGCAGCGCCTTGCCGTCGAGCGTCGGCAGGAACTGGATGCACGCGTTGACGGCCTTGAACTCGACCGTGCCGGCGTCGGTCAGCTCGCCGACGACGACCGTGCACGCGCCGCAGTCGCCTTCCGCGCAGCCTTCCTTGGTGCCGGTGCAATGCGCGTCCTCGCGCAGGTATTGCTGCACGGTGCGGGTGACGTCCGCGCCGCTGACTTCGCGGAGCGCGTGACGATGGTAGAAGCGAATCGGCTCACTCATGTCTCGATGTTTCTTCAAATGGGGGCAAGGCGGCCTGCGCGGAGCGCCTGACCGACGTTTATCTGACAGTTTGCACGCTATCACCGTCAAATTCCGCAACCCATAGCCCATCACGCATGGGGCCCATATAACTGCCGCGATATGGACGCCGGCGGCGGCCCGGCATCCTTTCCGCACGGGGCTCCGCGCCCGTTCCCGACGCCCCCCGCCACCGTCCGCCGTCGCCGAAATGAGGTCGCGATTAACTAAATGGTACCTGCGTGAAAACCGGTTCCATGGGAAAATCCCGATTCCCTTTTTCGCCGTCTTCCGTTTGCTTCGTTCATTCGTTCCGACCCCATGTCAACCGATTCCGCCACACCGCCGCGCAGCGGGTTCGCGGTCACGCTGCAAATCGTGTCCGTCGTCTGCTTCACGTTCATCTGCTACCTGACCATCGGCCTGCCGCTCGCGGTGCTGCCGGGCTTCGTCCATGACGACCTGGGCTTTTCCGCGATCGTCGCGGGCGGCGCAATCAGCGTCCAGTACTTCGCGACGCTCGCGTCGCGGCCGCTCGCCGGGCGCCTGGCCGACACGCTCGGCCCGAAGCAGACGGTGCTGCGCGGGCTGATCGGGTGCGGTGTGTCGGGCGTGCTGCTGCTCGTCGCGCTGCTGCTCGCGCACTGGCCGGTCGCGAGCCTCGTGCTGCTGGTCGCGAGCCGGCTCGTGCTCGGCGTCGGCGAAAGCCTGTGCGGCACCGGCGCCATCCTGTGGGGCATCGGCCGCGTCGGCGTCACGCACAACGCGAAGGTGATCTCGTGGAACGGCATCGCGACCTACGGCGCGCTCGCGCTCGGCGCGCCGGTCGGCGTCGCGATCGCGAATACGCTGAACCCGGCGCTGATCGGCGTGATCGTGATCGCGCTGGCCGCGGCCGGCTTCTACCTCGCGCGCCTGATCGCGTCGGTACCGCTCGTGCACGGCGAACGGATGTCGTACGCGAGCGTGTTCACGCGCGTGCTGCCGCACGGCCTCGGCCTGGCGCTCGGCTCGGCCGGCTTCGGCTCGATCGCGACCTTCGTCACGCTGTACTACGCGGCGCGCCACTGGCCGAACGCCGCGCTGTCGCTGACCGTGTTCGGCACGCTGTTCATCGGCGCGCGCCTGCTGTTCGCGAACACGATCAAGACCTACGGCGGCTTCCGCGTCGCGATCGTGTCGTTCGCATTCGAATGCTCGGGCCTGTTGCTGCTGTGGCTCGCGCCCGTGCCGCACATCGCGCTCGTCGGCGCCGCGCTGACCGGTTTCGGCTTCGCGCTGATCTTCCCGGCACTCGGCGTCGAGGCCGTCGCGCTCGTGCCGCCCGCGAGCCGTGGCGCGGCGCTGTCCGCGTACTCGGTGTTCCTCGACCTGTCGCTCGGCATCACGGGCCCGCTCGCCGGTTATGTCGCGGGCGCATTCGGCTATCCGCAGGTGTTCCTGTTCGCGGCGCTGGCGGCGGCTGCGGGCGTCGCGCTGTCGATGGTGCTGTACCAGCGGCAGGCGCGCGTGGCGGGGAGCGGCGCGGCAGCGTGAGAGAGGCGTGACGCGCGTTGGCGCACGCGCAACGCGCGTCAACGCAGCAGCACGTTGAAGTCCCGCAATACGCGGGCCGCATCGGGATGACGCCTGAACGGAACGGCGCGCCCGAGCGAGAGCTTCGGTTCGGCACGATCGAAGAGCACGAGCGCTTCCGACGTGTTGAGATGGCGCGACATGTACAAAAACCCGTCGACGCGACGGGGATGACGGTGGACGGCAAGCGACCACTGTTGCGGAACGTCGTACGGTGCGATGGTCGACAACGCACCGTCGCCACCGAGATTTTTCAGCGGCAAGCCGTGCAGGACGGCGACCGTCAGCGGCGCGCCGTCAAATGACAGGACGTAGCGATCGAGTTCGGTCGTCACGAGCGGAAAACCGCCCCGCACCAGATCGGCGACTTCGTCGTGCAGCACCGTCTCGGCGAATGCGCAATGCAGATCGAAGCCGAAATAGCTGGTGCCGTACCGCCGCCGCTTGCGCGGATCGTCGAAGCGATTGCCGCCCGATTTCCCGAAGTAAGGCTCGCCGGTCGCATATCGCGAGATACGCACCAGCGCCGTCGGCGCCACTTCGCGAGTCACCAGTGTCGCGCTCGCGAAATGTTCCCCCGGCGCCGTCAGCAAACGGGCCGCCTAGCGCTCGGCGAACGCCGTGGCGGCGCGCTCGACTTCATCCACCTTCCCGCGCGACAGCGCGACGAGCGGCGTCACGTTGCCCAGGGATGCCTTCGGCGTCGTGAAGAACTGCCATTTGCTCCATCCCGGCAAACCGCCCAGACCTTGGGTCACCTTGCCCAACGTCTTTCGATCGATATCTCCCGCCAGATAGAAGGCCGGATAGTACTGTGCGGCGCCGACATCGACCGTGAAGATCCGGCCGGACGCCACGGCCTTGCTGAGCGCCTGCCGCGTCATGCCGAGGCCGGCCCATGTCTGCGCGGCAGGCAGCAGCTTGCCGTCGGCGACCAGCATGCGACGTTCCGCCTGCACCTGCCGCTCCGGATCGACGGCGACGCTCTCCGCCCGCTTCTTCCGGCCGGTCGGCTTCCTGTCGCGCGTCGCGGCAGCGGCTATGCCGAACGTGATCGTGCCGGCCAGATCGATGACCTGCGCGATGCCGACCTTGAACAGGTGCCCCAATTGCTCGTCAGGCAGGCTGAGCAGCGCCCGCGCGCGATCGGGACCGAGCATGGTCGCCGCGCCGACAGCGCTGCGCAGCGCCTCCTCCGTCTCGACATCAAGAATGACAGCCGTCCCTTCCAGCGTATGAGCCCGCGCGATCATCATCACCTCCCGTCACTACCGGAATGATCGAGCGTAGCCCCGAATCGAAACCAAGTCAACCGTGTCAACCAAAACGATCCTTCGCCGGTTTCCTCGATCGAGCGCTCGCGCAGCCGCGACCTTCCTCAAGCCGTCCGCAGAAACAGCCGGCGCGTCAGGTCGAACGCGACGAGGTTGCCGGCCACCACCAGCAGCAGCCCGACCACCGCGAGCGGCGACCACTGGTAACCCTCGAACACCGTCGACACGGCCAGCGCGACGATCGGGAACAGCACCGTGCAGTACGCGGCGCGCTCCGGCCCGATCCGGCCGACGAGCGTCAGGTACGCGGTGAAGCCGATCACCGAGCCCGGCACCGCGAGATAGACGAGCGCACCGAGATAGCGCGGGCTCGTGTCGAGCGTGAAAGGCATCCCGGCCGCCACGCTGCCGACGGTCAGGATCGCCGCGCCGATCAGCATCGCCCAGCCGTTGGTCACGAGCGGATGCAGCCCCATCGACTGCATCCGGCTCGACAGCAGGTTGCCGATCGAAAAGCACATCGTGCCCGCGAACGCGATCGCAAGCCCCGTCCAGGTCGCGTGATCGTCGAGATGGCCGGCCATCTGCTGCCAGAACAGGCACGCGATGCCGGTCAGCCCGAGCAATGCGCCGGCGATCGCCGACGGCCGCAGCGGGCGGCCCATGAACAGCCGGCCGTTGATCGAGTTCAGGAGCGGCGCGGTCGAGAAGATCACCGCGACGAGGCCGCTCGGCACGACCTGCTCCGCGTAGTAGAAGCACAGGAAGTTCACGCAGAACAGCGCGAAGCCCTGCGCGACGAGAAAGCGCCACGCGTCGCGCGGCGGGCGCACCGGCCGGCGCATCACGCGCAGCAGCGCGAACAGCACGACGGCCGCGAGCCAGAAGCGCCATGCGATCGATACGGGCGGCGGCACCGAGCCGAGCTGCCACTTGATCGCGATCCAGGTGGTGCCCCAGATCAGCACGGTGACGAAATAAAGCGACAGGTTCATGGCGGCAATCCGGAAAATCGGGTGAATCGGGATCCCGACTATGCCGCCGCGCGGCGCGGGCCGATTGTCCGGAATTGCGGTCTTTTTCGGGGCGCCGCACGCGCTGCCGCACGCCCGCTTATACTCGGCGCATCATGAGCCTCTCCCTCTCCGCCCCGCCCGTCGACCACGCCGCCGCCCTGGCCGGCGGCGATCTACCGTTCGGCCTGCAGTCGGTCTGCCGCACGCTCGCCGATGCGAATGCGACGCTCGAGCGCTTCGCGTGGCTCGGCGACCACCTGGCGATCGCCGAATGGACGCGGATCACCGACGAAAGCGAAACGGTCTACGAGCAGCCCGGCCACCACACGCTGTCGTGCTACCTCGACGGCGGCTACCGGACCGAGCGCCAGCGCGTGCCGCGCTACGGCGCGCCGAGCCTGCTGTGCGCGCTGCCGGGCGACCATGAGTCGCGCTGGTGGGTACGCGGCGAGATGCACTTCATCCACCTGTATTTCCTGCCCGAGCACTTCACGCAGCGCGCGATCCGCGAGCTCGACCGCGAGCCGCGCGAGCTGAAGCTCGCCGATCGCACCTATTTCGAGGATGCGCGCGTCGCCGCGCTGCTGCGCTCGCTCGCGCTGGACGGCTGGGACGACGCCGACGAGCGGCTGCGCGTGAACGAAACCGCGCACGAGGTGCTGAGCCTGCTGCTGCGCGGGC
This sequence comes from Burkholderia sp. BCC1972, assembly GCF_905339605.1. Taxonomy (NCBI): domain Bacteria; kingdom Pseudomonadati; phylum Pseudomonadota; class Betaproteobacteria; order Burkholderiales; family Burkholderiaceae; genus Burkholderia; species Burkholderia sp. BCC1972. The sequence continues at coordinate 192,174 of NZ_CAJPGH010000005.1, read as the reverse complement.
AAAGCACGACACGCACCGACACGACGTTCCGCGGCGGGCTCGCTCCGGCCGTGCGCCGCCGCGTGCGCGACTACATCGACACATATCTCACGCAGCCGCTGACGCTCGGCGAACTGGCCGAGGTCGCCGCGCTGTCCGAATACCACTTCTCGCGGATGTTCCGGCTGTCGTTCGGACGCGCGCCGCACGCGTGGGTGGCCGAGCAGCGCCTCGCTCGGGCGCGCGAACTGCTGCGCACGACGGCGCTGCCGCTCGCGCAAGTTGCAGCCGACTGCGGCTACGCGAACGCCGGCCACTTCAGCCACCGCTTTCGCGACGCGCACGGCACGACGCCGAATACGTACCGGCGCGCGATGCAGGGCCGCTGAGCGCGGCCCCTTCCCTCGCTTTCCCGCTTACGCGCCGCGCCGGGACAATTCCTGTTCGAGCGCCGCGACGCCGGCCGGCAGGTCGACCGGCACCTTCAGGTCGACCATCGTGCGGCCGAACGCATGCAGCGTGCGGAACAGGTTGTGTTCGCGGCACTGCTCGCCCATCTGCCCGATCCGGACGATCGGCAAGCCGAACGAGCCCGAGATCTCGACCTGGTATTGCTTCGAGATGTGGCCGCAGACCATCCCGGGCGTCAGCCCTTCCGGCGTCTCGATCCCGACCACCGAATTGAGCCGGCAGTCCTTCGGCGCATAGAGCTTGAGCCCCATCGACTCGACGCCCGCCTGCAGCGCGAGCGAGCAGCGCAGATGGCGGGCGAAGCGGCTTTCGAGCGTCTCCGCGCAGACGAGCCGCAGCGCCTCGTGCAGCGCGAGCACGCCGGACACGGGCGCCGTGTAGTGATAGCCGGCGTTGTGCCAGAAGTTTTCCGCGAGCGCCATGTCGAGGCACCAGTGCGCGTTCGGCTCGGTGCGATGCTTCATGCGCTCCCACGCGGCATCGGAGAAGGCGATCAGCGATACGCCCGGGATCGACGACAGCCCCTTCTGGCCGCCGGTGATCACCGCGTCGATGCCCCACGCGTCCATTTCGAGCGGCATCGTCGACAGCGTGCACACCGCATCGACGACGACCAGTGCGCCGGCCGCCTTCGCGAGCGCCGCGATGTCGCGCAGGTCGCGGTTCCACACGGTGTTCGACGTTTCGCCCTGCACGATCGTGACGATCTCGGGCCGCTCGCGGGCGATCGCATCCGCGATCTCGTCGAGGCTCGCGACCGCGCGGTCGGCCACTTCGAGCGTCGCGACGTCGGCGCCGACGCGCGTGGCCATCTCGGCCATCCGTGCGCTGAAGAAGCCGTTGCGGATCGACAGCACGCGCGTGCCGCGCCAGGCGAGGTTCGAGATCGCCATCTCCATCGCGGCCGAGCCGGGGCCCGCGACGCCGAGCACCCACTTCGTGCGGGTCTGGAACACGTAGCGCGCCATCTCCTTCACCTGCTCGATGATCTTCGCCATCGTCGCGCCGAGGTGGTTGATCACGATCGTGTTCGCCTTCGCGACGGCGGCCGGGATCGGAACCGGGCCGGCTCCCATCATCAGCAGCGGTTCTTCGGGCAGGATCGCGTCGAGCGGCACGACGACGGGACAGGGAATCGGCGAGTAATCGATGGACATGGGGCTGGCAAGAGGTGAGGAAAGAAAATGCACGGACGCTCGCCGCACGGCATGGCGAACTGATCGATGATTCCGCGTTCCGTGACCTCGCGCAAGAGGCACACGCGGCCGGACAGCGCGACGGTGGCCCGGTCGCCGGACCGGGCCAGCCGGCCGCGTGCGTATTGCACGATGGCCATCGCGATTGAAAAGGGACTGCCGGCCGGTTGCGAAACGGTTCCATTCGGCTTCCGTGCACGTGATTTTCTCCGCCAATAACATCGTGATTCGACGACGCCGACGGCTTACGACAACTTTCGCATCGAACGGAATAGACCGACTACCCGATAAAAACCGCCGCGCGGAATGCGATACGCAATACCGGCGCATGTCCGAAAACATCCATTATCGCGCCCCGCATTGGGGAACGACTCCGCAGATTAACGAAGCCACGCCACCCGAATCATCCGCAAATCATTGATTAACATAAATATTATTCGACGAATCAGCGCATATTCCAATACCGCGTCAGTTTTGCACGTCGCGCATGTGCTGCACTGCAGCGTTTAACCGTTACCCGCGATTTCGATTTTTCGCAAGCCGCCCATTTTCTCAGGTTGACGGATATCGGTCCGGTATTTAACAATCGTCTGCGGAATCGAAAAAAAGCGATTTTTTCGATACGAGGGAGAACTGGGTGCCGCGCGATGCGCTTTTTTGGTTGCGCGGCGAAAAATCACAACATAATCAATCAACCGGGCCAGAAATACGCAAGCCATGAACCAGATTCAGACCATGCGTGTATTCGTCTGCGTCGCCGAGCAGCAGAGCTTCCGGCGCGCGGCGCACCATCTCGGCGTGTCCAATGCACTCGTCACGCGTTCGATCGCGATGCTCGAGGGCCACCTGAACACACGGCTGATCCACCGCACCACGCGCAACCTGTCGCTCACCGAGGCCGGCGTGCGCTACCTCGACGGCTGCCGTGCGCTGCTCGAGGAATTCGATCACCTCGAGTCGTCCGTCGCGCATGCCGTGCGCGAGCCGGCCGGCACGCTGCGCGTCGTCGCATCGGGGCTGCTGTCGCCGCTGGCGCTGACGCCGCTCGTCAGCAGCTTCCGGCACCGCTACCCCGAACTGCGCGTACAGCTGACCGTCTCCGAAGGGCCGCTCGACGTGCTCGATTCGGGCTACGACGTCGGCATCGTCACGGGCAACCGGCTCGACGGCAACCCGACGCTGATCGGCCACGCGCTCGCGCCGAATCCGTTCGTCGCCTGCGCGGCGCCGGCCTATCTCGACCGGCGCGGCGAGCCGCGCGCACCCGACGACCTGCCCGGCCACGACTGGGTCACGCTCGCGCCGCACCAGCATGCGCCGACGTGGCAGCTCGTCGGCCACGACGGCGTCGCGCATTCGGTCACGGTGCGCCCGGCGTGCACGGTCAACCAGCTCGCGCTGGTCCACGCCGCTGCCGTGGCCGGGGCCGGCATCGCCGTGCTGCCCGAGCCGTGCGTCGCCGACGCGCTCAACAGCGGCACGCTCGTGCGGCTGCTGGCCGGCTACCGGATCGACGATCCCGACGCGCAGCTGTCGCTCGTCTACCCGAACCGCCAGTACGTGCCGGCCCGCACGCGCAGCTTCGTCGAGCACGCGCTCGACCACTTCAGCGCACAGACGGCTCGCGACCGGACGGACTACGGCTTCCTGCGGCCGTCGCGCGGGCCCGAACGGTCCGACATCGTCACGGGGCTGCAGTAAACTGCGCGCGTCAGCCATCGGAGGTGCAGCGTGCGCGTGATCCTGTTCAGCAGCCGGCAGTACGACGACGATTCGTTTACCGCCGCCAACCGGCAGTTCGGCTATCGGCTGCACTTCCAGCCGTCGCACCTCGACGCGGAAACCGCGATCCTCGCGCACGGCTATGAAGTCGTGTGCCCGTTCGTCAACGACACCGTCGACGCGGCCGTGCTCGAACGGCTCGCCGACGGCGGCACGCGGCTGATCGCGCTGCGCTCGGCCGGCTTCAACCATGTCGACCTCACGGCCGCCGAGCGGCTCGGCATCACGGTCGTGCGCGTGCCCGCGTATTCGCCGCATGCGGTCGCCGAGCACGCGGTCGCGCTGATCCTCGCACTCAACCGCCGGCTGCCGCGCGCGGTCGCACGCACCCGCGAAGGCGATTTCTCGCTGAACGGCCTGCTCGGTTTCGACCTGCACGGCAAGACCGTCGGCGTGATCGGCACCGGCATCATCGGCAGCGTGTTCGCGAAGATCATGATGGGCTTCGGGATGCACGTGCTCGCGCACTCCGTGCCGCCGTACAACGACGAGCTGATCGCGTTCGGCGCGCGCTACGTCGAGCTCGACGAACTGCTGCACCACGCCGACATCGTCAGCCTGCACTGCCCGCTGCTGCCGTCGACGCACCATCTGATCAACGAGCGGACGCTCGCACGGATGAAGCACGGCGCGATGCTGATCAACACCGGGCGCGGCGGCCTCGTCGATGCGCAGGCGCTGGTCGACGCGCTCAAGAGCGGCCAGCTCGGCCACCTCGGGCTCGACGTGTACGAAGAGGAAAGCGGGCTGTTCTTCGAGGATCACTCCGACCTGCCGCTGCAGGACGACGTGCTCGCGCGCCTGCTGACGTTCCCGAACGTGATCGTCACGTCGCATCAGGCGTTCTTCACGCGCGAGGCGCTGGCCGAGATCGCGCATACGACGCTGCTGAACATCGAAGCGTGGCACGCCGGCACGCCGCAGAACGTCGTGGCGGCAAACCGCTGAGAAAAGGCCCATTTGACGGCCGGCAGCGCACTCGCAATCGTTTGCTTTTGCACGCTACCGCGCGCCGCACTCGTCTTCGTCAACAATTCCGCGCTTTGTTTCGGATGAAGCAACGTTTCGGGCGCGCCGTCTGCTATCGTTGCGCCGACGTCCTCCCCTGCTTTTGCCGCTCATGCGTTTCGACGACTCCGACATCGCCGCGGTCTACCGCGCCATCTTCGAACGGCGCGACATGCGCCACTTCACGCCGGCGCCCGTCGACCCGGCCGTGCTCGCGCGCTTGCTGCGCGCGGCGCACCATGCGCCGAGCGTCGGCTTCATGCAGCCGTGGCGCTTCATCCGCATCACCGATCCCGCGCTGCGCACCGCGATCCACGCGCTGGTCGAAGCCGAGCGCCGCGCGACCGCCGATGCGCTCGGCGAGCGGCAGGACGAATTCATGCGGCTGAAGGTCGAAGGCGTGCGCGAATGCGGCGAGCTGCTGGTCGTCGCGCTCGCCGACGGCCGCGAGCGCCACGTGTTCGGCCGCCGCACGCTGCCGGAGATGGATCTGGCATCCGCCGCGTGCGCGATCCAGAACATGTGGCTCGCGGCGCGCGCGGAAGGACTCGGGATGGGCTGGGTGTCGCTGTTCGACGTCGACGCGCTGCGCACGCTGCTGCGGATGCCCGACGGCGCGAAGCCGATCGCCGTGCTGTGCATCGGGCACGTCGACGCGTTCTATGCGAAGCCGATGCTCGAACAGGAGCGCTGGGCCGCGCGGATGCCGATCGAGGCTTGCCTGTTCGAGAACGGCTGGGACGACCCGGCGGCGATCGACGGCGTCGGCACGGCCGCTTCGCGTGCCGACACGGAGCCGGAAGCCGACGTGACGACCGTGCCGGACGCCGTCCCCGGCGGATCGCCCGCACGCATCGCGTGACGGTCGATCCAGCCACGCCCGTCGTTCCGGCCCCGATACGGCCCGACGCGGGAAATCGCCGCAAAATCCCACACTGTGAGCTTCCCGCCTGCCGGCGCGTCGCACGCCGGCAACAGCCATTTTGGCCCCAAGCGTAAGGGTTTTCACTGAAGTAGAATCGCGGCTGTCATTCGACTGACCCACCGCCCGTCCCGCGCCTCCCGCGCCTGGCTCGTGCGGCATTTTTCCCGAGCCTACCGCGATGCCCCTGCCTCTTTTCGCCCTTGCCGTCGCCGCATTTGGAATCGGTACCACCGAATTCGTGATCATGGGGCTGCTGCCCAATGTCGCGCGCGATCTCGGCGTGTCGATTCCGGCCGCGGGCATGCTCGTGTCGGGCTACGCGCTCGGCGTGACGATCGGCGCGCCGATCCTCGCGATCGTCACCGCGAAGATGCCGCGCAAGCGCGCGCTGATGGGCCTGATCGGGCTGTTCATCGCCGGCAACCTGTTCTGCGCGATCGCACCGGGCTATGCGGTGCTGATGGCCGCGCGTGTCGTCACGGCGTTCTGTCATGGCGCGTTCTTCGGGATCGGCTCGGTCGTCGCCAGCAACCTCGTCGCGCCGAACCGCCGCGCGCAGGCGATCGCGCTGATGTTCACCGGCCTCACCCTCGCGAACGTGCTCGGCGTGCCGCTCGGCACCGCGCTCGGCCAGGCATTCGGCTGGCGCGCGACGTTCTGGGCCGTCACCGGCATCGGCATCGCCGCGGCCGCCGCGCTCGCGGTGTGCCTGCCGAAGCACCTCGCGATGCCCGACACCAGCATCACGCGCGAATTCAGCGTGCTGAAGCACCCGCAGGTGCTGATGGTGCTCGGCATCAGCGTGCTCGCGTCCGCGAGCCTGTTCAGCGTGTTCACGTACATCACGCCGATCCTCGAGGACGTGACGGGCTTCTCGCCGCATCAGGTCACCTACGTGCTGCTGCTGTTCGGCCTCGGGCTGACGGTCGGCGGCACGCTCGGCGGCAAGCTCGCCGACTGGCGCCGGATGCCGTCGCTGATCGCGACGCTCGCGTTGATCGGTATCGTCCTCGCGCTGTTCGCGGGCACGATGCACGTGCCGTTCGCCGCGCTCGCGACGATCTTCGTGTGGGGCATCCTCGCGTTCGCGATCGTGCCGCCGCTGCAGATCATGATCGTCGATCGCGCCAGCGATGCGCCGAACCTCGCGTCGACGCTGAATCAGGGTGCGTTCAACCTCGGCAACGCGACCGGCGCATGGCTCGGCGGGATGGCGATCGGCTCCGGCGTATCGCTCGTGAGCCTGCCGTGGGTCGGCGTCGCGATGGCCGTCGCGGCGCTCGCGCTCACGCTGTGGTCGGCGTCGCTCGAACGCCGCCCGGTGGGCGTGCCGACCGAGTACGTGTGACGCACCCCTGCTGCGATCCTGCTGCAATCGTTGCGGACACAACCCCACTCGATCCTGATGGCCTTCATGGACCTTTCAAGGGCCGCGGTGTAGCATCCCGGCCGATGAAAGCCATTCTCAATCGCGATTTCCTCGCGCTGATCCTGAGCGTCGCGGTCGTCGGCCTCGGGACCGGCGCCACGTTGCCGCTCACCGCACTCGCGCTGACCGAAGCCGGACACGGCACCAACGTGGTCGGCATGCTGACGGCCGCGCAGGCGCTCGGCGGCCTCGCGATCGTCCCGTTCGTCACCGCGCTCGCGCGGCATATCGGCTCGCGCCGCGCGATCGTCGTGTCGGTCGTGCTGCTCGCGGCCGCCACCGCGCTGATGCAGTTCACGTCGAACCTGATCCTGTGGGGCGCGCTGCGCGTGCTGTGCGGCGCCGCGCTGATGCTGCTGTTCACGATCGGCGAAGCGTGGGTCAACCAGCTCGCCGACGATTCGACGCGCGGCCGCGTCGTCGCGATCTACGCGACCAATTTCACGCTGTTCCAGATGGCCGGCCCCGTGCTCGTCAGCCAGATCGCGGGCGCGACGCACATCCGCTTCGCGCTGTGCGGCGCACTGTTCCTGCTCGCGCTGCCGACGCTCGCGACGATCCGGCGCGCGCCGCTCGCCGGCGACGACGCGCATCACGAAGCACACGACAGCTGGTTCGCGGTGCTGCCCCGCATGCCCGCGCTGATCATCGGCACCGGCTTCTTCGCGCTGTTCGATACGCTCGCGCTGTCGCTGCTGCCGCTCTACGCGATGGATCACGGCGTCGCGAGCGCGACCGCCGTGCTGCTCGCGTCGATCATGCTGTTCGGCGATACCGCGATGCAGTTCCCGATCGGCTGGCTCGCGGACAAGCTCGGCCGCGAACGCGTGCACCTCGGCGCCGGCTGGATCGTGCTGGCCGGCCTGCCGCTGCTGCCGTTCGTCATCGCGAATCCGTGGCTGTGCTGGCCGCTGCTGTTCGTGCTCGGCGCGGCGGCCGGCAGCATCTATACGCTGTCGCTGGTCGCGTGCGGCGAACGCTTCCGAGGCGCGGCGCTCGTCACCGCGAGCTCGCTCGTATCGGCATCGTGGAGCGCCGCGAGCTTCGGCGGCCCGCTGGTGGCCGGTGCTTTGATGGAGCAACTGGGCAGCAACGCGCTGGTCGGCGTGCTGATCGCCTGCGTCGCGGCGTTCGTCGCGGCCGCGCTGTGGGAGCGCCGCGCCGCGTTGCAACGCGTGATCTGATTCGTATCGACGAAACCACCTCGACGAATCGGCAACGGCCCGCATGACGCGGGCCGTTCAGTCCTGCCGTACTACTCGTTACACCTGCCGCGCCGGCAGGATCTTCCCCGCACACGTGCCGAAGCCGACGCGATAGCCGTCGCCCTGGCACCACCCGGCGAGCGTGAGCTCGTCGCCGTCCTCGATGAACGCACGGCTGCCGCCGCCGTTCAGCGCGACTGGCTCCTTGCCGTTCCACGTCAGTTCGAGCAGGCTGCCGAACGAATCCTTCGTCGGCCCGCTGATCGTGCCCGAACCCATCAGGTCGCCCACGCGCGTGTTGCAGCCCGCGACCGTGTGATGCGCGAGCTGCTGCGCCATCGTCCAGTACATGTGCCTGAAGTTCGTGCGGCAGATCGACGTCGCTTCGGCCGCGCCTTCGGCACGCAGCGTCACTTCGAGCGCGATGTCGAACGCATGCTTGCCGGCGTGCCGCAGATACGCGAGCGGCTGCGGCGACTGCTCGGGCTGCGCGACGCGGAACGGTTCGAGCGCGTCGAGCGTGACGATCCACGGCGAGATCGTCGTCGCGAAGCCCTTCGAATTGAACGGGCCGAGCGGCACGTATTCCCACTGCTGGATGTCGCGCGCGCTCCAGTCGTTCAGCAGCACCATCCCGAAGATATGCGCTTCCGCGTCCTCGCACGCGATCGGCTCGCCGAGCGCGTTGCCCTTCCCGACGATGAAGCCCGTCTCGAGTTCGATGTCGAGCTTGCGGCACGCGCCGAACACGGGACGCTCCTGGTCGGGCAGCTTCAGTTGCCCGTTCGGCCGCCGCACCGGCGTGCCGCTCACGACCACCGACGACGCACGGCCGTTGTAGCCGATCGGCATCTCCGACCAGTTCGGCAACAGCGCGTTCTTCGGATCGCGGAACATCGAGCCGACGTTGGTCGCGTGTTCCTTCGACGAATAGAAATCCGTATAGCCGGGAATCTCGACCGGCAGATGCAGCGTCGCGTCGCGCTGCGCGACGAGCACTTGCGCGCGCAGCGCCGCGTCGTCACGCAGCGTCGCGTTGTCGCGCGAGAACAGGTCGGACAGCTGCACGCGCACGCTGCGCCATGCGTCGCGGCCGAGCGCGATGAACGCATTGAGCGTCGGCGCGGCGAACGCATCGGCGCCGGCCGGCAGCGTCACGAGGCCCGCGCGCGCGAGCGCCGCGAGATCGACGATCTGGTCGCCCAGCGCCACGCCCGCACGATGCGCCGCCTGCTTCGCATCGCTGAAGATCCCGAACGGCAGGTTCTGGATCGGGAAATCGCAGGCGGGCTCGTTCGCGGTGTCGATCCAGCTCTTGCGAGCCGGGTCGAGCGTCGCGCGCCAGTCTTGGGTATCGCTCATCGTTGCTCCGGATTGAAGTGTTTCCTGATGCCTTGCCAGCATTCGAAGTAGTCGGCCTGCAGCTGCGCGGTGTCGAGCGCATAGCGCGTCGGCCGGATCAGCGTGCGGGTCTCGAACATGAACGCCATCGTCGCGTCGACCTTGTGCGGCTTCGTCGTGTCGCTCGCGGACGCCTTCTCGAACGTATCCGCATCGGGCCCGTGGCCCGACATGCAGTTGTGCAGGCTCGCGCCGCCCGGCACGAAGCCTTCGGCCTTCGCGTCGTATGCGCCGTGCACGAGCCCCATGAATTCGCTCGCGACGTTGCGGTGGAACCACGGCGGGCGGAATGTATCCTCGGCCGCGAGCCAGCGCGGCGGGAAGATCACGAAGTCGATCGTGTCGACGCCCGGCGTGTCGCTCTGCGCCTGCAGCACGAGGAAGATCGACGGATCGGGATGGTCGAAGCTGATCGAGCCGATCGTGTTGAACAGGCGCAGGTCGTATTTGTACGGCGCGTAGTTGCCGTGCCACGCGACGACGTCGAGCGGCGAATGGCCGATGTCCGCGCGCCACAGGCGGCCGTTCAGCTTCGCGATCAGTTCGAACGCGCCTTCGCGGTCTTCGTACGCGGCTTGCGGCGTCAGGAAGTCGCGCGGGTTCGCGAGCCCGTTCGAGCCGATCGGGCCGAGATCCGGCAGGCGCAGCTGCGCGCCGAAGTTTTCGCAGAGATAGCCGCGCGCGTCGCCGTCCGGCAGCGTGACGGTAAAGCGCACGCCGCGCGGGATCACCGCGATCTCGAACGGCTCGACGTCGACGCGGCCGAATTCGGTCGCAATGAACAGGCGCCCCTGTTGCGGCACGATCAGCAGTTCGCCGTCCGCGCTGTAGAAGAAGCGGTCCTGCATCGAGCGGTTCGCCGCGTACAGGTGGATCGCGCAGCCGTTCATCGCGGCGGCCGAGCCGTTGCCGGCCATCGTCACGAGCCCGTCGACGAAATCGGTCGGCTCGACCGGCATCGGCAGCGGATCCCAGCGCAGCTGGTTCGGCGGCGTCGGTGGCACGTCGGCCGAATCGCCGAATTCCGACACGAGCCGCTGCGGGCCCGCGTACGGCTCGAACGGCCGGTGCACGGCGGCCGGGCGAATGCGGTACAGCCACGAGCGGCGATTGTGGCCGCGCGGCGCGGTGAACGCAGTGCCCGACAGCTGCTCCGCGTACAGCCCGTACGGCGCACGCTGCGGCGAGTTGCGGCCGTGCGGCAGCGCGCCGGGCAGTGCCTCGGTCGCGAATTCGTTCGCGAAACCGCTCAGGTAGCCGGCGGTTGCCGATTTCGACAGGTCAAGCGTCATCGTTTCCTTTCTCCCTCAATTCATGGCGGCGTTCGGCGCCTGCACGCCGTTGCGCCGCGTCACGCCCGCCAGGCCGAGAACGAACAGCGCCGAGCACAGCACGGGCACCGCGGCCGCGTGGAACAGCGCGCCGTTCGACCAGTTGAGCGCAATCAGTTGTCCGCCGACGAGCGGTCCGAGTACCGAGCCGATCCGGCCGATGCCGAGGCTCCAGCCGATGCCCGTCGAGCGCAGCGACGTCGGGTAATACTGGCCCGCGAGCGCGTTCACGGCCGGCTGCCCGCCGACCACGCAGAACCCGCCCGCGAACACGACGACCAGCAGCCACGGCAGCGCATGCGCGACCGAGCCGATCAGCCCCACCGACACGGCCGCGCACGCGAAGCACACGAACAGCACGCGCACGAAGCCGTAACGTTCGATGAACCAGCCGAGCGACAGCGTGCCGATCACGCCGCCCGTCTGCAGCACCGTGCCGACGATCACTGCCGTGCCCGGCGAATAGCCGGCGTCGCGCATCACGGTCGGCAGCCAGTTCGACAGGAAATACAGATCGATCAGGTTCATGAAGCTGATCGCCCACAGCAGCAGCGTGACCGGCAGGCGGCCATGGCTGAACAGTTCGGCGACCGGCGCACCGCTCGCGGCACGCTCGCGCACGACGATGCGCGTGTTCGCATCGATACCGGCCTGCGGCGCGAATCGCGCGAGCCAGTCGCGCGCCTGCGCGACGCGGCCTTTCAGCACCAGGAACTGCAGCGACTCCGGCAGCCGCGCGAGCATCGCGATCGTCAGTACGAGCGGCACCGCGCCGCCGACGAAGAACACCGAACGCCAGCCGAATGCGGGAATCAGCGCGGCGCTGATGAAGCCGCCGAGCGCCGCGCCGAGCGTGAAGCCGCACGACACGATCATCATCCGCTTCACGCGATGCGCGGCCGGGCTGAACTCGCCGACCAGCGCCATCGCGTTCGGCATGATGCAGCCGAGGCCGAGGCCCGTGACGAAGCGCAGCGCCATCAGCACGGGAATCGAACCGGCGAACGGCGTCGCGAGCATCGTCACCGCGAAGAACAGCGTCGAGCCGATCAGCACCGGGCGCCGCCCGATCCGGTCGGCCAGCACCGACAGCCCGAGCGCGCCGAGCAGCATCCCGAACAGGCTCGCGCTGAACACGGGCCCAAGCGCCTGCTTCGGCACGCCCCATTCGGCGATCACGCTCGGCGCGACGTAGCCCATCGCCTGCGCGTCGAACCCGTCGATCACGAGGCACAGCCCGCACAGCATCAGCAGCATCCAGTGAAAGCCCGGGCGATGGGTCTCGTCGATCACGCGCTCGACCTCGAGCACGCGTGCGTCGGCCGGCGCCGCGCTCATTGCGCCACCTCGGCGGCCGGATGCGCGTGCGGCGTCACGCCCTGGCGCGCGAGCGCCATCGCTTCGCGCAGCACGTCGGCGTCGCCGACCTGGTTCGCGAGCAGCAGGATCAGCTTCGCGTTGACGAGCTGGCTGTCGCTGTCGGACAGGTCGCGATGCATGTCGATCAGCGCTTCGTAGAACGCGTCGGGGTCGGCCAGGCGCGGGCGGGTATCGAGTGCGGGCATGACGGTGTCTCCGTTGTCTTTATCGTATTCAGCGTGCGCAGGTCGCGCGCGCCAGTGCGTCGGCGATCGCCTGGCGGTCGAGCGTGCGCATGCGCGCGCAGACGTGCTGGTCGGGGCGCAGCAGGTAGAACGTGCCCGGCTGCGCGTCGTAGCGTTGCGTGGCAAAACCGTCGACGTCCTCCACGACGTCGACGCCGGCCACCGGCTGCGCATGGCCGGCCGGCACGACGAGCACCGGACGCACCGGCAGCGCGAGGCCGTCGACGGCCCCGGCGAGCGCGGCCGCATCGCCCGGCAAGCCGAACAGCACGCCGGTGAAGCCGCCGCGCAGATGCCGCAGCAGCCAGCCCGACGCACCCTGCACGCGCACCGGCGCATCGGCCGCCGCCGCGCCCGGCCGCATCGCGCAGGCAAATGCGTCGCCGTTGCGATCGGGCGTGTTCAGCGGCGAATCGGCCAGTTCCGCCGGCACCGACAGGCGGCCGCTGTTCACGAGCTTGCGCGCGAACTCGCAGTCGCGCGCGAGCTTCAGCGTCGCGTCGCGGAACACGCGCGACACCGCGCTCTTCGGCGTGATGAAGTCGGTCGAGCGCGTCGAGTTGCGGATGTTCTCGTCGGCCGCGAATTCGCGCTCGCTCGCATACGTGTCGAGCAGGCGGTCGTCCGAGCGGCCGTCGAGCATGAGCTTCAGCTTCCATGCGAGGTTGTCCGCGTCCTGCACGCCGCTGTTCGCGCCGCGCGCGCCGAACGGCGACACGCCGTGCGCGGAATCGCCCGCGAACAGCACGCGGCCGTGGCGGAACGTGTCCATCCGCTGGCAGCGGAACGTATAGACGCTCACCCATTCGAGCTCGAACTCGACGTCCGGCCCGAGCAGCGCGCGCACGCGCGGGATCACGCGCTCCGGCTGCTTCTCGGCGACGGGGTCGGCGTCCCAGCCGAGCTGGAAGTCGATGCGCCATACGTTATCGGGCTGGCGATGCAGCAGCACCGACTGGTTGCGATGGAACGGCGGATCGAACCAGAACCAGCGCTCGGTCGGAAACTCCGCCTTCATCTTCACGTCGGCGATCAGGAAGCGGTCCTTGAACGTGCGGCCGTGGCTTTCGAGGCCCATCATCGTGCGCATCGGGCTGCGCGAGCCGTCGGCCGCGATCACGTACCGCGCGTGCAGCGTCGCGATCCCGTCCGGCGTCTCGATCGTCAGCACCGCGTGTTCGGCCGACTGCTCGATGCCCGTCACCTTGTGCTTCCAGCGAATGTCGATGTTCGGCAGCTCGAACGCACGGTCGGCCAGATAGCCTTCGACGTAGTACTGCTGCAGGTTGATGAACGCGGGGCGCGCGTGCCCTTCCTCGGGCAGCAGGTCGAACGCGTACAGCTGCTCGTCCTGCAGGAACACCTTGCCGACGTGCCAGCTCACGCCCTTGTCGACGAAGCGCTCGCCGCAGCCGAGCCGGTCGAAGATCTCGAGCGTGCGTTTCGCGAAGCAGATCGCGCGCGAACCGGTCGACAGCGTGTCGTCGTCGTCGAGCAGCACGACGGGCACGCCCTGCTGCGCGAGGTCGATCGCGGCCGCGAGGCCCACCGGGCCCGCACCGACGACGATGACCGGGTGGACGGCCGCGTCATGCGCGCGAGCGCGGTACTCGAACTTCAGCGTCTGGTAATCGATGCTCATGGTCGCCATCCGCTCCTCAACCCTGCCGCGCGCGCACCGGCGCGCCCGTCGTGCCTTTCGTCTCCTGCCGGCGCGCCTGCCCGGCTGTCCTGTCAACCGCCACGTCTCGCTCCTTGCTTCCTGTTGATTCGTGAACGGCGCCGTCTCGCGGCGCCCGCATGCCGCATTTCTTGATCGGCGACAAATTCTTGGATTTACGAATAGTAAAACCAATTACGAATAGTGAAATCAACGTAAACCCTAGGCGAACCTATCCGGACGGGATAACCATATGAGCGAAACGCCAAGCCGAGCTTGGCGCGCGCTGCTAATATCGAGATACGAGGCGGCCCGTTCGGCCGCCGTTTTTCCTTCTTACGCCGATGATTCCGCCCACCATTCCCGAGCTGGTCACCCGTGCCGGGCAACTGCCGTATCTGCGGGATCACCTCGCGCTGGCCGAAGGCGGCACCGCGAGCGCGAATCTGCCCGAGCGCACGCTCGGCAGCGCCTACGAACCGATCTACGACGTGACGATGCCCGGCGCGCCGCAATCGACGTCATTTGCCGACGCGATCGAGCGCTACGGCGACGAGCTCGGCTTCCAGGCCGTCACGGTCGTCACGGGCGCGCCGCACGATCCGGTCGACTCGGCCGTCGACGACCAGACGCTGGTCGCGATCGACCGCCTGTCGCGCGCGCTGCATGCGATCAACTTTTTCGGCGCGCAGCGCCACGGGCTGCTGTTCCTGCGCGTGCATGAACGGCTGCTGAAGAGCGTGAAGTACGACCACGGCAAGCATTTCTCGTCGGTGCTGCAGCGCTTCGGGCTGCCGCCCGAGCGGGTCGTGATCGAGCTGCCGGCGGTCGCGGTCGCGCACAAGACCTTCCTCGGCTACCTGACGCGCAGCTACCAGCATCACGGCTTCAAGGTCGCGGACAAGCTGCCCGACCCGGGCCGCATCCTCGCGGTCGAATCGGACATGGCGCGGCCCGACTTCATCAAGATGGATGCAGGGATCGCGTTGCGCGACGGGATGGTCAAGGCGCTCGTCGCCTATGCGCAGCGCGTGCGGATTCCGCTGATCTTCGACGGCGTCGTCGACGAGACGCAGTGCGAGCTGCTGCGCCAGCACGACGTGCGGTTCATGCAGGGCCCCGTGTTTGCGAAGGTCGTGACGGCCTGAGCGGAGGGCGTGACCGGCACGCGCGATGTGCCGGTTGCGAGCGTTGGGCGACGCGCCGTTCGCGGAATCCGTTCGGCTTGCGTCATCCGTGCCCGATGCCGGCCGGTTCGTGACTGGATGTCTTGCATGGCCGGCGCAACCGGAAGGCGCCGCCGCCCTCCGCGGTTCCCGCCGACACCGGCGACGACGGCATGGCCGTCGCGCACCGCATGGCTCAGGCCGTCTGCCCGAGCCGTTGCGCGAGCCCTTTCAGCTTCGGCCCGATCTGCGTCCGGAACACGTCCTCGTCCATCGACGACGCGGGACCGCTGCAGCTCAGGATCAGCCAGCGTCCCTCGCGCGGCTCGCGAAACGGCACGGCCGCCGCGTTCACGTCCATGTGCCACGCGCGGAACGAATAGCAGCACCCGCCTGCCGAGAACTCGGCCACCGCATGCTGCGCGGCGGCGACGAGCGCATCGGCGTCCGCCGCGCCGCCTGCCGCGCGATGCAGTTCCGTATAGAGCGTGCGGCGCACATCCTCCGGCTGCACGGCCAGGTACGCACGCCCCATCGAGCTCGTCAGCATCGACAGCCGCGAACCGGGCGCGAGCCCGAGCGTCAGCGCCGTCTCGCTGCGGATCGTCTCCAGGTAGATCATGTCGAGTCCGTCCCGGCAGCCCAGCGACACGGCCGCGCCGATCTCGCGCGCGAGCGCCTGCATGTGCGGCCGCGCGAGATCGATCGTCCCCGAACCCGACAGCAGCGCGTAGCCGAGCGACAGCACGCCGGCGTCGAGCGCATACTTTCCGAGCGTCTCGTCGTAGCGCAGGTAACCGAGCACGGTCAGCGTATAGGCGAGCCGGTTCACGGTCGCCTTCGGCAGCCCCGTGCGCTCCGCGAAGTCGCGGTTGCCGAGCATCGTCTCGCCGGGCCGGAAGGCGCGCAGCAGGTCGAGCCCGCGCGCGAGCGCGACGACGAACTTGCGCTCGTCGATCGTGGTTTCGTCGATGGTTGAAAGTGTCATCTGGTGCTACACTGAGTTCAATTTGCAAAACATTGTTCCGCACAGCGGAACTACAGTCAAGCGAACTTTTGGCATGGGGCCCGGCTGGAAGACCGGACCAACTGGAGATGAGACGATGACCGCTGCAACTTTTCATTGGGACGATCCGCTGCTGCTCGACCAGCAACTGACTGAAGAAGAGCGGATGGTGCGCGATGCCGCGCAGGCGTACGCACAGGACAAGCTCGCGCCGCGCGTCACCGAAGCGTTCCGCCACGAGCGCACCGACGCCGCCATCTTCCGCGAGATGGGCGAAGTCGGCCTGCTCGGCCCGACGATTCCCGAGGAATACGGCGGCCCCGGCCTCAATTACGTGAGCTACGGGCTGATCGCGCGCGAAGTCGAGCGCGTCGATTCGGGCTACCGGTCGATGATGTCCGTGCAGTCGTCGCTCGTGATGGTGCCGATCTTCGAATTCGGCTCCGACGCGCAGAAGCAGAAATACCTGCCGAAGCTCGCGACGGGCGAATGGATCGGCTGCTTCGGGCTGACCGAGCCGAACCACGGCTCCGATCCGGGCAGCATGGTCACGCGCGCGAAGAAGGTGCCCGGCGGCTACTCGCTGTCCGGCGCGAAGATGTGGATCACGAACTCGCCGATCGCCGACGTGTTCGTCGTGTGGGCGAAGCTCGAAGAGAACGGCAAGGACGCGATCCGCGGCTTCATCCTGGAGAAAGGCTGGAAGGGCCTGTCGGCGCCGGCGATCCACGGCAAGGTCGGGCTGCGCGCGTCGATCACCGGCGAGATCGTCCTCGACGAAGTGTTCGTGCCGGAAGAGAACCTGATGCCGAACGTGAGCGGCCTGCGCGGCCCGTTCACGTGCCTGAACTCGGCGCGCTACGGGATCGCATGGGGCGCGCTCGGCGCGGCCGAGTCCTGCTGGCACACCTCGCGCCAGTACGTGCTCGACCGCCAGCAGTTCGGCCGGCCGCTCGCCGCGAACCAGCTGATCCAGAAGAAGCTCGCCGACATGCAGACCGAAATCACGCTCGGCCTGCAAGGCGTACTGCGCCTCGGCCGGATGAAGGACGAAGGCACGGCGGCCGTCGAGATCACGTCGATCATGAAGCGCAACTCGTGCGGCAAGGCGCTCGACATCGCGCGCCTCGCGCGCGACATGCTCGGCGGCAACGGCATCTCCGACGAATTCGGCGTCGCGCGCCACCTCGTGAACCTCGAAGTGGTCAACACGTACGAAGGCACGCACGACATCCACGCGCTGATCCTCGGCCGCGCGCAGACGGGCATCCAGGCATTCTTCTGAACATCCGGACGTGACGCACGCGGCCGCGATGCCGCGTGGCGCAGCGCCAAGCAAACGGCCCGCCCGGCATCACTGCCGGGCGGGCCGTTGTTCATCGGAACCGCGGTTCCGGGCCGCCGCTGCTTACTTGTTCGGCTGCGGCGTCAGGCGCAGATACGGACGCACTGCGTTGAAGCCCTTCGGGAAGCGCTTCTTCAGCTCTTCCGGATCCTGCAGCGACGGCACGATCACGACGTCGTCGCCGTCCTTCCAGTTGCCGGGCGTCGCGACCTTGTAGTTGTCGGTCAGCTGCAGCGAGTCGATCACGCGCAGCACTTCGTCGAAATTGCGCCCCGTGCTGGCCGGATAGGTGATCGTGAGCCGCACCTTCTTGTTCGGGTCGATCACGAACAGCGAGCGCACCGTCAGCGTTTCGTTCGCGTTCGGGTGGATCATGTCGTACAGCTGCGAAACCTTGCGGTCCGCATCGGCGATGATCGGGAAGCCGACGACCGTCGATTGCGTTTCGTTGATGTCGTTGATCCAGCCCTTGTGCGATTCGACGCCGTCGACCGACAGCGCGATCACCTTCACGTTGCGTTTCTCGAATTCGCCCTTCAGCTTCGAGGTCAGCCCGAGTTCCGTCGTGCACACCGGCGTGTAGTCGGCCGGATGGGAGAACAGGACGCCCCAGCTGTTGCCGAGCCAGTCGTGAAACTTGATGGTGCCCAGGCTCGATTCCTGCTCGAAATCCGGTGCGATGTCGCCAAGACGCAGACTCATGATGTTCCCTCCTCGAACGATGCTGGTTGAAACCGCGCGCTGGACAGCGCGGGACAGTCCATCAGCTTACGGGAAGCAATGGGCCGTGCGAACGATTATTCCGTTTGATATTCATACTTTTTTGTCATTTTTACCCGGCGCCGGGACGGGACGGACGGCCACGAGGGAAACTTTTCAATCCTTTGCCGCTCTGTTCATGATTACAAGTCGTTTACCATGCAGTCTTGCACTGCCGCCGTGTGTGTTCCCGGCTCGCCAGCAGGCAGGGGTTTCGCTACGATGTGAACCTGCAGCATGACAGCACGAAGGGAGTTGCAATGTCGGAAATCAACAAGGAGAAACTGATGTCGGATATCAAAACCGTTCTCTCGGACGCCGAAGACCTGCTCAAGCAAGCAGCGAGCAGCACGGGCGACCGTGCGGCCGAGCTGCGCGAGAAGGCGATGTCGCGCCTGAAGCAGGCCAAGGAAAAGGCTGCCGACGTCCAGGTCGTGGTGGTCGAGAAAGGCAAGAAGGCCGCACGCGCGACCGACGATTACGTGCACGAGCACCCGTGGACGTCGATCGGCGTGGCCGCCGGCGTCGGCGTGCTGATCGGCCTGCTGATCAACCGCAAGTAACGCGCTCTGCGCCGTTTCGTCCCGCGGGCCGCGTCGCGCGGCCCGCGGGCGTCGAAGCCAGCCGGCGGTTTCCGCCGGCCGGCTTTGTCCTAGCTGCTCACTGCGCGCACGCACCTCATCCATGACGACAGACACCACCTCGCAGCCGTCCGGCCAAGGACCGCTGCGCCGCCTCGTCGGCTCCGCGATCGGGCTTCTGCAGACACGCCTCGAACTGGTAGGCATCGAGCTTGCCGAGGAGAAGGAGCGCCTGATGGGCGTGCTGTTCCTCGGGCTCGCCGCGATGATGCTCGCGACGATGGCACTCATCAGCCTGACCGTGCTCGTCGCGATCGCGTTCTGGGATACCTATCGCTGGCAGTCGCTCGCGGTAATCACCGCGCTGTATGCCGCCGCCGGCATCGTGTGCGCGCTGAAAGCCCGCTCGGGCCTGCGCGACGCACCGACCGTATTCGAGGCGACGCTCGCCGAACTCGAGAAGGACCGCGAACTGTTCCGCGGCAAGCCGTGATCGCCATCGCGTTCACCCCTCCCACCTACTTCGTCGACGCGCCATGAGCCAGAACGTTACGGGCAATTCATCCCGCTCCCATTCGTCGCGATCGAACTGGAGCGCATCGCAGCATCGCGCGCTCCGCAAGGAACTGCTGATCCTGCGATCCGAAGTCGAGCGGCTCGAGCTCGCGGAAGCCGCCGGCGAGATGCGCCAGGCCGTCACGCGCTTCAGCTGGCTCAAGGTTTTCATCCCCGGCCTTTCCACCAACAAGTTCAGCCAGTCCGCCAGGAACCTGAACGCGAGCCTCGGCAATCTCGTCAACCAGTACCCGATGCTGAGTTCGCTCGCGTCGCTCGTGCTGGCGAAACCCGTTCGCTCGCTGCTGCGCGCGAGCGCGGGCCCCGCGCTGAAATGGGGCACGCTCGGCTTCGCCGCATGGGAGGTCTACCGGATCTGGAAACAATCCCGCGACGAGCGCGGGCTCGACCCGCACGACGACTGACCGCCGACCTCCCACGCGCACGGCCATGCGCCGTTGCGCGCCTTTTTTGCAGACGCTTGCAAACTCAACGCGCGCCCCAGCAGGCCGTGCCCGGTTCGTCGGTGCCATCGCGCCGCACATTGCCTTTCGTCCCGCCGGAATCCAGCGTGAAGGACCCGCATGGATCGTCGTGCATCGGGCCCGTATCGAGCGGGCTTGCGTCCAGTTCGTAGCTCACCGGCGAATCGTCGCCACCCGGCCGCCGCAGCGTCAGGCGATAGACGGCACGCCCGTCCGGCGGCGCCCGCACGAGCGCGTCCGGCAACGCCGAAGGCAACGAACCATCCAGCGTTTCGAGATACTGGGCCGCGCGATACAGCGCGGACACCGCCGACGCGCGATGAACGCGCGCGACATGCTCGCGATACGACGGGATGCCCCATCCGGCCAGCACCGCGACGATCGCGAGCACGACCATCAACTCGATCAGCGTGAATCCCGTCGATCGGAATACGGAAGGACGGCCGTTCACCGGAGCACCGCCGCAACGCGACGCCAGCGCAGCACGACGATATGCTCGTCGCGTATCGCGACCTGGTGCTGCAGCCAGACTGCACTCGATGCATGCGCACCGACGCCACGCGCGGTGACGAGGTAAGCATGGCTACCGGGCGACCCTGCCCCGCGCCACGCCTCGATCAGGCATCGCGGCGGCTGCGCGGCCATCGGCCATCCGGCGAACGGCGTGAATGCTTCGGCGGCCGCCAGCGGCGGCATGCGCCGCCAGGTGGCGGGCTCCACGTACGATTCACGCTCGCTCACATAGGGCGCCGCGCCGCGGAGCAATCGCGCGGTGCATGCCGCCAGCGCGGCATCGGCTGCGTGGAATGCGATCAGCCGATCGGACAGTGCTCGCGTGCGACGCGATTCCGTCAGCGCGGCTTCGAACCACGTGCCTGTCAGCGCTGCAACGGCCGCACCGACCGCGATGACTGCCGGCAATGCGAGCCCTGCGTCGCGACGCCAGGCGCGGCATGCCGACCGGAAGCGCATACGCGGTTCGCACGGGTTCGTCGCCAGGGCGCTCGTGCACGCAGCCTGTTGCGGATCGTCGCCGCTCGCGGCGATGGGCCCGTGCGCGTTGCCTGCTGCAACCCGTTGCGATCTCGTCCACACGGACCGACCTGCCCCGCTCATCGCCACACCTCGCGTGTACGCGCTGCATCAGGCGACGTAGCGTCGAAGCCGGGCGCTGAATTTCTCAACGCGATGATGCGATCGAGCGTCAAACGTGCACGTCCGTCTTGTGCAACGGCGGCAAGACCGTTGCAGTCGACATGGCTGGACGGCTCGCGCATCGGTTCGCCGCGCGCCCGCACGCAGACATGCACGGCCACGACATCGCGCCAGTCTTCGACACGCATCGCATCGGCGTCGACAAATTGCGCGCCGCCGCGACGCAAATAGCGCACGCGCAACTGATCGATGTCCGATACGACGGGCTGCGGCGTGCCCGGACGGCCGCTCCCTTCGCAATACAGCTCGGGCTCCCCCGTCGACGGACTGACATGCGCATCGAAGCGGTTCTCCACCAACGGCCGCTCGCCAGGCGCGCCGACACCTTGCCCGAGGCAATCCGACGCCTGGCCGCTCACCGTCGACCACGTCGACACCGCATCACCGACATACCGGACCAGTAGCGCATCCGACGCAGCGCGCACCGACTCGCACCGCACCTGTGCGCCATCGCCCCGCACGCGCGCCGTCGAACAGCCGAACACCGGCGGCAACGATGACGCGCCTTCCATATCGAGCGGCCGGAACCCCGCCATCTGGATCTGCTGGCCGACCAACATCAGCGCGGTGCCTGCCGCATCGCGCATCCGGAATGCATCTTCCGCACGCCGTTGCGCAATGCGCTGCGCGTGATAGAGCGCGCCTGCCGCTGCGAGCACGAGGAGACCGACGGTCATCGCAATCAGCACCTCGAGCAGCGTGTGTGCACGCATACGACGATCAGCGTGCATCGGCATCGGTCTCCCGAAACGGAATCCGGACGCACGTGGGCGGCTGCCCCGATACACCCGCGGCTTCGCATCGCGGCGACGCAGCCGCGTTGCCGCTACGCCAGCCGACGACCGCATAGCGGACGCCGCCCGGCCCGTCGTAGAGCGTCATCGCACCGCCGGGCAGCGACGCAGCCGCCAGCGCCGCAAGGCCATCGTCTGTCCCGGCACCTGCGTACAGGCGCTCGATACGCGCGTCGGCCAGCCACAGCGCACGCTCGCGCCAGATCGTCGCCCGCTGGGCGCGCGCCATCGCGAGCTGGCTGCCGGCCACGGCCAGCATCACGGTCGCGAGCAGCGCGATGGCCAGCGTCGCCTCGATCAGCGACGTGCCGCGCATGGCGTTGCGCATCGCGATCACGCCGAGCCGCAGCGGCCGGCGACCACCCGCGCCCGGCCGCCCGCCGCAATCCTCACGCAACGCGACACGCGTGCGTCTTCCGCGTCGGACACGCCGCGCCGCGGACGCAATTCGAACCGCCGGATTCCGCCGATCGCCTGGCCGGCCGGCGGCGCAAAAGCCAGATCGTGCGCGGCGCCCGCGACGGCCACTTCGGCATCGCGCGGATAGCGTCGCAGTACGCGCGATTGCCCGTCGACCTGCCCGCTGACGATCCAGTCGCACGACCATTCGGCCGCATCGCACCGCTCGCCGGCACGCAGACAGGTGCCGCCGTTCCCGGCCCGGCACAGCGTGACACGCGTGCCAAGACGCGTCGCCTCGGTACGCGCAAACGAAAGCGCGCCGAGCAACGCACGCGAGCGTGCATCCACACGCTCACGCATGCGCCACTGGTCGAACGCGGGCGCCGCGTAGAGCGCGAGCCCGGCCGCCAGCGCGAGCGCAACCATCAGCTCGACGAGCGTGAACCCGCCCGAGCCTGCCAATGGATTTTTCAAAGGTTGAGCGCGCAGCCCCATCGCCATCGTCCTCCACCAGAGTGAGGAGACGACTGTAGCGATGCGTGCGGACTCGCGCCATTTGCCGAACGGCCGACTGGCGACATCCGGTCGCGACCGACACAATCGGCGCGAACTGAACCAACGGAGAAGACGATGAACGAACGCAGCGCGTCAGCGCTTACGCGGAGTCTTGGCGGGAGAGGCGCGACGGAACTCTTCGATCACGTCGGCAAATTCGGAAACGTCCTCGAACCGGCGATACACCGATGCGAAGCGCACATAAGCGATCGTATCGAGGCCGCGCAACTCGTTCATCACGAGTTCGCCGAGCTTCTCGCTACGCACTTCACGCTCGCCTGTCGCGAGCAGTTGATATTCGATGCGGGCGACCGCCGCGTCGATCGCGTCGGCAGCAACCGGCCGCTTGCGCAGCGCGAGTTGCATGCTGGCGACGATCTTGCGACGGTCGAATTCCGTGCGGCTGCCGTCCTTCTTCACGACGAACGGCAGGGACAGCTCGACCCGCTCGTACGTCGTGAAGCGCTTGTCGCAAGCCGAACAGCGACGGCGCCGGCGAATCGCGGCGCCATCTTCGGACACGCGCGAGTCTACGACCTGCGTGTCGTCATGCCGGCAGAACGGGCAGCGCATCGGCGATCAGCGATAGACCGGGAAACGCTTGGTCAGCTCGGCGACCTGCGCACGCACGCGCTCGATCGTCGCGGCATCTTCCGGGTTCTCCAGCACGTCGGCGATCAGGTTGCCCACCTGCTCCGCTTCCGCCGGGCCGAACCCGCGCGTCGTCATCGCCGGCGAACCCAGGCGCACGCCGCTCGTCACGAACGGCTTTTCCGGATCGTTCGGGATCGCGTTCTTGTTCACCGTGATGTGTGCCGCACCGAGTGCTGCTTCCGCTGCCTTGCCCGTGATGTTCTTCGCGCGCAGGTCCACCAGCATCACGTGGCTTTCCGTACGGCCCGACACGATCCGCAGGCCGCGCTTCACCAGCGTTTCAGCCAGCACGCGTGCGTTTTCGACCACCTTTTCCTGGTACGACTTGAACTCCGGCGACAGCGCTTCCTTGAACGCCACCGCCTTCGCCGCGATCACGTGCATCAGCGGGCCGCCCTGGATCCCCGGGAAGATCGCCGAGTTGATCGGCTTCTCGTACTCCGCCTTCATCAGGATCACGCCGCCGCGCGGGCCGCGCAGGCTCTTGTGCGTCGTCGTCGTCACGAAATCCGCGTGCGGCACCGGGTTCGGGTACACGCCGGCCGCGATCAGGCCCGCGTAGTGCGCCATGTCGACCATCAGGTACGCGCCCACCGACTTCGCGATCTTCGCGAGGCGCTCGAAATCGATCTTCAGCGAGAACGCCGACGCGCCCGCGACGATCAGCTTCGGCTTGTGTTCCTGCGCAAGCTTCTCGGCCGCTTCGTAGTCGATGTCTTCGTTTTCGTTCAGGCCGTAGCTCACGACGTTGAACCACTTGCCCGACATGTTGACCGGCGAGCCGTGCGTCAGGTGACCACCGTGCGCGAGGCTCATGCCCATGATCGTGTCGCCCGGCTTGAGCATCGCGAAGAACACGCCCTGGTTCGCCTGCGAACCCGAGTTCGGCTGCACGTTCGCGGCTTCCGCGCCGAACAGCTGCTTCACGCGGTCGATCGCGAGCTGCTCGACCACGTCGACGTACTCGCAGCCGCCGTAGTAGCGCTTGCCCGGATAACCTTCCGCGTACTTGTTCGTGAGCTGCGAGCCTTGGGCGGCCATTACGGCCGGGCTCGTGTAGTTTTCCGACGCGATCAGCTCGATGTGATCTTCCTGGCGGCGGTTTTCCTGCTCGATCGCTGCAAAGACTTCGGGATCGACGTTCGCGATGGTGCTTTGGGCTCTGTCAAACATACGGTTTCCGTTAAGTGTGTACAGGTTGACCGGAGTGGCCGAGTACGGTGCGCTGCTGGCGGGACCAGCTCGACGTGGCGGAAGAATCCGAATGACGCGAGGCAGGACAGCCACCGGCGATGCACGCGACGGCGCACAACGGCTGCCCAGGCGAACGGCAAAAACGGCGCCCCGCGCTTCACGGTGGGATGCTCCACCTTGAACCCGAACGGGTTCTATCGCCAGTCACGCAGGGGTGATGAGCGCGTTAGTGTATTGGATGCGTCATGAATAGGCAACCGCACGGCAGTGCGCCGGATGCAATTGGGGCCAGACTCTACGTGCCCGTGCCGAAACGCTTTGCCGCCTTGCCGCGGTGCGGCAATCTCAGTAGGCTTGCGGGATACTACCCGCTATTTTGTCATCGACCAGGAGCAGCAATGATCGTGTTCGTCACAGGCGCGTCCGCCGGCTTCGGCGCCGCCATCGCCCGAGCCTTCGTCAAGGGCGGCCATCGCGTCGTCGCAACCGCGCGCCGCAAGGACCGTCTCGACGCGCTCGCCGCCGAACTCGGCGACGCCCTTCTGCCGTTCGAACTCGACGTGCGCGACCGCGCGGCCGTCGAGGCCGTGCCGGCCGCCCTCCCCGCCGAATTCGCGGCGCTCGACGTGCTCGTCAACAACGCCGGCCTCGCGCTCGGGGTCGAACCGGCCCACAAGGCGAGCCTCGACGAGTGGCAAACCATGATCGACACGAACTGCTCGGGCCTCGTGACCGTCACGCACGCATTGCTGCCCGGCATGATCGCGCGCGGTCGCGGCCATATCTTCAATCTGGGCTCGGTGGCCGGCACCTATCCGTATCCGGGCGGGAACGTATACGGCGCGACCAAGGCTTTCGTCAGACAATTCAGCCTGAACCTGCGCGCCGACCTGATCGGCACGCCGTTGCGCGTAACCGACATCGAGCCGGGCCTGTGCGGTGGTACCGAGTTCTCGAACGTCCGCTTCCGCGGCGACGATGCAAAGGCGGCGAACGTCTACCAGAACGTCCAGCCGCTCACGGCCGAGGACATCGCGGACACGATCTACTGGATCGCCACGCGCCCCGCGCACGTCAACATCAATACGATCGAAATGATGCCGGTCGCGCAAGCCCCGGCCGGCCTCACGATCCATCGCGGCTGACGCACAGCCCGCAGCCGCGGGCCCGCCTCCGGCCGGCCCGCGGTGTGCTACGGCATACTACATTCCGTTACGAATCGGTTACGAATCGGCTTCCTGCCTTCCGGTAGAATGCGCGCCATGACTCAGCCTACCCGCTCCCCGGAAGCGCCTTCCGGCTTCACCTGGCCGGTGCGTGTGTACTACGAGGATACCGACGCAGGCGGCATCGTCTTCTATGCCAACTACCTGAAGTACTTCGAGCGCGCCCGCACCGAGTGGTTACGCGCGTGCGGTATCGACCAGCGTCAGCTCGCCGACGATACCGGCGCGATCTTCATCGTCCGCAGTACGTCGCTCGACTACCGCGCGCCGGCGCGACTCGACGACACGCTGACGATCACGAGCCGGCCCGGACGCATCGGCCGCGCCTCGGTGGAATTCACGCAGGAAGCCTGGTGTGGCAACACGCTGCTCGTAGCCGGGCACATTCGCCTCGGCTGCGTCGACCGTAACGGTATCCGGCCCGCGGCCATCCCGCCGGCCGTGCTCGACGCGCTGCAACGCGGGCCCGTCATCGACGCCGGGCACACTCCAGTGTCAACGAAGCGCGCATGAGCGCCGTTTAGTCAAAGCCTATGAACTTGCCGTTCTGATTCGATACTAAGCAAGGTTCGGCGTCAGGCATGGCCGGCGCGCCGCGCCGCACGCATACCGGGCGCCCCGAAGGGCCGTTACTCAAACCTCTATGAACACTTCTCAAGACCTGTCGATCATTTCCCTCGTCCTCAACGCGAGCGTGCTGGCCCAGGCCGTGATGGGACTGCTGCTGTTGCTGTCGCTGATGTCGTGGACCTTCATCTTCCGCAAGTGGTTCGCGATCCGCCGCGCGCGCGCGCAGACCGAACGCTTCGAGAAGGATTTCTGGTCGGGCGGCGACCTGCAGGCGCTGTACCAGAGCGCGGCCAACAATCGCCACACGATCGGCGCGCTCGAGCGGATCTTCGAATCGGGGATGCGCGAATTCCTGAAGGCGAAGGAAAAGCGCATCAGCGATCCGGGCCTCGTGCTCGACGGTGCCCGCCGCGCGATGCGTGCGTCGTTCCAGCGCGAGATGGACGTGCTCGAAGCGAACCTCGCCTTCCTCGCGTCGGTCGGCTCGGTCAGCCCGTACATCGGCCTGTTCGGCACGGTCTGGGGGATCATGAACTCGTTCCGCGGGCTCGCGAACGTGCAGCAGGCCACGCTCGCGAACGTCGCGCCGGGCATCGCCGAGGCGCTCGTCGCCACCGCGATCGGCCTGTTCGCCGCGATTCCGGCGGTGGTCGCGTACAACCGCTACGCGCACGACATCGACCGCCTCGCGATCCGCTTCGAGACCTTCATCGAAGAGTTCTCGAACATCCTGCAGCGTCAGGCCCAGTAAGGAGCGCGCCATGGCAGGAAGTCCCATCCGATCCAGCATGCGCGGCGGCCGCTCGCGCCGTGCGATGGCCGACATCAACGTCGTGCCGTACATCGACGTGATGCTGGTGCTGCTCGTGATCTTCATGGTCACCGCACCGCTCGTCGCCCCGTCGATCATCAACCTGCCGACCGTCGGCAATGCCGCGCCGCAGGAGCAGACGCCGCCCGTCGTCGTCAACATCAAGGCCGACCGCACGATGAGCGTCAAGTACAAGGGCGACTCGGGCTCGACCCAGGAAGACACGATGACGAAGGCCGAGCTCGACAGCTTCATCTCGGCCCGGCAGGCCGATCACCCTGACCAGCCGGTCGTGATCGCAGCCGACAAGACCGTGCAGTACGATGCCGTCATGACCGTGATGTCGGATCTGAAGGCGCGCGGCGTCAAGCGCGTCGGCCTCCTCGTCAAATCGCAATGAACCGGCAGCAATCCACGCGCAGCTCCGCCTACCCGCCTCAGCCTCCCCGCGAGCGCGGCACCTGGCGCGCGTTCGCGCTCGCCGCGCTGATGCACGTGCTGCTCGCGCTGTTCCTCTATCACGGCGTGCAGTGGCAGAACAGCACGCCGGCCGGCGCCGAAGCCGAGCTGTGGACCGAGGTGCCCGACGTCGCCGCGCCGCGGCCCGTCGTGACGCCGCCCGCGAAGGTCGCGCCGCCCGCTCCCCCGGTGCGCGACGAGCAGGCCGACATCGCGCTGCAGCAGAAGAAGCGCCAGCAGGAAGCGGCCGCGCGCGAAGCGCTGCTCGATCAGCAACGCCGCGCGCAGCAACTGAAAGCCCGGGAGGAAGACGAAGCCCGGCGCGCGCAGCTCGCGGCCCAGCAGGCCGCCGCCCTCGCCGCGCAGAAGGCCGCGGAGCGCGACAGGCAGAAGCAGGCCGACAAGCTCAAGCAACAGCAGCTCGCCGAGCAGCAGAAGCTCGAACAGCAGAAACTCCAGCAGCAGAAGCAGGCGCAGCTCGAAGCGCAGCAGGCGGCGAAGGCAAAAGCCGACGCGGCCGCGAAGGCCAAGGCGGAAGCGCAGGCCAAGGCGAAGGCCGAAGCCACGGCGCGCGCGAAGGCCAGCGCGGCGGCGAACGCAAAGCTCGACCGCGAGCGCAACGCGCGTCTCGCACAGATGCAGGGCCTGTCCGGCGCCGGTGAAGGCGGCGGCGAAGGCCTCGCGAAAAGCGGCACGGGCACGGGTTCCGGCGGCAATGCCGCGACGCCCGGCTATGCCGACAAGGTGCGCCGCCGCGTCAAACCGAACATCGTTTGGGGCGGCGAGCGAGCAGGCCTGACCACCGTCGTCAAGATTCGGTGCACGCCGTCCGGTGACGTATTGAGCGCATCGGTCTCCCGCTCGAGCGGGAATTCGGGGTGGGATCAAGCCGTGGTGAATGCGATCCACGCATCGGTCCCGTTGCCGCCCGATTCTAACGGTCGTACCCCGTCGGACATTACGATTACCTTCAAGGCAGCGGAGTGAGCGGAAATGCGCTTACACTCCCGGCGTCGCTGTCAGACGGGAACGAATCGGGTATTTTTACTGTCTCTGCGGTTGCGCAGCGATCCAAGCCATACGGGAAGCAAGAAGCATGAGTTTGATGACAAAGCTAGGTTTCAGGGCACTCGTGGCCTCGTGTCTGATTACGGCGGGCAGCGCCGCTAACGCCCAGGTCAACGTGCTGATCACCGGTGTCGGGTCGACCCAGTTCCCCATTGCCACGGCGAATTTCGCGAACGAGGCGGGCCTGCCGCAGCAGGTCACGTCGATCGTCCGTGCCGACCTCGCCCGCAGCGGCAAATTCACCAACGTCGACGCAGGCAGCACGCCCGTGCCCGAGACCGCGTCGGTCGATCTCGGCGCATGGAAGGCCAAGGGCGCGAATGCGTTCGTCGCCGGCAGCGTGAACCGCGAAGCGAACGGCCAGTACAAGGTCAACTTCATCCTGTACGACACCGTGAAGCAGCAAAGCCTCGGCGGCCTGTCGCTGACGGCCACCGATACCACGCTGCGCACGGCCGGCCACAAGATCGCCGATTACATCTACCAGAAGCTGCTCGGCGTGCGCGGCGTGTTCGCCACGCGCCTGTCGTACGTGATCAAGACCGGTAACCGCTACCAGCTGCAGATCTCGGATTCGGACGGCCAGAACGCGCGCATCGCGCTGTCGAGCACCGAACCGATCATCTCGCCGTCGTGGTCGCCGAGCGGCACGAAGGTCGCGTACGTTTCGTTCGAGCGCAAGAAGCCGATCGTCTACATCCACGACCTGCCGACCGGCCGCCGCTACATCGTCTCCGACCAGAAGGGCAACAACAGTGCACCGGCCTGGTCGCCGGACAGCAACACGCTCGCCGTTGCGCTGTCGCTGACGGGCAATACGCAAATTTATACGGTCAACTCGACGGGCGGCGGCCTGCGCCGCCTCACGCAGAGCAGCTCGATCGACACCGAGCCGTTCTACTCGCCGGACGGCCGCTGGATCTACTTCACGAGCGATCGCGGCGGTGCGCCGCAGATCTACCGGATGCCCGCACAGGGTGAAAGCGCCGGTGCCGCGCAGCGCGTGACCTTCACCGGCAGCTACAACACGAGTCCGCGTATCAGCCCGGACGGCAAGCTGCTCGCTTACATCTCCCGCACGGGTGGGGGCTTCAAGCTGTACGTTCAGGATCTGCAATCCGGCGCGGCGAACGCCGTCACGAATACCAGTCACGACGAATCGCCGAGCTTCGCGGCAAACGGCCAGTACCTTCTGTACGCTACCCAGTCGGGTGGGCGCAATGTCCTGGCTGCAGTGCCCTCCGACGGCAGCGCGCCGCCGCAAATCCTGTCCGTCCAGGGCGGCTCCGTTCGCGAGCCGTCGTGGGGGCCCTTCATGCAATGACCACAAGGAGAGTAACCATGATGTCGAATAAAGCTCGTCTGGCCCTGGCCGTGATGATGATCAGCGCGCTCGCCGCATGTAAGTCGGGCGTGAAGCTCGACGACAAGGCGAACAACGCGGGCGCAGTCAGCACGCAGCCGAGCGCCGACAACGTCGCGCAAGTGAACGTCGATCCGCTGAACGACCCGAACAGCCCGCTCGCGAAGCGCAGCATCTACTTCGACTTCGACAGCTATTCGGTGAAGGACGAGTACCAGCCGCTGATGCAGCAGCACGCTCAGTACCTGAAGAGCCACCCGCAGCGTCACGTGCTGATCCAGGGCAACACCGACGAACGCGGCACGAGCGAGTACAACCTCGCGCTGGGCCAGAAGCGTGCGGAAGCCGTCCGTCGTGCGATGGCACTGCTCGGCGTGAACGATTCGCAAATGGAAGCCGTGAGCCTCGGCAAGGAAAAGCCGCAGGCAGCAGGTCACGACGAAGCATCGTGGGCGCAGAACCGTCGCGCCGACCTCGTCTACCAACAGTAAGTAACGGAAGAATCGCCGTATGACGCACCGTGTAACCTGGCTGCGTGCAGCCGCAGCTCTCTGCGTCGCCGGCGCGGCGTGGTCGGCCGCGCCGGCGCACGCCGGCGTGTTCGACGACAACGAAGCGCGCCGCGCCGTGCTCGATCTGCGCAGCAAAACCGACAACCTGGCGAGCCAGTTGTCGGCCGCCCAGCGTACGATCCTCGATCAATCCGGCCGTCTCGACCAGCTGAACCAGCAGGTCGCGACGCTGCGCGGCGAAAACGAGGATCTGACGAACCGGCTGACGACGCTCGAGCGGCAGCAGAAGGAGTACTACCAGGATCTCGACACGCGGCTCAAGAAGTTCGAGCCGCAGCAGACGACGATCGATGGTGTCGAAGGCACCGTGCAGCCGGGTGAAACGGATGCGCTCAGCGCGGCGCAGCAGCAGTTCCGCAACGGCAACTTCAAGGCGGCCGCGGCTTCGTTCCGCGCGTTCATCGCGAAGTATCCGCAGAGCCCTTACCAGCCGACCGCGCAGTACTGGTACGGCAATGCGCAATACGCGCTGCGCGACTACCGCGGCTCGACCGCGACGTGGCAAGGGATCGTCAGCAAGTTCCCGCAGCATCCGCGCGCGGCCGATGCCCTCGTGGCGATCGGAACGAACCAGCTCGAACAAGGCCAGAAGGCGGCCGCGAAGAAGACGTTCGAGCAGGTCGTGTCGCAGTACGCCGGATCGAACGCGGCGCAGACGGCGCAGGGCAAGCTCGAAACGATCAAATAATTATCGCGGCGGGCTGTTGACACCCTGACAACCCGTCGCTATAATCTTTTGCTCTTTGGGTCGCTTCCAAAGTTGTTGAAGCAACAACCCAACAGGTTTCAAGAACGTGGGGTGGTAACTCAGTTGGTTAGAGTATCTGACTTTTAATCAGAGAGTCGAGGGTTCGAGTCCCTCCCACCCTACCAACTATCTTTGATAGTGCAAATTAAAGCCTCCCAAGCGGAGGCTTTTTTGCGTCTGTCTTCTGGCCGTTCGAACCTGGATGCATCGACGATGCGCGCCACGCGCCCAGTCGCGCGCGGCGCCAGACGCGCAGTCAGCGCACACTCACGTCCCGCAGCACCGCCCCGTATCCCGCGTACAGATTGCCGTCGGGCAGCAACTGCCGCTGCGCGAGTTGCCGGTGCACGACCGGCAGGCTATGGAACGGCATCCGCGCGAACAGGTGATGTTCGATATGGAAATGAATCGCATGCGGACCGAACAGGAACGTCTGCCACGAACGCCGGACGATCGTGCGCGCGTTGCGGCTCTGGTCCTCGCCGGCCGGCAACCCCGCGTGCTCGAAGATCGCCCGCACCTGCCCGGCAAGCGGCAACAGCGTGACCGACGGCACGATCCACAACGCGACATACAGCAACGGATGTCCAGCCAACGCGAGCGCACCGAACAGCAAACCGTTGCAGGCCAGCATCGACACGATCTCCCATGCTGCATACGCGCGCGATTTTTCCACTTTCGGCAACGCATGCGCGAACTTGCCGCGCGCGAGCTTCACGATGCTCGTCACGTAGCCGACTCCGCATGCATAAGCGAGCAGGCGGCCGACCAACCGCCCGCGCGTCACCGGATAGTCGTGCACGCCGAACAGCAGCGCGACGGGATCGTCCGGCTGCATCGGCGCGCGATGGTGCTTGAGATGACCCGCACGGTACGTGCGCAGCGACAGCCACAACGGACCGGCCGCGAACAGTTGTCCGAGCAAGTCGTTGATGCGCCGATTCCTCGCCAGCAACCCGTGCGCGCCTTCGTGCATCATGACCGCGAGCGCAAGCTGGCTGCGCGCGATCGCGATCGCCGCACACACGTACACGAACGGATGCGGCAATACGATCGCCACCGCGAACGCCGCGGCAATCATCAACCAGTCGCCGGCCAGTGCCATCGCGACACGCGATGCATCCACGCGAAACAACGCGGGATCGGGCTCGAACCGCGCAAGCTCCTCATTCGGCACACCTTGACGAAGATCGGCAGCCGTCACGCGAACCTCCTGCGCAGCGAACGCCGTTCGACCCACATCGCACTGACCATCGCGAGCACCACGCCGCCGAGGACATCGGCCACCGTATGCTGCTTGAGCGTCAGCGTCGATACGCAGATCAGCAGCCCGACCGCAGTTGCCACGATCCGGCGCCGGTCCACCAGCGTCCGGCACGCAAGGCACGTCACCGCGACATGCAGGCTCGGAAATCCGTTGGCCGCGAGATCGAGCTGCCACATGCGCGCAAGACGATGGCGCACGAACGCGTTGCCGATTTCCGCGACGTCGGGCCGCGGCACGGCTTCCGGAAACAGCAGGAAGCAGACGACACCGAGTACGAACGCGATCAGCACGGCCTCCTTGAACGCAACAAACGCGGGCGGCCGTGCATAGGCGGCCAGCACGATCACGAACGGAAAGAACGCGACATAGACGAACCACGACCATGCGAGGAACGGAATCCGCGCATCGATCGCCGTGGCCAGCACGTAGCGCGGCGTAACGCCGCGCTCGAGCACGAAGAAGATCGCGAGGCCGGCAGCCATGCCGAACGCCGCGGCCAGCATCTGCCGGACATCGAGCCGGCGATCGTCATGAAGCGTCAACGTCTTCATCGCGGTGCCGGCGCCTCGCATCGGGTTTCCGCGTCGGCCGGCCGCGCATGCGACCGCAGTGCGAGGATGCGCGACGTCCATGCGTCCACGCGCGCACGCGCCTGCTCGCGTCCGGCGCGCGTTCCTGCCGGCGTGCCCGGATTGCGCATCAGGTCGGCAACGGCCTGCCCGATCGCCTGCCGGAATGCCGCAGCATCGCCACGCCACGTGACGACGCGGTGCACGAGTTGCAGCCGCGCCGCGCGCGCAGCGTTGCTCGCCTGCTCGGGCTGATCGGTCAGCACGAGCAGGATCGGGCGGCGATAGACGCGCGCGATCGACAGCGCGGCCATGCCGGGCGCCGATACGATCAGCGGCGCATGCGCGGCGCGCGTCACCCAGTCGGCATCGACACCGGTCCAGCCGTCGTGCCCGGCGTAGCCCTCGCCCACGCGATGCGCGGCAAGCCCCGCGTCGCGCATGCCGGCCGACAGCGCATCGGCGAGCGCGACGTCGCGGAAGTGCGGATTCAGATAAACGGCCGCGGCAGCCTGTTCCGGCGCCGGCAGTTCGGCGACAACCGGCAACGGCGTCGGCAGCCGGTAGTGTCCGCGCGATTGCGGCACATCGTCGGCCGCGTCGTACGCAAAATCGTGTTCGATGCAGCCCAGCGCCGAATCGATCTGCCAGTCGACAATCCGCGCGAATGCACGCGCCAGCATGCGCGGCAGCCGCGCATCGAAATTCCCGGTCAACGCACGGCGCAGGCTGCCGCCATACACGTGAACGACGCGGCGGCGCCAGCCCGGCACCGCGCCCATGAACAGCAGCGCCGGATGAAACGAATCGTTGATCACGAGATCCGCATCGCGAACGATCGCACGCAGCCGCACGATGTCGCGCAGCATCCGCGTCGGCCTGAACACGTAGTGCGCGACGTTGCGGTCGGTCGCGTCGCGCAGCATGTTCTGCCGCTCGTCGAACTGCACCGCGTAGTGACGGGACAGCACCGGCGCATCGATGCCGAATGCGGCCAGGAACGCCTGTCCCGCATCGGACGTCGTCAACACGTCGACCTGCGCGCCGGCCGCACGCAACGCATGCACGAGCAATTGCGCGCGCATCAGGTGGCCGCGCGCATCGGCTGTCGCGAGATAGACGATCCGCGGCATCATGTGCGCGGACGAAGCGACTGGATCCAGCCGGCTGCGTACATCGCCAGCGCGCCCGTCACGCCGAACCCGGCTTCGATCGCGCGGATTTCGCGCAGCAACGCGGCGAGATGCGCGGCCTCCGATGGCGCAACGAGACGACGCAACGTATCCGAACAGAGCCGCACGTGCCGCGTCTCGTCGGCGAGCACGCGCGAGAGCAACGGACGCAGCGGATGCGTGTCGCCGATCGTCGCGCAGTGGCGTGCGAGCACGCGCATCGCCATCTGTTCCGCGCACAGGCCCGTCGCATAGGCCGGCACGAGCACGCCTTGCGCAAAATGCGGCGCATGGCGCTGCGCGAGCCTTCGCCATCTCATGATCTTGCGCCGGCTCAGCCAGTCGGGTTCGTGCGGCCCGGCCGACGCCTCGGCGCCGCGCCGGCGCAGCGCATCGGCAAATGCAGCTGCGTGACGGCGCTCGTCCGCGAGATGCTGCTCGATCCGCGGCGCGAGCCAGGCCGGCGGCTGTCCGGTCCAGTCTTCATGCAACGCGCACTCGGTCGCCTCTTCGCCGATCAGGTACATGCGCAGCATCCAGCGCTCGCCGTGCGCGCTGCGATGCAGCCGCCGGATCGCCGCCCGCTTGATGCGATCGACGAGATACGCACGCACCCGCGCCGCACCCTGCGGCACGGGTACATCGAGACAGTCGAAGCACGCGCCGTCCGCCGTTTGCGGCGACGCGTGCAGTTCGCCTGCCGCACTCATGCCGGCACACTCCGTGCGGACACGGATTTCGTCGCAGCAGCCGCCGCGGCGGCCGGATCGCGACGCCAGCCGAGAATCAGGCCGACGAAGCTTTCCTGCATGAACGCATGCGCGGACGCTGCGGCGCCCGCGAACGCTTCCTCATGGCCGTTCACGCGCAGATAGCCGTTGCCGTCGCGCGCGCCGAATTCGATCCGGTCGTTCTTTTTGAAACCGCGCTCGCGCACGTCTTTCAGCAGCGCACTGCCGTCGAGACCGAACAGGAACAACTCGCGCTGCGCGACCCACACCGGAATGTGATTGCTCAGTGCGTCGAAACGGATCGACCACGTGCCCGACGCCAATGCGCGATCGACGTCCGCATCGCGCGGTGCATTCGACGTGAAGCTCGCACGTGCGACCGACTTCGTCAGGCCGCCGACGCCGAGCGCGATCGTGATGTCGTCCGCGGACGGCCGCTTCGGATCGGTCGCGCTCACCTTCACGAGATGCCGCGCGAGCCGCGACGCCAGCGACGGATGCGCGAACAGCGCGAGCGTTTCATCCGGCGTCAGCACGTCGCGCTCGCCGTCGCCCTCCTTCACGCGCACACGGTACGGATCGATCCGCACATCGGTGAACTTGCCGCGCACGGGCGCGTGGACATACACGTCGCGGTCCCATTTCGCGCCGTCGCGGCGCAGCAGCACGTGCACGCTCAGCGGCACGCGCCGGCCGTCGCCGTCGACGCCCGTGCCCTGCAGCAGCACGTCGCCGAGCACGTCCTTCGTGCGGCGGTTCGCATCGCTCGAGAAGACGATCGCGTGCGCATCGGTATCGATGCTCGCGTGAACGTCGGGCGCATCGAGCGCGATGCGGTTGCAGTCCGTCGCGGCTGCACTCGCGAACGGGCAGCCGCTTTGCGACGCGAAGTGATAGATCCCGCGCCCCGCGTGATCGATCGACGCGGCATGGGCGCCGGTGCTGGCGGCAAACAGGGCGAGGCAGGCAACACGGGTGGCGAATGAAGGCATGGTCGTCGTCGGAATGGATTCAGGATGTCGAAGTAACGTGGGGCTGCTTCAATGACGGTGATAGGACAGCGCATCGAGATCGCGCCGGGCCGACGCTCGCCCTGCGAGCCCGAACCCGCGCGCCAGTGCGCCGAGCGTATCGACGGCGGACGCGGCGATCGTGACGCCGACGGCCGCGAGATAGCGAATCGCACCCAGTTGCGGCAACTGCTGATGATCGAGCGCCCGCAGGCTGTAGCCGAGCCGCATCGCCATCACGCAGAACGGGCCGAGCGGGCCGCTGCGACCAAGCCATTGCCACCGGCGCGGCAGGTACGCGTTCACGAGATACGGCGTCAGCCCGACGCTGTCCTCGCCGCGCATCCAGCGCAGCTTCAGCGACTCGAAATGCGTGTCCGGCAGCCGGTGCTCCGTGTGTGCATCCGGCACGAACTCGACGGCCACGCCTGCTGCCTGCATCCGCAACCCCATCACCTGGCAATGCGCGCGATAGACGCCGTCGAGCGGCTCGTAGCGGAATTGCGCGAATACATCGCGCCGGAACGCAACGTTGTTCGCATAGAAGTTGCGCGTCGCACCGGCGCGCAGCGGACTCGGGAAATACATGAAATCGATCGACGTCAGCGCGGTGCCGAGCACGTTCGGCGCGTAGCTGGTGCGCCCCGCCACCGCGACGGGTGCGTCGCCCGACTCCCGCGCGAACGGCGCGAGCAGGTGTTCGAGCCAGTCGTCGGCCGGGCGGCAATCTGCATCGCCGAACACGACGATGTCGCAGCGGTCCGCGTCGACGCGATCGAAGCCGTCGTTTTTCGCATCGTAGTAGCCGGTGCTCGCGCCGATTTCGACAAAATCGATCGGACGGCCAGCCAGCGCAGTGATTTCCGTGCGCGCGTCGGCCGGCAGGCCGTCGTGCGTGATGATCCATTGCGCGAGTGCCGCCGGCGGCACGGTCTGCCTCGACAGCGCCGACACGAGGCGCTTCAGGCTGTCGACGGCCTGCGCGAGACCCGCGCCGCCGCGCAGGTTGTTCGTCTCCAGCACGAACGCGGCCTTCGCCGCCACGGAACGAGCGGCCGCGCGCGTACGCGGTGCGGTTTCATTGAAGTTCGGCATCCGGAATATCTCCACCGTCGTGCGCGACGGCATGGATGAAACGGCAGGAAGGTGGCCAGCGGCGCGCCGGCGAAAGCGGGCCGCCGCGGATCACGTCGCCCGGCGGGCCACCTGGTCAGGCGCCCGCCTTGCGCGACGTCACTCCTGGATCGACGGCGCGGAGTCTGCGTCGGTGAAGCGCGGCTTCGCGTTCTGCAGGTCGCGCGTGTTCTTCTGCACGGCCACCGAGCCGAACAGCGCGAGCACGAATGACATCGCGTAGAAGCCCTTTTCGCTCAGTTGCAGCGTGGCGTTGAAAAGGCCGACGACCAGCAGCGCGATCGACAGCAGCAGCGCGATCCAGCTGAGGCCGTAGTAGATGCCCGTGACGGGAATGCCTTCCGCGCGGTCGCGCACGCTCTTCTGCAACGAGATCGCCGCGTAAAGGCCGAACACCAGCACGGTGAAGTAGTAGCCCTTCTCGTTGAGTTGCATGCCGGCATTCCAGAGGCCGATCAGGAAGGCCGCGAAGCCGGCGAGCAGCGCGGCCCACGACGCGGCCACGAACGCGAACGACGGCTGCTGGATGGTGGTCTGGTTCATTGCTTTGCCCTCTCTTTCTTCTTGTTCGAAATCGTTTTCGTTGAACTGCGTTTTGCGCATGGTAGCAGCTTTGGTGCGCGCCACGACAGTCGTACTTGCAGTCTTACATGCCGCGCTGCGCGCGCCGCCAGCGCCCCGGCGTCGTGCCGAGTACCGCGCGAAACGCCTTGCCGAAGGCGGCCTCGGACTGGTAGCCGACCGCCTGCCCGATCTCCGCCTGCCCGCGCTGCGTGTCCTGCAGCAATGCGCACGCATGCATCATCCGGATCTGCGCGACGAACGCGCCGACGCTCATCCCGGCCTTCTCGCGGAAATGCCGTGCATACGTCGCACGCGACATGGCCGCCGCGTTGCCGAGCGACTCGACCGTCCACGGCTGCTCCGGCGCCTGCAGCACGGCCTGGACCGACGGGCCGAGCCGCGCATCGGCCGCCAGCGCGAGCCAGCCGGACGGCACGCGCGCGCCGCGGCCATAGGCCCGCAGCGCATACGCGAGCAGCGCCTGGCCGAGCGCGTTCACGATCGCGCCTGCGCCCGGCTGCACGTTCGACGCCTCGGTGCGCAGCACGCTCGTCAGCAGTTGCAGCGGCTCGGCCCCCGATGTTTCGCGCAATTCGACGTGCAGCACCTGCGGCAGCGTGCGCATCAACAGCTCGCCCGCGCCGCGCGCATAGACGAACCGTCCGCACAGCAGATCCACGCTTGCGCCGCCCGGTTCGGCCGGATCGAGATTCGACTTGACCGGCAGCACCGCGCCGCCGCCGGCGCCGACGTCGCGCAGCGGCACGGCCGGCTGCGACCGGCCGCTCCCCGTATCGAGCAGGTCGTGCGCGCCGCCCGCGGGCAGCAGCACGAAATCGCCTGCGGCGAGCTGCAGCGTGCGGCCGTCGACCGTGCGCAGCCGGCACGTGCCTGCCAGCACCAGGTGGAACGCCGCCTCGCCGGGCGGCAGCGGATCGTGCGGCATCGCGAATGGCCCATCGAGCAGGCAGCGCACGTCGAGTTCGACGTGGCTGCGCCCCAGCGACAGCAGTTGACTCAATGCATCCATGAGACGATCGCGCTAAAAATTGACACTGTAGCGTATCGAAACCCTCAGCGCGAGCGATCAGAATAGGTCTGCATCGCCCGAGATCGCGGCGCCCGCCGCCCTCCTCACCTCTTCTCGAAAAGGACGCATCATGCTGAACTGGAACGAATACCGGAAGGAACTCTCGACGCGCATCGGCGAAATCGCCAAGCTGTCGCCCGATACGCTGGCCGGATACAAGGCGCTGTCAGGCGCCGGCGCCAAGACCGGCCATCTCGACGCGAAGACGCGCGAACTGATCGCGCTCGCGGTGGCCGTCACGACGCGCTGCGACGGCTGTATCGCCGTTCACACCGCCGAAGCGGCGAAGCACGGTGCAACCAAGGAGGAAGTGGCGGAAGCGCTCGGCGTCGCGATTGCGCTGAATGCGGGCGCGGCGCTCGTCTATTCGGCGCGCGTGATGGACGCGCTCGGCGACTGACCGTCACCACGGCGCCGTCGCGGGCCGCCCTGCTGCGCGGCGCCCGGCCGCCTGGCCGGGCGGCCATCCGCCTCGCGATGTATGAAGATTGGCCGGCGTGCTCGCGCCGGCAGCCTTCGCGCCACGCGCGGACGCGGACACGCTGCGAAGTCGGCTACCATGCGCGAACGATCCATCGTGAAGGAGCGCTCCATGTGCCGCTGGCTCGCCTATACGGGTAATCCGATCCATCTGGAAACCGTGCTGTTCCGCGCGAAGCATTCGCTGATCGACCAGAGCCTGCATTCGGAGCTCGGCGCCACGACCACCAACGGCGACGGCTTCGGGATCGGCTGGTATGGGCGCCCCGACGAACTCCCGTTCCGCTATCGCTCCGTGCATCCCGCATGGAACGACCGCAACCTGCGCGAAGCCGCGCGCGCGATCCGCTCGCGGATGTTCATCGCGCATATCCGCGCGGCGACCGACACGCCGGTGCAGGAAACCAACTGCCACCCGTTTCGCCACGGTCGCTGGCTGTTCGCGCACAACGGGCTGATCCGGGATTTCCACAAGCTGCGCCGCGACCTGACGATGAAGGTCGATCCCGCGCTGTTCCCGACGCTTGAAGGCTCGACCGATTCCGAGCTGATGTTCCGTCTGGCGCTGACCTACGGCCTCGAACAGACGCCGCTGCCGGCGCTCGAACGGATGGTTGGCATGGTCGAGGAAACCGCCGCGCGGCATCGCGTGGCCGATCCGCTCAACATGACGATCTGCGCGACCGACGGCGACCGAATCATCGCGGTGCGCTATTCGAGCGAACGACAATCGCGCTCGCTGTTCCACAGCACGTCGTTCAAGCACCTGCACGAGTTGTATCCGCATAACCCGCGCATCGCCGAAGCCGGCGACGATGCGTTCATGGTCGTGTCCGAACCGCTCGTCGACTTGCGCGGCGCGTGGGAGGAAGTGCCGGAAGGGATGGCGATCGTCGCGCATGGCGCGGATGTGCAGCAGCGGCCGTTCGCGCCGCGGCATAAGTAGCGGGCGGCGCCGTTGATGGCGTCGGGAGGGGATGCCAAACGTATGCGGAAGAACGAATTCGCCGAAAAAGTAACGGATTACAAACATTCCGGCACGTTACAATTGTCAACGGAAGTCGACAAGACTCCGAACAAAGTAACCGAGCGATTGTCCGTACCTCAAATTGGAAATGACCCAAGATTCCAAGAATTGGCCACCCGTCAAGCCGACGGACCGTGAATCAGCACATCCTCGCCCGAAACAGAATCGAGCTTTTGTGGTGTGGCTGACCGGGATCTCCGGCGCAGGAAAATCGACACTCGCGAACCTGCTGAAGGAACAACTCGATGCACGCGGACTTCGCACTTATCTGCTGGATGCCGACCGTCTGCGCGAGGGGCTGAACCGAGATCTCGGGTTCAGCGATGCCGATCGTCATGAAAATATCCGGCGTACCGCCGAAGTGGCCAGGTTGCTGGTGGATGCCGAATTCGTCGTCATCGCGGCATTGATCTCGCCATTTCAGGAAGCGCGTGACAAGGCCCGCGCGCGCTTTGACGCGGGCACGTTCATCGAGGTCTTTGTCGACACTGCATTAGAGGTCGCCGAAGCGCGTGACCCGAAGGGACTCTATGCAATGGCCCGGCAAGGAGCGATTCGCCAGTTCACCGGCATCGATTCCGTGTACGAGCGACCGCACTCCCCCGACGTACACGTCAAGACGGCCGAAATCGGTCCGTCGGAGTGCGTGGACAGGATCATCCGGAAACTGCCGCTGAACGACTGACATCACCGGATGTGAGCCATCGAGTCCTGGTTTCCGGCTCGCCGCCGCCCAAACGAATGACGGGCGTGTCCGCGCTGCAGCAGCAGCCGTACGCGCCGTCAGGCGCGGCGCAAAAACCGCATCCGGATCGAATCGAGTTGGGCGGGCAGCCGGCGCGATCGGGCGCGCCGCCGCGGCAACGCGGCAAACCCAAGCCGCTCGTACAGCGCGCGGGCGCGCACGTTGCGGGTCAGCACGTCGAGCACGACTTCGCGGCTGCCGTCGGCCGGCAACGCGCCGGAATCGAGCGCATCGCGGAACAGCGCACTGAAGATACCCGTGCCGCGCTGCCGTTCGTCAGTCGCGCAATGCGCGACGAGGATCTGCGAACGCTTCGGCGCCGGGAGTTCCGTTTCGAGGATCAGCCCGCGCAGCAACTGGCCGATCGTGCGGCGCACGCCGAAGAAGCGCGCGAGTGCCCACACGACATGCACGTCGTCGAACATCGTCCGCCGCCCGTCGTGAATCGCCATCAAGGCAAGCACGGTGCCATCGTCGTCGACCGCGACGCGATGCCGGCGCCACGAGAAACGCCCGTGACGCGACCGGAACGCCTGCTGGAGGAACGCGATGCAGCGCGCGTCGCTTTCGCCGAGAAAGAAGCCGAATTCGGCCACGCCGGACGCAAACACGAGCGGCCCGCACGCAGCCGCATCATCCGCATCGGCCGCGCGAAACCGCGCGGCCTCACCGGCGCGCGGGACCGCTTGCGCAAACGCGGCGGCCTGCGTCATGCGCTGCGTCCCGCCAGCCGCGACAACACATTAACCGTCCGGCTGATCTGCTCCGGCTCGTGCGTCGAGCAGATGAAGAAGCGCAGCCGCGCGGCCTTTTCCTCGACGGCCGGATAGAAGATCGGCTGCACGTTGATCCCTTCGTCGAACATCGCGTTCGCCCACTGCGCGGCCTTCAGCGAACTCCCGGTGATCACCGGCACGACCGCATAGCCCGCGCTCGTACCCGTATTCAGCCCGGCAGCACGCGCTTCGGTCAGGAACTGCCGCCCGCGCGCCTGCAGCTGCGCGACGCGCGCCGGCTCGGCCTGCAGGCGTTCGAGCGCGGCCAGCGACGCCTCGGCGAGCGTCGGCGCGAGCCCGACGCTGTACAGGAAGCCCGGCGCCAGATGGCGCAGCATGTCGACGAGCGGCTGGCAGCCGGCGATGAAACCACCGCAGCCGGCCAGCGTCTTGCTCATCGTGCCCATCCACATGTCGACCTGGTCGGGCGCGACGCCGCAATGCTCGCGGATACCCTTGCCGGTCGCGCCGAGCACGCCGAGCGAATGCGCCTCGTCGACCAGCAGGAACGCGCCGTGGCGCGTCTTCACGTCGACGAAGCGCTGCAAGTCGGGGAAGTCGCCGTCCATGCTGTACAGCCCCTCGATCGCAATCAGCACGTGCCGGTATTCGCGGCGCACGCGCGACAGCAATTCGTCGAGCGCCTGCCAGTCGTTGTGCGCGAAGCTCAGCCGCTTCGCGCCGCTCAGCTGCGCACCCTGCACGATGCTGTTGTGCGCGAGCGCATCGTGGACGACCAGGTCGCCCGGGCCGAACAGCGCGCCGATCACGGTCACGTTGGTCGCGTGGCCGCTCACGAACGCGACGCAGTCGTCGGTTTCGTAGAACGTGGCCAGCGCGCGTTCGAGATCGCGCTGCACCGGGCGTTCGCCCGCGACCATCCGGCTCGCCGATGCCGACGTGCCGTAGCGGTCGATTGCGGCTTTCGCGCGCGCGGACACGTCCGGATCGCCGGCCAGG
Organism: Burkholderia sp. BCC1972; assembly: GCF_905339605.1. NCBI lineage: Bacteria > Pseudomonadati > Pseudomonadota > Betaproteobacteria > Burkholderiales > Burkholderiaceae > Burkholderia > Burkholderia sp. BCC1972. The sequence continues at coordinate 149,130 of NZ_CAJPGH010000005.1, read as the reverse complement.
CCGAGATAGTTGTAGTTCGCGAAGTTCAGGTATTCGCGGCCGCCGATCTGCGTCGTCGCGCCGGCGACGCCGTCGTGCACACGGAAAAACGGCGAGTCGACACGCAGCTTCTCGCCCATCTCGCGCATGATCCGGACCTGCTGATACTGCGGCATCGACTCGAAGCGGCTGCGCGCCGACGCGATCTGCGCAGCCGGCGTGCCGGGCACGCCCGGCGCCGCCGCGGCGTCGGTCGCGCGCTCCAGTTGCCGTTTCAGCGCTTTCGCCGCCAATTGCTGGCGAAGATGCTCTCCCAGTGCCATTGCTTCCTTCGCTGTATCTCGAAAAGGCGCTATGTTACGCCGCGTATTTTTAAAAAGCGTGGTGTCACGCGTCGGAAAACTCGGCCCACTGCCATGCGTCCGGCGCAGCCAGCAGCGCATCGACCAGCCGGAAATTCATCTCGTGGCTCGGCCGCAACGCGCTCACGCGCGCCAGCAGCGGCGCGCCCGCCAGCGCGAGATCGCCGACCAGGTCGAGCACGCGGTGCCGGACGAATTCCTCCGGCAGCCGCATCCCGCCCAGCACGCGATTGCCGACGATGGACGCGGTGCACGACGGTCGCGCGCCGCGCAGGATCGGCACACCGCGCAGATAGCCGGCGACGATCGCCGGCACGGCCCACTTCACACGCCCGTACGAGCGCGACGGCGCGATTTCGGTTTCGAACGCAGCCGGCGTGAGCGCGCCGTCCCAATGCATGTCGCCGAAGCCGCGCAGGTCGTTGCGCACGCTCAGCTCGTAACGCGGCGCCGGCTCGATCCGCATTTCGCGCCGCTGGTCGCCGTCACCGTCCGTGACGACGACGGGCCGCAGCACGCGGATGAAGCGCTTCGGCGCATCGAGCGCGACGCGGCCGCACGCGCGGATCGCGTCGACCCACGGCGTTGCGCTGCCATCGAGAATCGGCACTTCCTCCGCATCGAGCTCGACGATCGCATGATCGATCTCGCATGCGAGCAGCGACGCGAGCAGATGCTCGATCGTGCGCACGCCGACGCCGTCGGCATTGCGCAGCATCGTGCAGAGCGGCTGCGCACGGCGCAGCGCGGGATCGACCGGCAGCGTCGCGAGCGTGCGCCCGTGCTCGATGCGGCGGAACGCGATGCCCGTCACGCCGTCTTCCGGACGCGCGGGCAGAATCCGCACACCCACCCGGCGCCCCGTGTGCAGCCCATGCCCGTCGATCGTCAGCGGGCGTGCCAGCGTGCCCTGACGCGCCGCCCAGCCGGCCGGCGCGCTCACCGCGCGACCTCGAGCGTCGGCGACGCATGCCCAGCGACAGGCGCCTGCGGTGTATCGAGCATCGCGCGCGCTTCGCCGTCGATCGCATGCTTCGCGGCGAGCGCCGCGACGGCCTCGTGCGCGGCATCGGTTGCCGACGCGCCATCGCAACCCGCATCGGCCGACGCGCCGATCGAATCGACGATGCGCGCGGCCAGCGTCGTCACCGACGCGCCCTCGGCAATCGCCATCACCGACAGCTTGACCTCGAACGCTTCCTCGACCGCGAGACCGAGTTCCATCCCCATCAGCGAATCCATGCCCATGTCGAGCACCGACTTGTCGAGCGCGATGCGATCGGGCGTCATGTGCAGGATCCGCGCGATCTGCGCCTGCAGCGTCCGCGCCACCAGCGCGACCGCTTCGTCGCGCGGCAACGCGAGCACCTCTTCGCGCAGCTGCGTGCCGCCGTCGCGCGCATCGCCGCCGCTCGCGTTCGATTGCAGCAGCGAATACCGGCGCGCCTTCGCGGCCGGCATGCCGCGCGCGACCGCGTGCCAGTCGAGCCGGACCACGGCTTCGCCGGCCGCGCCCGCGACCAGCGTGCGCTCGAGCGCAACCATCGCCTCGTCGGACGTGATCGACGCACCGCCGATCCGCGACTGCAGCGCTTCGCGCGTATCGGCATGGCGCGCGAGGAAACCGACGTCCTCGAGCGGCCCCCAGGCCATGAACGTGCCCGGCAACCCTGCCGCGCGGCGATGTTCGACGAGCGCTTCCAGGAACGTGTTGGCCGCGACGTAGTTCGACTGCCCCGGATTGCCGAGATAGGTCGTCGCCGACGAATAGACCACGAACAGGTCGAGCGGCAGCCCGCGCGTCGCGCGATGCAGGTTCCATGCGCCGGCCACCTTCGGTGCGAGCACCGCGGCCATGCGTGCATCGTCGAGATTGCGCACGAGGCCGTCGTCGATCGACATCGCGGAATGCAGCACGCCCTTCAGCGGCGCACCACGCCGGACGATCGCGGCAATCATCGCGTCGACCGCCGCGGCATCGGTCACGTCGCACGACACGACGTCGACGGTGACGCCCAGCACGTCGCGCCAGCATGCGACTTCGTCGCATGCCGCGGCGGCGAGTTCGCCGGAGCGGCTCGCCAGCGTCAGCCGGCGTGCGCCGCGCTCGACCATCCAGCGCGCGCTCGCGAAACCGAGCCCGCCCGTGCCGCCGACCACCAGGTACGCGCCGTGCGGATCGAGCACGAGCGAACCCGCGCCCGCGACGCCGCGCGTCGGCGCCGGCGTGCCGGACGGATAGGTCACGAGCACCTTGCCGATCTGGCGCGCCTGCTGCATGTAGCGGAATGCATCCTCGGCCCGTTCGGCGGGGAACGCGCGATACGGCAGCGGATGCAGCACGCCTGCCGCGAACAGCGCCATCACTTCGCCGAACAGGCGTTCGGTCAGCTCCGGCAACGCGCCCATCAACTGGTCGGCATCGATGCCGAAATAGCTGATGTTGTTGCGGAACGGCCGCAGCCCGATATGGCTGTTCTCGTAGAAATCGCGCTTGCCGAGCTCGAGGAAACGGCCGAACGGACGCAGCGTGTCGATGCTGCGCACCATCGCTTCACCGGCCAGCGAGTTCAGCACGATGTCGATGCCCTGCCCGCCCGTCATCGCACGGATCTCGTCCGCGAACGCGAGGCTGCGCGAATCGAGCACGTGGTCGGCGCCGAGCAGGCGCACGAACTCGCGCTTCTCGTCGCTGCCGGCCGTTGCGAACACTTCCGCGCCGAAGTGGCGCGCGAGCTGGATCGCGGCGATCCCGACGCCGCCCGCGCCGCCGTGCACGAGCACGCGTTCGCCGCGGCGCAGCCGCGCGAGTTCGACGAGCGCGTAATACGCAGTGAAGAACGTGGTCGGCACGGTCGCCGCTTCCTCGAACGACAGGCGTTCGGGCTTCAGCGCGATCGCTTGCGCGCGCGTCCTGACGCGCGTCGCGAACGATGCCGGCGCGAAGCCGAGCACCGCGTCGCCCGGCGCAAATGCGGTCACGGCGGGGCCGACCCGCACGACGCGGCCGGACAGCTCCATGCCGATCGTCGCGCCCGCGAAGCCGGTCTCGACCGCTTCATCGGACAGGAGCCCCATCGCATACATCACGTCGCGGAAATTCAGCCCGGTGGCAACCGGCTCGATTTCCACCTCGTCCTCGCCCAACGCGCTTTCGGGCAACGCAAACCATTCGAGATTGCGCAACGAGCCCGGCGCGTCGAACGCGAGCACCGACGCGCGTGCGATCGCGCCATCGTCGCGAGCTGCTGCCTGTGCAGCCGTCAGCATGCGCGGCACCAACCGCCCGCGTGCGCTCAGGACGACCTCTTCCTCGACCGCCGAGCCGGTCAGCTCGCGAATCAGCGCATCGGGAATCCCGGCCGCCGCGCGATCGACGTCGATCAGGCGGCACGCGAGTTCGGGATGCTCGTTCGCGAGTACGCGACCGAGGCCCCACAGCGTCGCCTGCTCCGGGTGCGCATTCGCGGCCCCGGCGAACGGCGCGCCGCCGCGCGTGACGACGGTCAATCGCGTGGCCGCGTGCGGCTGCGCACCGAGCGCGCGGACGAGTGCCGCCAGCGCGATCGCGCCGTAACGCTGCGCGGCCATCAGGCCGTCGCCCGTCGCGGCTTCCGCGAGCGGCGTCTCCGGTGCGCAGAACACGACGTGCGCCGGCTGCCCGGCCGGCAGCGACGCGATCGCGTCGGCCGCGTGCGTGATGTCCACGATATCGGCCGGATAGCCCGCCAGCGCAAGCGCATCGGCCAGTTGCCCGGCGAAACCGTTGAGCGCATCCGGCGCGTGCATCACGAGCCATTGTTCGTTGCGTGCCAGCGTATCGAGATCGCTCGGGTCGCCGCCACGTTGGGCGGCGATCGTGCTCGCGGGATTGCGCGCGACGACGAACGTCGGCGTGCCGTCCAGATCGAGCGACTGCTCGACATGCCGCACGACGTCGACGTAGCCCGCGCGTGCGAGTACCGCCTCGAGATCAGCCGGTGCCAGCGGCGCGGGCGCATCGACTTCCGTCGACGCCGCCTGCGGGGCGAACACGATGTCGGAGAAGCGGCCGTGGCGCGATTCGGCCAGCAGCAGCAATCCGCCCGGCGCCAGCCATGACCGCATCGCATTCAGCGCATCGATCACATCGTGACGGCCGCTCAGCGCACGGTTCGCGACGATCAGGTCGTAAGGCCCGGCATCGTCGGCCGACAGCGACAGCCGCTCGCCCGATTGCAGTGCCACCGTGCGCACCGCCACTTCCGCGTCCGTATCGAACCCGGCCAGCTGGCCGGCCGTCGCGGCGATCGTGTGATCGCAGCGCGCGGCCGCGAGATGCATGCCGAGCGTCTGCAGCACGTCGCCGTCCGTCGCGCCCAGTTCGAGCACGCGCAGCCGGCGCGCCGGCTGCCACGCGTCCACCGCCTGCTCGACGCCGGCCGTCAGCAGTGCGTGCACGTGCTGCCAGGTCGGCGATGCGGCAAGGAGTTGCTCGACCAGGCTGTGCCCGGTCGGCGACAGCCAGCGGGTGCCGTCCTTCGCGCCGCTCAGCACGTCGGGCAACGCCGCGCCGCAATGCGCAAGCAACGTCAGCTCGGCCACGTGCCCCGGCGATTCGGCCAGCAGCCCGCGCCACAGCTCGTCGAGCGGCGGCAACGCCGCGCACGCCGCGTCGTCGCGCACGAGGTGCGCGCCGTCGCGATGAGCCAGGCCGTCTTCGACGAGCATGTCGGCAAGACGTGCCGCCAGCGCCGCGCGCCCGGGCGCCGGCTGCCATGCAGCGGCGAATGCGCCGAGCGCATCGAATGCACGCAGCACGTAGAGGCTCGCGAGCACATCGAGCAGCGGCAGGATTTCGGTCAGATGCTGCGTGCGGCGGCCGTCGTCTTGGGCCGTATCGAGCCGGGCGACCGCTTGCGCGAGCAGCGCGTCGGGCGCCGGCAGGCCGGCGGCATCGACGTCGCCCGGCAGCGGCGCCTCTTCGAGGCGGTACACGAAGCGCGCGGGCAGGTTCTGCCGGCGGCCGACGAGATCGACGCGCCGGAACCGGCAAGCACCGAGCCGCGCGACAATCGCGCCCTGCGCGTCGAGGAATTCGAAATGTGCGACGACCGAATGCGGGCTGCGCCGATCGATCCGCGCGAGCACGCGCGCGACCGTATCTCCGCGCAGATAGTCGACCCGGCCGATCTGCACCGGCACGTAAGCCGGATGTTCGCCGTCGCGCGCGTGCGCGGCAAGCAGCGCGAACAGCGGATGAAACCCGCTGTCCATCAGCGCCGGATGCAGCAGATAGGCGGACAGCGCCCGTGCATCGCCGCATGCGGCGGGTGCCGAGACGTCGGCCAGCGCCGCATCGTCGCCCGCGGCGACCCGCACGGTGCGGACCCAGCGGAACGCCGGCCCGTACGTGAGGCCGATCGCCGCGGTGTTCGCGTACAGCGTGTCGCCGTCGGCGGCCGGCAGCGCGAGCAGGCGCTCCAGCGTGCCGGACGGCACGACGCGCGCCGCGCCGAGCGCGCTGCCGCTTTCCAGCATCCGCCCTGTCACGTTCAGCGTCCATGCGCCGTCGGACATCCGGTCGCGCGTCTCGATCGTGAAGGTCGCGGTGCGCGGCTCGATCACGAGCCGGAACAGCTTCGCCTGCTGCGGCTGGAACACGACCGGTGTGCGGATCTCGACGTTTTCGAGTGCCGCGTCCGTCGTGTCGAAGAACGTGCGCGCCGCGGCGAGCGCCATTTCCACATAACCCGCGCCCGGGAATGCCACGCCGCCATCGACCACGTGATCGGCCAGCATCGGCAGCTTCGCCGGATCGAGCTGGTTTTCCCAGCCGAACGCATGTTCGTGCAGGCGATAGCCGAGCAGCGGATGTTCGCGGCGGCGATTGACGAGGCCGTAGCCTTCGACGGTCGGCGTCAGCCAGAAGCGGTCGCGCTGCCACGGATAGGACGGCAATGCCGCACGCGACGTGCCCGGTGCAAAGCGGTCGGGATCGACGCTCGCGCCGTGCGCGATCGCCGCGAGAATCGCCTGCCGCAGCGTCGCCGCGCTGCCGTGATCGCGCTTGAGCGTCGGCAGCACCGCGCCGGTCGCGCCGGCTGCGGCGAACGCCTGCTTCACGTACGTGCGCAGGATCGAATGCGGCGACACTTCGACGAACAGCCGGACGCCCTGCTCGATCAGGTATGCGATGCCGTCGCCGAAGCGCACGGGCTCGCGGATATTGCGCCACCAGTAACGCGCGTCGAGCTTGGTGCCGGAAAGCGCGCCGCCGGTCACGGTCGACACGAACGCGCCGTTGCCCGGTTGCGGTCGCAGGCTGGCCAGTTCGGCCAGCACGACCGGCTCGATGCGATCCATGTGGCTGCTGTGGAACGCATAGTCGAGATCCAGCATCTGGAAGAACTTGCCGCTGCCGCGCAGCGCCGCCTCCAGCGCCTGCAAACCCTGCAGCTCGCCCGCGAGCGTGACTGCATCGGGGCTGTTGATGCCGGCGATCTCGACCCGGCGCGCGAGCCCGTGGCGCGCGATCAGCTCGCGTGCCGCCGCGTCGCCGATGCCGACGGCCGCCATCCGGCCGCTGCCGCGCGTCATCGCCTGCGCGCGGCTGCGGATCTTGATCACGCGCACCGCGTCGGCGAGCGACAGCGCGCCCGTCACCCACGCCGCGGCGATTTCGCCGACGCTATGGCCGATCGCCGCGTCGTAACGCATCCCGCGTGCATCGATCACGCGGATCATGCCGACCTGGATCGCGAACAGCAGCGGTTGCGCGTTCTCCGTCGCGGCGAGCCATTCGGCGCCCGCGCCGGCCAGCCATTCCGCGCTCGGGCCGCCGCGCATCACGTCGACGAGCGACGGGCTGCCGTCGGCACACCACAGCGCATCGACTTCGTCGAGCGCCGCGCGGAAAACGGCATTCTCCGCATAGAGCTCGCTGCCCATCCCGACCCACTGGCAACCGTTGCCGGAGAACACGAGCGCGGTGCGCAACGCGTCGGCGGGCGCCTGGCCGGTTGTGACGCAGGCCGGCAGGCCTTCCTGTGCCGGTTGGGCCAGTGCGGCAAGTGCCGCGCGGCCTTCGGCCACGTCGGCCGGTGCGACGATCGCGCGATGTTCGAGCCATTGGCGGCGACGCGCGGCCGCGGCGGCAAGCGCCTGCCAGTCGCCGCCATTGTCGAGCATCGCCAGATAGCGGCCCGCGAGTGCGGCGATCGCATTCGCGCTGCGCGCGGTCAGCACGAGCGGCGACAGTTGCGTTTGAACCGGCTCGGGCGCTACCGTCGACACGTCGTTTGCGACCGGTGCCTCGGTCAGCACGACGTGCGCATTCGTGCCGCCGAAGCCGAACGAGTTGACGCCGACCGTCAGCGGCGCGTCGCCCGCGTCGAGCGGCATGTAGCGATCGACGACGCGCAGGCGCCCGCCGTCGAAATCGATGCCGGGATTGGGCGTGACGAAGTGCAGCGAGCGCGGCGCCGCGCGATGCTTCAGGCACAGCACGGCCTTCAGCAGGCCGGCCATGCCGGAAGCCGTTTCAAGGTGGCCGATGTTGGTCTTCACCGAACCGATGAGCAGCGGACGGTCCGCCGGGCGCTCGCCCGACACGACGTCGATCAGCGCGCGCGCCTCGATCGGATCGCCGACTGCCGTGCCGGTGCCGTGCGCCTCGAGGTACGCGAGCGACTGCGGATCGATGCCGGCGCGCGCGTACACGCTGCGCAGCAGCGACGCTTGCGCGGCCGCGCCCGGCACGCTGATGCCGCCCGGCGAATGGCCCACGGAGTTCACGCCGGAGCCGGCGATGACTGCATGGATCGTGTCGCCGTCGGCGAGTGCACGATCCAGCGGCTTGAGCAGCACGAACGCGCCGCCTTCCGAGCGCACGTAGCCGTCGCCGGTCGCATCGAACGCGCGGCAACGGCCGCGCGGCGACAGCATCGACGCCTTGGAGAAGCTGACGAAGCCGAACGGATGCAGCAGCAGGTTGACGCCGCCCGCGAGCGCCATCTCGGCTTCGCCGGACTGCAACGCCTTGACGGCCTGGTGGAGTGCGACGAGCGACGACGAGCAGGCCGTGTCGACGGACATGCTCGGGCCGCGCAGGTCGAACAAGTAGGACACGCGGTTCGACGCGATGCTCAGGGTGTTGCCGGTCGCCGAATACGGATCGATCACGTTCAGATCGTCCATGTTGCGGTTGCCGTAATCCATGCTGGCGGCGCCGACGAAGACGCCGCAGTTGCTGCCGCGCATGTCGGCCGGGCGCACGCCCGCGTCTTCGAACGCTTCCCACGCGAGTTCGAGCAGCAGGCGCTGCTGAGGGTCCATCTGGGCCGCTTCGCGCGGGGAAATGCCGAAGAATGCGGCGTCGAAGCCGGCGACGTTGTCGAGCACGCCGGCCGCGAACGTATAGCTTTTGCCCGGCTCGCGCTTGGACGGGTGCTGGTAGAAATCGGTACCGAAGCGGTCGGCGGGGATCTCGGTCACTGCGTCGCGTTCGTCGCGCAGCAGTTGCCAGAAGTCGCCAAGATTGTTAGCGCTCCCGGGAAACCGACAAGCCACCCCAATTATTGCAATCTTACTGTTCATCTTTTATGTCGCTTTCTCGGATGCGCACGGCTCTTCCGCACGATTTCCGTCATCTTGTACCACATGCAAAAGTACCGAACCGAGCTCTTCGGCTGCCAGATTTCGGCATTCGGGAGTGTCTGTGCCGTAATTTCGCCAAATGAAGTAGTCGCTGTGTTGCGGGGTAACGCCCAGCTTCTGGAAAACATGAGGCAATGCGGGAACATGGTCGCCGTAAAAACAAACGACTGTTTCACGATCGCGGGTACGCAAATAATCGAGCAAGCGCCCGATCATTGCGTCTGCATTTTCAATGTGCCGCAGATATGCAGTCAGGTCGCGCCAGCAGGCATCTTCGCCAAGAGTATGCCTCGAAGACGATTCTCCAGGCAAAACCTGCTCGAGATGCAATGGGCCGTGGTTTTCCATTGTCATTGCAAAAATGAAGCGCGGTTTCTCGCTCTCGCTTTCCAGCGCGGCGATCACTGCGTCCAGCACGGCTGCATCGGAGATATACGGACCGGCACGCGGCGCGTCGGCAAAGTATTCGATGTCGAGAAATGTGTCGAATCCGAGCAACGGAAAGACACGATTGCGGCCAAAGAAATCGGCGTAGTACGGATGAATCGCCAGCGTTTCGTAACCGCCGCGACCGAACCAGCTAGCGATCGATGCGCACGCACGGCGCAAGAACGCATACGGATAAAAGCGCGCGTAGCCGAGGCGCTCGAACGGCAGGCCGGTCAGCATCGAGAATTCAGTGCGCATCGTGTTTGCGCCCCATGCCGGCACCGAAAGCTCGCCGTAGCATACGGCTTCGCTTCGCGCTCGATCAAATTGGGAGAGCACGGCTGGCGCAACCGCCGGTGAAATGCGCCGCACGTCAAAGAGCGATTCGCTCTGGATCATGATGACGTCGGGGTGCTGCACCGACGTACCTGAGACGAAGGGCCCCGCTTCGACCACTCGCTGGAACGCTTCGAATGTCGCGGGACGCATGCCGTTCAGCAAGTATGCGATGAAGACTGCGAAAAAACCGTGACTGCGCAGGTCTTCCTCGGCGTCGAGCTCCAATGGCAGGCGAGCTGCAATGTATCGCGCCAGTAAGAATGTAAATGCAACAACAGCCGCCAGCGCGAGCACCGGACGCGGCGTGACCGGCGCCTCGGCGAGATAGCCAAAGATGACGAGCACGATCCCTGCGCCGATCGCCACGATCTTGCCTGCGCTCAGGAACGGCAGATAGAGCCGAGGGTGCGAGAACAACTGACTGAAAAGGCTGAGATCGGTAAAAACGAACGGCTCGCGCAGCGATTCGTATTTGGCGTTGCTGACGACCGCGACAAGCCCGACCAGCGCGACCGCAACGGACGCAGAGAAGATCGGGCGCGCGGTGGCAAGCAGCATCAACGACGCGAGGAACACGACGGTCAGCACGTGTAGAAGCAGCGCATCGGCGCGACGCAGCGACTGGACACGCGGGACGGCGATCCGGTCCGGCAGGAACGACACGCCGGCCGCAACGGCGAACGTGAGCCAAATTGCGCCCGTCAATTTACGTCTTCCTTGCCGGGCAGATACGAAAGCTTGTCGAGGATCGTGTCGGCCAACGTGACGGGCAACAAGGTCAGGAGGCGCATGCCGAATGCAAGCAGGCCCGGGAATGCAATTTCCGCGCGGCCGGCATCGAGTTTTCTGCGAATGTATGCGGCAGCCTGATCGGCAGTCCACATGAATGGCTTGTCGCCGGGAAACACGTCGCTCATCGAAGTCTTGACGAAGCCAGGAAGGATGACCGAGATGCCGACACCGTCACGCTTCAACAGAGGGCGAACGGAATCGGCATAAGCCTTGACCGCCGATTTGCTCGCGCAGTACGCGGGTGAAATGGCCATACCGCGAAGCGCAGCCAGGGAACTGACCGCAGCGATGCGGCCGTGCTTGCGGGCACGCATGCGCTCGACGGCCGGGAGGACCGTGTGCATCGCGCCGTAGAAATTCGTGTCGACTACTTCAGTGGTACGGTCGAGGTCCTCCCAGTCGGACGCGGAGGACAGCGTACTTGCGACGCCTGCGTTGGCGACGAGCAGGTCGATCGGATATTGATCGTCGAATCGATGCATCCATGCACGAACCGGTTCGGCGTCCCGCACGTCGACAATACCTAAGATCACTGTCGCGCCGCGCGCGCGGCAGGCCGCCGCGGTCGATTCGAGTTGCGCTTCGTTCCGGCCAACGATGCCGAGCACGGCACCGGGTTGCGCATACGCAAGCGCAAGCGCACGTCCTAGGCCTGCGCTTGCACCTGTGACGACGACATTCCGGACCGGCGCCCTAGCCATCCGCACGCTCTAGCCGCTCGACCGCGCCGGCAATGGCCATTGCGATACCGGACCGGGTGTAGAAATCACCATTGATTTGAGTGTGATGCATCACGTAGTCGAGGAACGCGTGATAAAGATCCATATCAGGGGGCACCCCGCCAAGCCAAAAGTCATCGAGATCACCCTGCCAGGTCAGACCGCTGAAATTGTAGATAGCCGAGCCGAGTGCAACCAGTGGCCGCTTGTGATGTAGTGCAGACAGACCAACCGTGCTGTTGATAACCACAACCCCGCGTGCGCGTTCGAGCAATGTCGGAAGATGGCCGGCATCGATGAAACGGATCCGATTCTCCATGCCTGCGGCACGCGCAATTTTAAGCGAAAAATTACGATACTCGATCAGGCCTGTATCGAGCGGGTGATTTTTGATGACCAGCAACGCATCCTGCGGTGCATGTCGCGCGAACGACTCCAAAACATGACGGATCGCCGCGCGAATTCCATCAAAAGATGAATGCACGACGATTTGCGCATCCGAATTCAATTGCAGCGGAAACAGGTAGTAAGTCCGCCCCCCATCGAGCAATTCGCGCGTAACCATCTCCGCTTCGCGTCGATGCTTGCGCTGCAGCAGCATCCGAACGGCGAGCCCCGAATATTCGAGAAAGCCGTTCCTCGGTCGGTGGCTGCGGTACTTCGGAAACCGGGGGAAGCATACCGTGTTCGCAAAGCGATACGTGATGTCGTGAAACGCGCGCTCGTACAGGTTGTAGCCAGTGGCCTGCCATTGCTTGGCCGGTGGCGTCACGCTGCGTTGCTGCAGATACCATGCGGGGTCACGCGGCAGTAGCGAGCGCCCGTTGACGCCATGGCGCTCCAGCGTGATCCAGTGCGGACGGACGTAGCCTTCTTCGAATACATGGACGCGCAGGCCGTGTGCCGTCGAGACCGACAGCATCTCGCGATGGATATCGCGGCAGTCACCGAACATGATGACGTCGGTGATCGCTTCTCGTCGCACGATATCGTCATACCATTGCGGTAAATTCCCAACCTCGCCACTATAATTCAAGACGGCCCCCACCCCGCCATACAACAAGTCACCGCCACAAAAATTGACGCGATAGACGGCAAACCCCTTGTCCTGGAGCGCGCGTGAAAGCCGATAGAAAAAAAGCGAGGCAGTGCCTTGCAGCACGAGAAACGAGCGCGGCATCTAGGTTATTGAATGGAAGTCCGAGGGAAGCGGAATGTCTGCGCAATATCGCCGAAAGCAAAATGTAACAAACGCAATTTTCCGAACCAGACTCAGTAGCTGAATGAGGCAACGATGGCCGCCGGAGGAGTGGAGGATACCGCATCGCAACACAAATGCGAAATATCCAGCGTCGTCAAAAAAACGACATCTGGTGCCTATCGAACCCGATTCGTACTCACGTCACATTTCTGAGAGTGATCCAGCGTGACATCGAGCGGCCATTTGCACCCATGATGCCGCCAACGGTGACATGCGATGCCCCTCGGTCCCCTGACGCACGGCATGGTCGCGGGATTGCGGTCTTCGCGCTTGGCCGAACCGGGCACGAAAATCGAGACCCCGTCAACTACGACTCGAGTCATTCAGATCAACAATCGCGGATACCACGGCACGTCGTGGAGCACTTCGTCGTCGCAATGCCTGGACGTTACGATCGTGCGATTGAGAACTCCACATTGCGTCAAAAATACGCGCCTGCGCGCACGCCGCCGCACCTGTAAAAATGCGGCGGGCACAGTTCATGCCATTGCCGCTCGGCGCAACTTTCGCATCAATTCCGAGGGGCATCGGTAGCAAGCCCAATTTCCAATTGGGCTGCATGTGCTTTCTCAGCGCGCCTCGTCGGCAACGAAATCGCGCATTACCTGCAGCACCTTAGTGCCCTTGGAGTTCGCTACGATGCGCCGGCTCATCACTGCTGCGCCCCGTCAATCGCCGAAAGAATTGCTTGATTTTCCCAATACGCCGGATTATCGGCCGCCATGCTCTGGCCAGCGGGAGCACATCTCGCAAAGCCATTGGCCCCCCTTCCAACCTTAAATCGTTGAAAAGACGGCTCTGTTGAACACACAGTTCATCATGTTGACGCGAAAGCTCTTCGTAGGATTTCTGCAAATTCCCAAGCGCCAGCGCATTGGTCGCACTTTCGGTGAGAGCCGCATCTCGGGCCTCCGAAAGCGCCGTCAACTCCCGACTATATTCCTCGCTTGCAATACGTGCGTTTTCGGTCTCGCGAGCCAGTATGGAATCTCGCTCCACCATGAGGTTATCTAGAGTAAAGCGGAGGGTATCCCTATCCTGCGCCAGGCCATCCCGCTCGCGAATCAAGCCTTCTCTTCCACGAACCAATTCATCTCGCTCGCGAATCAACTCTTCTCGCTCGGTATGAATAGCTAAACGGCGACTTGCTCTATCCCGGTATACGTTGAACATGACCTCCGAGATCAGATCATCGCCCAATCTCATCAATCCCATTAACTTGTACGCGGCATAGTCATAAAATTCGTCGATCGGATGGAATTTACCTTCACCAAACGGCACATCAAAAGATGTGACCGCGAACCGACCATTTAGATCAAGGACATTCAACCGTCCCAAGAGACTGTCAATTTTCTTCCAGAGCAGGTCAACCCACCAATTGATTTCCGCCGAACTGGGGTCACCCAACCCGGTCACACCATCGTGAGTGATTTTATTGACGCACGTTCGCCGCTTCATAATTACGAGCGGAAGACCAATTTCGTCGGCAAGCTCAATTAATTCCTTGAGATAATGAAAATAAATCTCAAGATAATGATAGCTCCCCGGCGAAATCTTGACCCACCCCGCGCCTACAAACCCGTCAGGCCATTTCCAGTTCGGCGCCAGCCCTATCGTCTCCATGTCGGAAATGATACAACCGTCTTTCTCGTAATAATCGTTGTTGAAATCACTGGTTGGATCGAAAATCAGAAATTCGTATCCGCCCGTTTTGAGTTTTCGTAGCGCCTGCTTCGTCAGTTCAAAATTTATCCGCTCGGATAATTGGTGGTCATCGGATTCGAAGTAAGTGCGCCCTTCCACCTTCTTCGACATCAGGCAAGGCACAGTTACGCGCCACAGATGCGTGACATCCGCGAGCCGATTCATTCTCCCGGCGAGAACTTCGGTAACGCAGCCCCCGATGCTCAAAATTTTGGGCTTTCGCAAAGCAGAGACTGGAACCCGCCCGCTTTCGGTGATGTCAGTTCCAACCACTCGGAAAATTTCGCTGATGCTCATGATCTCTCGATTGTCACGATCGCGCAGGCCGTAGCTGCACACCGCGATTTCGCCCCCGTTCGGTTGCCGTAGCAATCCGACCGTCCGACCAACCGGGTTGCCTACAGACTTATGATTTCACTATGAAGAGCTTTACAATTTACATACATTTGCCCAACAAAGAAATGTTTCTCAACAAAAATAAAAGAAACGTAACAAAGCGCGGTCCATTTGTTGCAATCCAGCCACGCACGATGACATGTCTGCCAGGTGCACTTGACACGTGCCAGTCAGCCCGACAAACGGGATGAATGCGCTCAAACTCAGGATGAATAGTCAGTCGGCTTATACATGTCTTCGCGCGTTTGGTGTCGATCACCGAAGCCGCATTTTTTTACGTTTAATTACATGGCGCCGATAGCACGCACTTACTCCGGTTTTTTCGCGAATGCTGCGCCCGTGAAGGCCCCATGCTGGATCGAAACCACATTTGCCGGCCCGAACCTGAGCGACGCCCCCTTGGAAAAACGCCTGCGGACATTGAAGGAACGGACTGGCGGCCACACCAAAGGTTTGTCGGAATTGGAGCGAGACGATGGCAGCACGCGGCCGAACATGCCGCGCCAAAACACCGCAAAACTGGGTTTCAACGGCGCAATCGGTGAGGCTTCGGACGCCTCCTACGGACTCGTGCCACTCATTGCCCCCCATCCAGCCTACGCGGCGACACACGAGCGAGCACCCACCCCGGATGAATGCAAGCGAGCAAAGGAGACGCAGGCACGGCGGCAAGAAGGCAAGGTTGCGCCGGGTAAATGGGGGCGAGCAGGTAGCGGAAACGGCATCGAACTGCTGCGCAAGCGCGCATGCCGCGGATCGCAAAGCGGGCCGATGTGAGCGCAGGGAGCTATGCACGCCAGTGGGTGCACCGGTTCGCTCTCCCGGCGGTGGAGCCCTTTCCTAGCGAGCAAAGGCTACAGGTGGGTACTGGGCGACACCACCACTGGCTCCACTATGCCGAGAAATGGGCGCCCGTGGGGCGCCACCGTTTGCTGAAGCTGGGTGAACTCCATTTCATGTGCTCCGCGTCAAAACCAGGATCTTTTTCCGGTTACAGGAAACACATTCAATCACGCGATCACCCGAGTGGGATCAAGAAGAAGTCATCCACTTACGCAATCTTCCCGTCAGGGTTCTCGACTCACGCGGCGCGGTGCGTGCTGGCGATACGACCTCCTCCCCCAGATAGGAATTGCGCTTTCGCGATCCATCGACGATGTTGACCAAGTCGCGAAGCTGCAAACGTCCCAAGTATTCGTCGGAAAACGCCGGCGTGTAGTAAACACAGTCGTCAAAGA
This sequence comes from Burkholderia sp. BCC1972, assembly GCF_905339605.1. Taxonomy (NCBI): domain Bacteria; kingdom Pseudomonadati; phylum Pseudomonadota; class Betaproteobacteria; order Burkholderiales; family Burkholderiaceae; genus Burkholderia; species Burkholderia sp. BCC1972. Next base: position 133,274 of record NZ_CAJPGH010000005.1, on the reverse strand, counting down.
AATAATGCGTCACCTGTGACCAGCGCGTCATCGCAGCATTGATCTGCGGACTCCCCCCGTGCAGCAGATTGGCACACCAGATCAGCGCCTGCCCTTTTCGCGCCTCGAACGTCTTGGTACTGGCCCCCTTTGCCTCCACCATCGCGTCCCAGATTTCCTGATACGGCAATTGCGCCGACTCGCTGGACACCCCAAACCCACGCCGACCGGCCACCGCATTGTCGATCATGGGCCAGTTATGCGATCCGGGAACAAGCTGAAGCGGGCCGGCCTCCGGGGAAATGTCTTCCAGTGCGATCCACACGCCGCACATGAAACGCTGGGGAATCGACGAGAAATGCACCGCATCGGTATGCATCTTTTGCTGCGTGCCGACCCGAAAATTGAGCGTCTGGAATGGAAATGCAGCGCGGCCATACAAGCGCCCAAGCAAATCCAGCATCTGACCATTAGTAGCGATCGCCTTGACATCCGGATCGCTTATCCACGCATCCTGAATACGACCGGCCGCGTAGAACACGCCATCGTCGCCCAATCCCGTGTCGGCAAACCGCGAGGTCAGGCGCTCCCGAATACGCGCAATCCGCGCATCGAGCTCTGGATCGGGAAAGTCGATCACGGCATAACCGTTCCGGTTAAGCGCAACCGCAATCTCACGCTCGTCAGACGTCAGTTCCGCCTCGGCAACCTCGGTATCGAAAAGTGGCGACTCGATCAGTGGAATGCCCGGCAGCAGGCGTTTTTTTACATCCATGAATATTCCTTCCGCGTTACTTTATTCGGTCTACCTCGAGACACCTCAAAGAGACCACACAACATAAACGAGGGAATCACAATAAAATTTATGCCGCCCAGGCGCTCCACGGAGCGTACATTCTCGGAAAATCGGCGATAGTAAAATCCTCTCGATCAAGCGTCAAATTCTGATTGTAGTACGGATCATCCAGTTGATCGGTCTTCCACCGCGAAAGCATAAATCTCTTCTCTCTGTTAAATCTGGCACGCTTCTCGGCAGACATTTGATCGTCTCCTCTGCTGTAGGACTCGAAGTGATGCAGGACTGCGTATGGCGTCCACACCACCCTGTAGCCCGCCTCTCGTACACGGAGGCACAAATCCACATCATTAAATGCAACGGGAAGATTTTCTTCATCAAAACCACCGACCTCACGAAACACTTCCCGACGCATGACTAGACAGGCTCCCGTGACTGCCGAAAAATTTTGAACAAGTGCCGCTCTTCCGGCATATCCAGGGTGCGTCGACGGATATAACCGGTGCGCGTGGCTCGCGAAGCCCCCGATCCCCATCACGACACCTGCGTGCTGAACGAACCCATCGGCGTAAAGGAGCTTTGCCCCCACGGCGCCGATATCCGGGCGCAGCGCGTGCGAAACCATCTCCTTCAACCAATCCGGCCCGATTGCCTCGACATCATCGTTGAGAAAGCACAACACATCACCAGACGCATGCTTTTCGGCAAAATTATTAATTGCCGAATAATTGAAAGGAAAATCGTATTTCAATACGGTGACATTGCCTCTCAGTGACAACGATTGCAGAAAATCGACCGTCTCCCGGCCCTTGCTTTGATTGTCTACAACAACGATTTCCAGGTTTTCATAGGTGGTTCCATCGAATATGCTGAAGATGCATTTTTTCAGCAAAGGCCCGCCATCTCGGGTCGGAATGATGACGGTGACCTTGGGTGCGGGAGCGGGTATCGAGTATCGCACCCGATAGGTTCCAGCGAGTTCGCCGCGCGAGACCTTCACCCCGGGCTGCCCTTCGAAAAATTCGGAAAGTGCCCTTTCTTTCGCGTTGCACGCATCACCTTCTTCATCCGTATCGGTCAAACCAGTCTCACCGAATTGACGAAAATGATAGAGCACGCGCGGAACATGGCTAATCTGAGACGGCGTGCTGTTTTTCACGCAGCGGAGCGCGAGATCAATATCCTGACCACCCTCATACTCAACCCGAAATCCACCTATCTCGCGCAGGAGCGACGTCCTATAAGCAGCCGAGCGAGAAATCATGTCACAAGAAAAGAATAAATCCGGGTTCCACGAACTCTTGAATCGCACGTTACCCCGAATGCCGTGCTCGTCTATTTCGTCGTCGTCAGAATATATGAAATTAAGATCATCAACCTCATTGACTTTCAAGGCAATGAGATAGAGCGCAAGAGGTGAAAGGACGTCATTCTGGCCGAGAGTCGTAGAAAACTCCCCAGTTGCCAGACCCAGTGCCGCATTCACAGCAATCGATGCATATCCACCGGAGCTCATAAAAACGATCTTCACTCGATCGTCTTTTTCAGATATGGACTTCAAAAACTGAGCGACCTCGGATACATCGACGTCATCGACAGCAATGCACAGCTCCCAGTTCCCGTAAATTTGCGTAAAAATCGACTGGATGGCAGATTCGAGATACCCGAGGGACGCTCCATGCACCCGAATCAGAATGGAAATCAACGGCCGCTTCTTAAAATAATCGATGTGTCGTCGAATCGAGGCAATATCGGATTGACGCAGCACATCAAATTTTTCCACATACGACCTGTAATCCAAAGGCGCAGAATGGAACCGCAGTTTTGCACAATCCGCATACACCCCACTCAGGTCCGTCAACAAGCGCCTCAAAGTTATATTGTATTTTCTCGCGCGCCCGGTATCTCTGAATTTTATTATATCCCCAATGGCCCACTCAACCATTCTGGCAACTCTTTCCACGTTTGATATTTTTGTTATTCGAAAAAATTCCAGCCTGACAGCACCCTCACCCCGCATTGGCGACAGACGCAAACGGCGCGTATTGCGCGGAATCCTGATGACCTGCTTGATATTTCCCGAGCGGGCCGTCGGGATGACAAAGGATTCCGCATCCGAAAAACCCGAGCCCGTATCCACATAAAGCCGGGCCACCAGGTGTGCGCCCCGTCGAATCATCCTGGATTCGACATAGACCCAGCCGGAGGGCACAACCTCCCCCCTGCCCTCCGGCTCGAGGTCGAAAACCGGATGATCTCCCGTCGACGTCCAGTCGAAAGGCGTCGCTCCCGACAAGGCGAGATCCTGGACCGGATTGACCTTAAATCGAACGGCTCGGCGAACTAGCGACAGGAGAGAATCTTTCATATTGATCGAAAATGGATGGATCCGGATCGACGGCATGACGAGCAGACACGCGAACCCGGCCCACCCCACGGAGGAAATTTTTACGAAGGCGCAAGGCGACCCGCTGAAACAGACTGCAGAGTCGCGCCATCTCGAACAGAGAAATCACGATTGGCCCGCAGGCACCATTCGCTAGCCTACACACTATCTTGCAACCGTTCCCGTCTCGCACTTGCACGAACGGCCGACGATCGGGTAAATCAGCTCAAGGTAAGCATTGGACGAGTTGCTTGCCAGGTATCTGCACACACTGCACTCAAGAAGCCACCGCTCCGGGCACATCGAGGGCGAGACGCCTGAGAGACGCGACACGCGGCGGCCAAGCAAGCTGACAATCGAATCGATCGAGCGACAGGTTCGGGTTATAAGCCGGATCGTTCGCGATCAGGTCATGCCAATGTTCACGCATGTACTCGATCTCGCGAGTGGCACGGGCCATCTTCTCCTCAGTATCATCGCGACCTCGCGTGGCGGATTCGTGGTGATACAGCACGGCGTGCGGCGTCCAGAGCACCGTGTAACCCGCTTGCCGGACGCGAAGGCAGAAATCGACGTCGTTGAATGCAACGGCGAGATCGCGTTCGTTCAGCCCACCCAGTTGCCGATACAGGGATCGCCGTACGACGAGGCATGCACCCGTTACGGCAGACATGGACTGTGTCGTTACCGCGCGCGCCAGATATCCAGGTTCGTCGCGCCCCAGCCCGCGATGCAGATGGTCGGCGCAGCCGCTGAGCCCGACGATGACACCCGCGTGCTGAACGGTTCCGTTCGAATAAAGCAGCTTGACACCGACGACGCCGACCTCCGGACGCAACGCATGTCCCATTACCTCGTCGAGCCAGTCTCCGTCGATGATTTCCACGTCGTTGTTGACGAGTGCGACGAACTCACCTTGCGCCAGTTCGACCGCGCGATTGTTGAGCGCGGAATAATTGAACGGACGATCGTCCCGGAGGATGCGTACGCCGTGATCGACTGAAAGCCGCTCCATGTAGTCGAGGGTTTCCGGATCGTCGGACCCGTTATCGACAACAATGATTTCGAAGGCGCGATAGCGTGTCTTCTCGATAATCGAATCGACACAACGACTGAGCAGCGCAAACCCGTTGCGAGTCGGGATGACGAGCGTGACGAGCGGTGCCTTTTCCGGCAACGGATACCGAATGTGACGGCCATGCTCCGTTAACGAGACCGTTGCCCGGACGCCCGTCCGCGACAGGTGACGTACGACCGCCATCCGGCTTGCATCGCGCGCATCGTGTTGCGCCCCCGGTTCCCGAGTCGCTTCGGGTTGGATGCGGACGTGGTAAAGCACACGAGGGATGTGCAGGATCCTGTCGGGACCGGTATACGCAAGGCAGCGAAGCGTCATGTCATAGCACGACGCGATTCCATGGCGATGGTCCCGCCCACCGGATGACGCGAATACTTCAGGCCTGTAGACACCAAGACCGGTGAACAGATTCGACGAGAGCATCACATCCTCGCTCCAGTTGCTCTTGAAGCGCGGGCTGTGGCGAACGCCGTCGATGCCGACACTGTCTTCGTCCGCATAGATCAAGTCGACATCGGGGCGACGGTTGATCGCATCAGCTACGACGTAGAGGCCGTGCCGAGGAAGCATATCGTGCTGCCCGATGAACATGACCCAACGACCGCTTTCGGTGAGCGCCCGATCAAGCGCCGAATGCGCTTCGGCTGAAGAACTGGCCGAAATGACGCGGATGCGCGTATCGGCAAGCAACTCCCTGGGAATCAATGCAGTGCGATCGGAGCCGGAACGTCGATCGACGATCAGAAGTTGCCAGTGCGGGTAAATCTGCGCAGCGATCGAACGGATTGCCGTTTCCCAGTGTGGCGAAGTTGCGCCGGACACCTCCATGCCGATCGCGAACAGCGGGCCACCGTCGAAGTAGCGCAGGTTGCCCTGCATCACGCTGTACGTGGCAGGGCTCGGTGTATCGAAGTGACGGACCCAGTCCGCGTATCCGACCAGTAGTTCCGATTCGTCGAACAGGCAACAGTAATCGCGCCACGCTTGCGCCATGTCGGCACGACCATGACCGCCATCAGTCAGGTCGTAATCGTCGCCGCATGGTTTGTACCTTGGGTGCAGCGCACCGAGCTTGGTCATGATGCGCGAGCGTGCAAATCGCGTCGTGACCCTGACAAGGCGGAACGCTTCGATTCGATCGACCGCCCGATCGCCGCAATCAATCTCGATTTCGATCTTTCCACGCGTCGGAAGACGGACAAGCCGCTTGCTCACCTGCCGTGCGCTGAGCTCCATCGCGAGCGTCGCAGACGATGCCCCGCCGGGCATCCGCAACCGGGCTCGCGACTGCGCGGCATGACCGCTCATGCGAAGCTCGATCATGTACCAACCCGGCAGCAACTGGACGTTGACCCAATACACCCGGGATCCCGGTCGATCTGCCGACACATGCGACGCGGCATCGGACCGGTCGACCAGGAACGGCATCCCCCACGTCAGGCGCAAGGCGTTGAAGTCAAACATGGACTTGCGGAAAGCAGCTCAAAAGTACTCGGCATCCTTGAACGCGGGCGCAGCGCCATCCTTGCCAGACACCAGCGCCTCACCGGAGATGGGCCATTCGATCGCGAGCGTCGGATCGTCCCAGCGAATCGCTCGTTCGGCGTCCGGATACCAGTAATCGGTGGTCTTGTACAAAAACTCCGCTGTGTCGGAAACGACGACGAAGCCATGCGCAAAACCTTCCGGAATCCACAGTTGTCGCTTGTTCTCAGCCGACAGCACGACACCGACCCACCGACCGAACGTCGACGAATCGCGACGAATATCGACCGCGACATCGAACACTTCCCCGGCGACTACCCGAACCAGTTTTCCCTGTGCGTGATTGATTTGATAGTGCAGCCCTCGAACGACGTTCTTCGCCGATTTCGAATGATTGTCCTGCACGAATTCGACGGAACGCCCAACCGCTTCCTCGAACACGCGATGGTTGAAACTCTCAAAGAAGAAACCACGCGCGTCGCCGAATACTTTCGGTTCGAAAATTTTTACGTCGGGAATGGCGGTCGCTATTACGTTCACCGGACTTTTCCTTCCTTCAGAATGTTCTGCAGGTAACGGCCATAGCCGTTTTTGCTGAGCGGCTGAGCGAGACGCTCAAGTTGTTCATCGTCGATATAGCCGAACCGATATGCAATCTCTTCGACGCATGCGATCTTCAACCCTTGCCGATGCTCCATCGTGGCGATGAAGTGCGAGGCCTCCAGCATCGAATCGTGCGTGCCGGTATCGAGCCAGGCAAAACCGCGCCCCATGGTCTGCACGTTGAGCAAGCCATCCTTCAGGTACAGCGCGTTGAGATCGGTAATCTCCAGCTCGCCGCGCCGCGACGGTTTCAACGATTTCGCAAAATCCACTACCTGCTCGTCGTAGAAATAGAGCCCCGTCACCGCGTAATGCGATTTCGGAACCTCGGGCTTTTCTTCGATGCTGATTGCCTTACCGGCCGAGTCGAACTCGACAACGCCATATCGCTCCGGATCCTGGACATGATATGCGAAGACCTGTGCACCCGAGGTCTTGTCGGCCGCCCCCTTCAAAAGACCGCCGAGATCATGGCCATAGAAGATGTTATCGCCGAGAATCAGCGCGGAAGGGTCGCCATCGATGAACGACTCACCCAGCAGAAACGCTTGGGCAAGCCCGTCAGGGCTGGGTTGCACCTTGTATTGCAGCCTGATTCCCCACTGAGATCCGTCACCCAGCAACTGCTCGAAACGCGGCGTATCCTGCGGGGTCGAAATGATCAGAATATCCTGAATCCCCGCCAGCATCAGCGTGCTCAACGGGTAATAGATCATCGGCTTGTCGTAAATCGGCAGCAATTGCTTGCTGACCGCCTGTGTCGCCGGATAGAGACGGGTACCCGACCCTCCGGCCAGAATAATGCCTTTGCGCTTCATGCTTGTTTTTTCCGTGTCAGTCGTGCAGTTGCTCGAAGACGTAATCAACGCCGTTTCGCCAGTCGGGCAGCGAAATCCCGAACGTCGACATCAGCTTGCGGCAATCGAGCCGAGAATTCATGGGTCGCTTTGCAGGAAGCGGATACTCATGCGTCGCAATTGGCAAGATATCGGCCGAGCGCAACTTTAGATCAAGGCTTCGCGCTTCCGCAAGCGCCACGACGTGACGCGCATACTCGCACCAATTCGTCTCGCCGGAGGCCGCGAGGTGGTATGTGCCGAACTCAAAGTGTTCGCGATCCGCGAAATAACGGCCAACGAGGTGTGCCGTCACATCGGCAATCAACGCGGCCGAAGTGGGCGCGCCCGTCTGATCGGCAACGATACGAAGCTGGTCCCGCTCCCGGGCGAGGCGCAGGATCGTCTTGAGGAAATTGCCGCCATGCGCGCCAACGACCCAGCTCGTCCGAAGAATCAGATGCTGCGCGAAGGCCTGCCGAACCGCAACTTCGCCTTCACACTTGGTCGTACCGTAGATCGATTGAGGATTGACCGGCGCATCTTCGCCGTACGGCGTCACTCCGATGCCTTCGAATACATAATCGGTCGAGTAGTGAACGAGCGGCACATTTCGGGCCGCCCCCCATCGAGCCATCACGCCGGGTGCTGCTGCATTGACTGCCCGGGCCTGCTCCGGCTCGCTCTCGGCCTTGTCCACGGCCGTGTAGGCCGCGGGATTCACGATCAGGTCGGGTTGATGACGGTCCAGCGCCGCGACAAGGCTTGCGGGATCCGCCAGATCCACGTCGCGGCGAGTCAGCGCAACCACCTCTCCGAGCGGCGCAAGCGCGCGTCGCAATTCGAAGCCGACCTGCCCGTTCGAGCCGGTAATCAGGATGCGAGGCATTGTTATTCTCCGTAGTGGCGTTCGATCCACGTACGATACTGGCCGCTTGTGACGTTCGTCACCCAGGCCTGATTCGCCAGATACCACTCGACCGTCTTGCGGATGCCGGTATCGAAGGTTTCAGCGGGTTTCCAGCCGAGCTCGCGCTCAAGCTTGCGCGCATCGATTGCGTAACGACGATCGTGGCCCGGTCGGTCCTGCACGAAGCTGACCTGCTCCGCATACGACTTGCCGTCATCACGCGGCCGCAGTTCGTCGAGGATCGCGCAGATCTTATGCACGACTTCGATATTCGGCTTTTCGTTCCAGCCACCAACGTTATAGGTTTCGCCAAGCGCACCATTGGCCAGAACAGTGCGGATCGCCGAACAGTGATCCTTGACGTAGAGCCAGTCACGGATCTGCTGGCCATCGCCATAGATCGGCAACGGCTTGCCTGCAAGTGCATTCAGGATGATCAGCGGAATCAGTTTCTCGGGAAAATGATACGGCCCATAATTGTTCGAGCAATTGGTCGTCACCACCGGCAATCCATACGTATGATGCCACGCGCGCACCAGGTGATCCGACGCAGCCTTGCTCGCCGAATACGGGCTGTTCGGCTCGTATGTATTGGTTTCGGTGAATGGCGGATCGTTCGCGCCGAGTGTACCAAACACTTCGTCGGTGGAGACATGCAGGAAGCGAAATGCACGACGCTCTTCTTCCACAAGTTCCGACCAGTAGGCGCGTACCGATTCGAGAAGATTGAACGTTCCGACAATATTCGTCTGGATGAAATCGCCGGGGCCGTGGATTGAGCGATCGACATGTGACTCGGCTGCAAAATTGATTACCGCACGCGGCCGATGCTCGGAAAGCAACTGCGAAACCAATTGTCGATCGCCGATATCGCCCCGGACAATGTGATGCCGCGAATCACCGTCCAGCGACTTCAGCGTGTCGAGATTTCCGGCGTAAGTCAATTTATCGAGGTTGATGACAGGCTCATCGGAACCGGCAAGCCAGTCAAGAATAAAATTTCCGCCGATGAAGCCAGCACCGCCCGTAACGAGAAGCATATATACTCCGCACAATTCCAAAAATCATTTCAAATTCGGCTTGCGACCACCTCATTTCCGTCCCTAGGTCACAAGTCGCACAACAGCAGAGGTCGTGTGAAGTTCAATTTCGCTTCGACCACAAGATGACAAAGAGCACTATTTCAATCCTGCGGTTCCGACATCGAGATGGGTCTTCCCGGCCGTACTCTTCGCATCAACTCACTCTACCTTGGGCGCGCGAAGATCGTTCATCTCCTGCTCCAGACGCCACTCGTAACGCAAAAGCGGCGCGATATCGTCGAGATAAGTTTTGGCTTCCAGAAAGGCGCGTTGCCAGGCTGGTGAATCAGGGACCCCGGATGCCGCCTCACTGAGCGCCGAATACAACGCCTTGACCTGTCGAGGCGCCGAATTTACCAACTGAAGATCATCAACGGTATAGCGAGTGTGCCGTAGCTTGTCGTCGAGAAAGGAAGACTCAAATTCCTCGAGTCTAGATTCAATCAATGGCAAATCAAAAAAATCGGATATGTTTTCAAGCTCTTGACGCGGCATGTCCATGAGGCGATCGTAGTCGATCAGTACCCGACGCACGTCTTGCGTCAGATTGAGTGCCGACACGACATAGGCGAGCCAAAGAATATAGGACTTCTCTACCGGAAAGCCATCTCTCCGCGCGAGCGACTGCACGACACTGATCGGATTTCGCACCGCAATGAGATACAAAACACGTACGCCGATGCAAGCGAAGACCGGTTTCCAGAATGGCAGCAGCCTGGCGAGCCGAGGATCCTTGACAGACAGGATCCGGTTCTCTCGGCATTTCGCACGCAACAAATCGATGGCGCGAACCCGAAACTGGTCAAGCTGTTCGGGCTGAAGGACGCCGAGATCGATAGGGGCCATCGAATGCCAATCTCCCCCAGCCGCATTCAACAGGTCGACATTGAGCGCAACTACGTCGAGATCCTCGAAAAATCCCTTGTCGTTGTTACCGGGAAGCGCGGGCATCAGATTGCTTCCGAATTCCGCTCCCAGCACGGCGGTAGCTCGCGTCAGTGTGCTGGTACCACTTCGGTGCATACCGAGAACGACGATAAGAGTCGGCGGACAAGAGTCGCCGGAATTATTAACATTCAATTGCGCCATAGATTTAGGTGCCATACCAGCATAACAAGACAATTGTGGGCAGAACAACAATCACTGTGATTTAAAAAGGCTTTCGAAATTGCTCCTTTGAGCAACTCCCTGATAATTTTAAATCGCCGTCAAAAGTACCACGATCTGGACACAGGCTCGGCAACCAGATCCATTCTGTTCTGCGCCAGTCCCGGATGAGATGCCGGATCGCTATCGAGCCATCGGGCCCATCTCGAAAGGAACAACGCCACCTCCGCACCATTCGGAATGGTTTCTCCACGCGAAGCTTTCTCGGCATGGGTGAATTGCGCGTCCGGATTGTAAACGATACGGTAGCCAAGATTTCGAATCCGCAAACAAAGATCGACGTCGTTGAATTCGAGAGTGAACCGTTCGTCGAAGCCATTCAACTGGCTGAGAATGGATCGTCGCGTCGTGAACACGGCGCCGGTAACGACTGACCATTCCCGCTGCGCCAGAGCCCAATTCTGGTAGGTTTTGGCATCTGCCGGCCATCCGAGCCATGCGTGGGCGATGGTGCGAAGTGTCGGGAACATGCCGGCGTGCTGGATATGGCCATTCTCGAAGTAGAGACGCGCGCCGACACCGCCGACACGTTCGTCAACTGCGAAGGTAAGCAGTGCAGCAAGCCAGTCCCTGCCGACCGGAACGACATCGTCATTCATGAAGACGACCTGTTCGTCCGTTGCCGCCCGCCACAGCTGATTCATCTTGGCTGCGTAGTTGAAAGGCTCGCCGGCATCCCGTACCGTCTCGATTCGTTTCAACCGGAACGGCCATGCTCGATTCATCCAGTCGGGACGCCCCGCTATGTCATCTCCTACGATAACCGTCAGACGGTCCATGGCCCACCGAACCTCGGAAATACCTTCCAGCAGCTGCTCGATGTAGCTCACATCCGCTCCGACCCGAGCGGTTCGGCAAGTGGGGATGACAATGGTCACCGGGGGATAGCCGATATCCGCGAAGCGGCGGCGCTGGAACAGCAATTTGCTCACTGGTTCGTCGGAAAGCCCGATATCGGCAAACCCCTCGAGCGACGACAGCGCGGCGAGCCGCGCACCATTGTCCGCGGCTGGACGCTTGCCCTCGAAGCCGAGCAGGACCTTGGGGATGCGACTGATTGCACCGCCAGCTTCAGCGACACGCAGCACGACGTCATAAAGCACCGCCGTTCCGCGCAGCACGTTCAACCCTCCGATTGCCGTTAGCGTTTTGCGTCGGATCGAAACTGGTGCGCCAATGTAGTCCTGTGCGACAAGCAGCGTCGGATTGAAATCCGGCTTCAACCGAACACGATCCAGTGGATCTTCGTCTGCGGCGACATCATCGGCATAGAACACGACGACATCGGGGCGGTTGGCGGCTGCACTCAGAAATGCCTGTTTGGCATCAGGAGAAATGCGGGCCTCACCCGGGGCGAAAATCAACCAGTCGTCGGGATCGCCATCGGCAAGCGGTGCCGCGGACCATGAGAGGTCATCGGCCAATGGGACAGGAATCAGGCCATCGCCTGGCGCAAAGTCCGCGAAGCGTCGAGCCGAGGCAACGTTGACGGAAATGACCGGCGGCGGCGGCGGAATATCGACAACCAAGTGACCGGATGGGCCGGCAGCACTGGCCGCAGAAGCTGCGATCGACGCAGCAAAGCTCGCCTCAACCGCGCGTGCCACTGTGTCATACGACAGAAGCTGTTCGATATTCTTTCGAGCGGCCTCGTTCATCGTGCGATCACCCTTCGCGATCGCCGTCGCGGCCTTGACAAGCGCTACGGCGAGAGCGCTTTCGTCGACCTTGCCCCAACCGTGACCGGCCAGATAGTGGCCGTGGTCCTCTTTCAGTACCCAAGGCGCAGCCTTTACGGGATAGCCGCAGTCCGAATTGACAAAGTCTCGCGTACCGCCAAAATCTGTCGCGACCACGGACTTGCCGAGCGCCATGGCTTCCGCAACCGTCAGACCGAACCCTTCCGAACAATGGGGTGACGCATAGATGTCGGCGGCAGCCATCAGGCTGGTGACTTCATCCGCGTGAAGCGAAACTTCCAGCAGCTTCACCCCCGGCGTGCTCGTGGCCAATGCATAAAGCGCTTTGCCTGCGTCCGGGCGGTCGTAAAGATGCTTTGTCTTGAGAACGAGATTCCAGCCTTGCTTTGCCAGCCCGGATTCCCTAAAGGCGCGTATTAATCCCTCAGGATTCTTTCGAATCAGATAGCTGGCCGCATCGAAAATATAAAGAATTACGCGATTCTCCGGGTCAATTCCAAATCGCCGCAGAATCGAATCCCGACCCGAAGCAATCCGCGTCGGCACACGAACCGGATGATGGATGACGTCGACGGGAACCTTGACTTCAGCAGAAAAGACATCAGCGCAATATCGGCTCGGCGCCCAAATGCGATCGACCGAGTGCAACTCTTTTTGCCAGGCCGGCGGAATGCGATCCGTTTCCCAGACCCAATAGCCGATCCTCTGCTTGGCGGACTGAATGATCTCGCGCTGCTCGTCCGTCAGCACCTCCCAGGAATCCGGGTTGAGATGAACGACGGCAATATCAGGAATCCCCACGAAATCCAGTGTCTCGACGGCCGGGCAAATGAGCCGGTGAACATGAAACGGCTTGGTCACCGGATAGGCGTTGAGCTGAACATTCGTGTGCCTCAACGTGCAAAGCATTTCTCGGCTCGCCGCCCCCAGACCGTTCTCGTAGTTCCAAGGACCGAAATAAGCCACGCGCAACGGATGATCGTTGGTAATCGCCTCGTACTCCCTGGCATTGACGAGCAGCGCCTCGTCGGCATCGGCAGGCTGACGCGCCACGTCCCCGGCACGGAGTGATGCTCGAACGAGATTGACATCAAAGCCGGCTCCCGCAAGTACCTGCGGCCAGTTCTCATGTATCTCCTGAAGCATTTCGGACTGGTCGGTTGCCTCGGCAAATCGTTTGAGCAATATCTCGATCTTGATGAACGGAAAGCCCTGGTCGATCAGTTCACGCCAACTGAAAAACGTCGGATTGACAGGAGAGGATCCACTAAACAGTGCACTCACCGCTAACCCGGCCTTTCGCATCTGCATCGCGAATGGCATTTCATAGACGCGAATCGCATCGCCTTCATTATCGATCCGCCGGACGTCGCGTATGAAGTGCTGAAAAACCCACGAGCTGAGCGCCCTGGGTTTGACACCCATGAAGTGGCTCTCTACATGCCAGCCATGTTCATGACTCGCAGTAAGGCCAACGATATCGGAGGGGCAAGAGCGGACGCGGTCCATCATCTCGAGGAAGGTCGCGCTATCTGCAGTAGGAACGATGCTGTCGTTGGTCATGACCAACAAACTGGCGCCAAACAGGCTGGGACAAAGTTGGAACGCATGGGCCCACGCGCCGAAGTCGTAGCCCACGTTGTCACGAACGATGATGCCATCTGCGGCCGCAACCTCGTCATCGCGCAATTCCAGTGGTCGATAGACGACAACGACAAGCTGGACCTTCAAACCCGCCCCTTGCAACTGCTGAATATACGGCAGCACATGCGGCTTCAATCGTCCCGCTGGAGCGTGGGTAACAAGAAGCGCGGCCTCGCCACGAGGCGCGAGGCACATTTCCTTCACGATCACGCTTCGCGCTTCCGCCACCAGCCCACCGTAAAGTTGGCGTGCGTTGGTTGCTCGTCCCTCCTGTCGCCCAAATTTTATGTAGTGAACAAGAGGATTCAATCCAGTACCGGATACGTCTGGGTATGTGAGTAGATAGAAATTCGTATCGAACTTCGGGCCGGGATTTCGATTTTCTCGAGTGCCATTGACCACATAGTGCAATAACGGATCGACTCCCCCCTCCTGCACGTCGGGATACATCATGCAATACCAGTCAGGGTCGAATATTCCCTCGACCTTGTTTCGTTCGCTTCGAATTTCTTCCTCATCGACCCCCAACCAACCGGCCAATTCTTCTGCTTCTTCAGAACCACGCGCCCTGGAATTCACGGGAACAGACGGTGCCCTTTGCTGCCTGCCAGCATGATTGGCGCGCGCTCGTGCCTTTCGATGAGCGGGCGTCACACCAAGCTCGGAATCGAACAGCGCGAGCCGCCACCCGCCAAGGCGACGCGATTTGCGAAAGCGGGCAACCGCAATCGAAAGGCCGGGCACACTCTCCCAATCGGGCCTTACTTCCGCCGATCGGATCAACTGATCCAGGATCGACATACGAGAGTGGCCTTTGCGCAGACGACCGGAGTAATATGCCAGCCCGACGGCATCCACCGCCCGCTTGAACAGCAACTTGAATGCAAGGCTGACAAATAGCTCGTCGCGCGCCTCCATTAGATGATCTATTGAGACGAGATGTCCTTCATCGCCCGCGCCACTCATCTTAGTCACCGAACATTCCCATTAGATTGAATCAACAAAATTGCCACTCACCGAAATTCATTTCAGTCAAACACTTCGCCGAACAGACGGTCATGCTGATTGCTTGGCTCGTCTCACGACTCGTCCCGGCCACCGGCCGCCACGTACGACCGAAATCAGCGGACCCGTCGGGGCTTTCGAGCAACGATGTCGCTCTCCGAACAGCGATAGCTGTCGCGCCATCGAGTGCGTCGAAGTACGAGTCGGCGCCACCGCGGAATGCGCACCCCGGCGCGTTACCGTCCATTGTTCCCGCGCTGGTTCCGAAACCGCCACCTCGACTCCGTTTCCGCGCGCCATCGCATGCGGCGCCATTACACGACCGCGGCGCAGTACAGGCTTGCGTGGAAAAATATCCAGGACGTGGCACGCGGCAGACATCGAGTCGTTCATCGCGGAGCGACCGCTCCCGCCACAGCCGCGGGCATCGTGGAAGGCGTTCGCCGGATAACCCTGCCACGATGAGATATGGTAGATGAACTTTGAAGACGTCCATAGGGCAGCCTGAGCGCACGTGA
The DNA here is from genome assembly GCF_905339605.1 of Burkholderia sp. BCC1972. Lineage (NCBI taxonomy): Bacteria > Pseudomonadati > Pseudomonadota > Betaproteobacteria > Burkholderiales > Burkholderiaceae > Burkholderia > Burkholderia sp. BCC1972. The sequence continues at coordinate 118,085 of NZ_CAJPGH010000005.1, read as the reverse complement.
CGAAGCGCCGGCCATTGAAGCGGAAAAGCTCGGCACGATGCCCCGCGCCAGCACACATGAAAACGCCTGGACGAGAAATGCGAGGGAAAAGTTGTGCCCGGCCGCCAGCCACCGTGCACTCAAGGCGGTACGCGGAAACTCGCAGCGCAATCCAGCGCTCGCCGCCCAATGGAGCGAGGCACGGATCCGCTTGTGGATCGCGCCACGTTTCATGTCGTCAAGTATTCTTCTCGCCGTCGCATGACATGACGCGAGGGTTTGACCGGGAGCGCTGCGCGCCTGCCTAACCTGTTCCCCGAGCGAACCTGGCATTCGCGGTAAATCTGCTGCGTTCGGCTCATGGAGACAATCCGACATACAGGTGAAAGGTCCGGGAAGCGAGGCTTGCTTTGGATCCCGAATGGCCTCGACGATCGTCGCTTCACAGCTTCATCCACAAGACAGGACGCCATCTCATTTGCACCCTGCCCGTCGACTCACCGCCCAGCACTCCCCGGAGTTAACTAACGATATATCGGATCTACCCGATATCGTGCACGGAGAGCGTACCCCGCACACGAAATCATTTAATTCACATCTTCACAGTGTCGCGTTTTTCGAGAAGATTTCTCGAAACGAACCACAGCCCGTCGATGTATTTTTTCTTAGCCTCGATAATCCCGGCGCAATCAGATTGAGCCAGACCAAGTTGAGCGGCATCCATCATGACTGCCCGTTCGATGTGTCGAATTGAATACAGATAGTCCTTTACGGAAGAAAATCTCACGATCCCGAAATTTTGGAACAAAGCTTCCGCCTCTTCCGTCCCTCTCTTGAACGACTCCGTGGGGTTGCTCGTGTAGTCGTGGGAATGAAACACGACAGCACCCGGGCAATACGCTCGAGAATACCCAGCATCGAGCAATCGCTTCGCGATCCCTTGATCTTCCGCAAACTCGACGCTCGGGAAACGGTAGTGCCTGAGCAAATCCCCCCGATAGGCAGCGTTGTTGTCACTGTTGAAGCACAGTCCGGCCCTGAAGAATTGATCGCTTTGATATCGATCGCCCCAGCGCCTTCTGTCCGTCAAAATGCCAAACTGCATCCCAATATTGCCGAAATGCTGGGAAAGGTCGTAATCGTAAATCGGATGGTGCTGCGGATAGGCCCGATGCGCCCCAAACGAGTACCCGCAGTCCGGCAACATGGCAAGCGGAGACACCAATGATTCCAGCCAATATTCGGTTGCCGGAAGCGCATCCTGTGTCAGATAAGCGTAATAATCCGCTTGATGCAACTCCGCCCCGAGATTGCGAGTGTCGCCATGCTGGAACTGCGACACATCAATCGCATGAACCTTCGCCAAACCGAGTCTTTCGATTTTTTCGATGACCGGAGATACTTCCCCGCCTTTCCGCGTATCGACAATTTGAATTTCGGTGTTGTAGGACGTCAATTGCCCGTGTATTGCCTCAACCACTCCTTCGAAATCCATATCTGGGTAATACGTAGGTATGACGACACCGACACTCTTTTTCACAACGACAGCGGGAGCGCCGCGATGATTCGGGCTCAATTTTCCATCAAGCCAGCTCGACAGTTTCTCGAATTCGCTTTCCCATGAAATTGAGCGTGCGAAGTTCATGTACTCACTGCGGAGCTCATCGAATTTCGATTGATCAAGATTCTTCGCCAACGAAAGGATTTTCCCGACGACTGCTTCGCTCGTAGGCGCGACAGATATCGCCCCGTGAATATCGGTAGTTTTCTGCGTCGACTCGGATCTCGGCTGAATGACGATTGTTCCAGCCGCCGCCAGTTCCACCGGCAAGATCGAATAGTTGGTCGCCGAAGCCGCAAGGCCAAATTTCGCTCGCTGAAACAACTCCGCCATCTGTTGAACGCTCAGTATCCCAGCGTTCGTGACAGCCGACGACACACGAGGCCCCGGCTCGTCGTCGCCGAAAATTACAACCTCGCCCATTCCTAACCTGGAAAGTCGATTTGCCACGTCGATCATCAAGTCCGAACAGCGTCGATTCGTATGCCCGCGGACGTATATGACTGCGAGGATATCGCGCTCCTCCAGTTTGGGATCCTTTTTCTGGAAAACCGACTCCGCGCACAATTCAAAATGCGTGTGATCACCTTCCTGATCGGAAATCAGCGATTCAAGCCAATTCCCTGCACACACAAAGTCCAACCCCATCTTGAACGTGTACTCGGCGCGAAGTGCATCCGTTCCCGCCGGCAGGAACAGACTTTCCCTGTCCTGCAGAAAATACAGCCTGACATTCGACTTCACATTCTCGGCAACGGTATATACGGTTGTCCAGGCCGTCGCGATCAAGAACTCGTTCTCAATCGACTTGAACCCGCTCTCCATCAGGCGGAAAGAGACATTCGTACTCGGAAAATGGCCGATATATTCAGAATACAGCGCATCGATTTGAGCGCTATTGGTCGCGTCATCGACCCAGAACACCGACTTCCAACCCAGCCGCGCCAACGTTCTAGCGCATCTAAAAATGGTCGTGTGTCCGCCTCCCCCCTTCGAGAACAGCGGAATTACCCAGTTCAGCGTTTTCGTACCGGCAGATTTTGCGGATTTTTCGTACTTGGCTTCCGCGTAGCCGCCTTCACCTTCGAGCGGGTGCAACTCTTTTTTGCCCTGGGCTGACTCACTCAACCCCAGCCAATGACGAACCCACTCGATTGCCGAGTGATAGTTCAGTCGTCTCGCCCCAGCGGCGACCGCTTGCGACGGAAAATGACCCGTCAACATGCCAATTGAAAGGAAATGCTCAAGCGCGGAATGCGGCCAACGCTCCAGGCTCGACGAATATTTTTCCTTGTAGTAGGACGGATCAAAAAATCTGGACGGCTGAGCACGCTCGGTTTCCCCGAACACCATATAGTGCTCAAAGGGATCCACACCGGCATTTTTCAGATCCGGCCTATTTTCGAGATAAAAATCTGAATTGAATTGGAAAAATTGGCGAGCCGCGGCAATTTCTTCCGGAGAGTAGATTTTACGTGATTTCTCGAACGGGATATCCACTCGGGAAAACTCCCGCTGCTCCGCATGACCGTGTGACACATAATGTAGCAAAGGGTCAGTCAACGTGTGAGCGACATCCGGGTTGAATTTCCAGTAACTAATCGGCGAAAATTCAGCATTCGGAGCAAGCAAATTGACCCTGCCAACCTCCTGATAATGCCGGACCGGTTGTTGGTCATCTGCCAGATTATAAATCTTGGCATACCAGTCAGCATTGAACTCGACAAAGGCACCTACCTCGGAGAATCCCTGCTCTCTGTAGCTTCTCTGTTCCGCGATGCCATACTGCAGATAATGCAGCATCGCATGCCAACGACTCCACGACTGAGGCAGATCACTGTTCAGCAGGATGTATTTTTTCCAATCAAAATCATTTGGAATATTCGACACGCTCAGATTGAGCGACTCGGTCAGATCCGAGAACGACGAGTGTGTTCTTTTCCCGTTGCCACGATGGCGAACCCCGAAAATATTGCGGACGTGTCTCGTGAGGTTATTGCTGGCACGCCAGTGATTGACGATCTCACCATCGCTCAGATCTTTGATTTCCGGATACCAGTCACGATAAAATTCAAAATCCACTCGCTTCACGAATTTCACTCCCGCAATTTAATTATAAAACCTGGAATAGCGACAGAGCGCCTCCCCGCCGCTTGCGAGGAAACCAGCTCTACGTTGTCGCATCCGTTCCAATCTTCGTGCGAAAAGGTCTTCCACACTGAACAATCGATTACAAATCGGATGCAGCCTTACAAATTCGGTTCGTTCCCTCTACAAATACCCGGGCCACATCCACCAAGTATCCAACCGACTGCCGAACTTGATGTGACGCGCTCCTCCCTCGCAAGAATCAGCGGACACATTTCAGGCAGTCACCTACAGAAAACAACTCTTCCACGACGTTAAAGCGATTCGTAGATCCGAATCGCCTCGTCAACTGTTTCACAAGCCTTCAGCACACCATTGTCAAGCACCGCAGCATGGCTGCAGTGATTCCGGATAAGATCTGTCTGGTGCGCAACGATAATCATCGCTCGATCACCGCGCTTCTCGAACAATTCGACATTGCATTTCTGATGAAAACGGTGATCGCCAACGGACATCCCTTCGTCGATCAAGAAACAATCAAATTCGATCGACATCGAGATAGCAAAAGCCAGCCTCGAAGCCATGCCGGAAGAATACGACTTGACCGGTTCGTCAAGGTACGCACCGAGCTCGGCGAAATCCTCGACCAGGTCGAGCGCTTTTCGATAGTCGACGTTATATACACGAGAGATCAGGCGTACATTATCCTTGCCCGTCAGGCTGCCCTGGAATGTGCCGCCAAATGCCAGCGGCCACGATACGGACATAGACTTGACGACCTCACCGGAATGCGGTTTGTCAGAGCCGCTGATGATACGAATCAACGTCGATTTCCCGGCACCGTTGCGCCCGAGAATCCCCCACCGCTCGCCCGCCTGCACACGCAGGTTGACGCCTCTGAGCACTTCGCGATGCGAACGCCCGTGATGGATTGAGTAACGTTTGGTGACATTGCGCAATTCAATCATGCTTCACCTCAGTTCAACTGCACGCGCCGAATGGCGACGTGAGCAATCGAAAGCGCAAAGAGTGTAAAAAACGTCAGCACGGCTACGGTATAGTCGAGATAAAACATCGTCGGCATACGATCCCCGTAATATCCGTAGTGGAAATACTCCACGGCATCGATCAAGGGAAAATACGTCATCAACTCACCTATTTTCGGCGGAAGAACATACGTGGGTATAAAGACCCCCGAAAACGGAATCATCAGATACAGGATGATGTGCGAAACCCGCTCTATCGCCTCGCTCAATTCCGACAATGCCGCCATGGTCATGACGAAATTGAACGAAAACCAGACGACAAGAAGATACCCGAGAATCATGCTCAGCAAATCAGCCGGGAATTGGCAAATACCAATTACGACGAGCACAACGTACAACACCAGGAATGAAGCAGCCGCCCCCGCAAACTCGAGGATGATCCGCGAATATAATATATCGATCGGACGAATCGGCTTGTGGTGCAGCAATGCGCGATTGAATTCGATGGCCTTCATCACTCGGCCGGTAGTATTCCGCCAAAGGAGCAAGGTTGGATAACTAACAGCCAGATACTCAGCTACCGAATACCGCGTCGTCGTTTCGGTATGACTGAAAATAACCATCACCCCGATAACGAACATAGCCGGCTCGGCCATTATCCACAGCACGCCCAGCCCCTCTCGGCCGAAGCGCGTGATCATTTCGCGCATCACCAACGCCCAGATTACTCTGACCTGGATGCGCAGTTGATCCGTGAATGTCGGGGGACGGTGATCAACGTTCATAGTGTTCTTTCACTCCACCGATAACGATGGTCAGCACGCCCCACAGGACCAGGCCAAGAAGGAACGTCGCGAGAATCGCTCGCGCACGGCGCGGATTCATCGCGTGATCCGGCAAACTGGGTTCGGAGATACGCTCGAGGTAGAGCTGCTTTCGCTCGGCTTCGACGCGCGCCTGATCCAACAACGTTATGGCGCCCGCAAGAATCTTGTCAGCCACATCCTTTTCCAACGTCAGACGCTGGAACTCCGCAGCCTTGCTGGCTAACGAGGCGCCTTGGCTACCGGCAACGTGCTGGCTCACCTGATCGATTGCCTGTTGCAGCAACTTGGCACGATCCCGCAAAGTCGGCAGCCCCGGGTTGGCAGGCGACAGTCGCTCCATCTGGGCAATCTGCACACGGGTGGCAATCAGATCGTCCTGCAATTTCCCGACCTGCTGCAACGGAATGGTGGACTGGCGCTCAGGATCGATTACACCCGCATTGTTCCGATAACGTGCCAACGCCAATGTGGCGACGCGATTATTTTCCTTGGCGACGTCGACGTCGTGTTGGGCAGTATTGATCAAGTCAGCTCTGGCTCGCGCGTTCATCTGGTTGACGATTCGCTCGCCCAGCTCCAGGAGGCGCTTGTTCATGCTCCAGGCGAGACGTGCGTCATACGCATTGGTGCTCAACGTCACAATCGGAGAATCGGCATCGACTTTCGCATCTACGATTTTCTTGCCATAGTAAAGATAAAACTCTTCCAGACTTTCATTAAAGCCAAGGATGGAAAATCGATTCACAAAATCGATTGATCCTTTTTGAAATTCTGATTTTATGTGCTGCTCTCGATCCAGAACCATCATCGCATCACGCGAGAGAATGTATTTCTGAACTGTATACGCACTCCCTTCAGGCTGAGAAAATCCTCCGACACCTTTCAGCAGCCCACCCAGCCCTGCAGCGCTGGATTGCTGCGGGCTGCGAATCAGAAAACTGCTGACGGAAGTGTATTCATCACTAGCAATCAAACCAAAATAAATAATCGCAATACTGGTAGGTATGACGACCGTTATCAAAAACAAACGATTAATGCGCTTCAGAAATTTCATAATTATTTGAACGTCTGCACACCAGACACGATCGGGTAAGCTACGGAGAACACTAGGTTCAGCACTTTCTGCAGTTCCGCCACCGGCGCATTGGAGACGTAGAGGACGTCCTTGTTGCCCATCATGAAGCTCTGCGCCACGAAGAACGAATCCGGGTCTTTCAGATTGATGTGGTAAATGACGGGGACTTTGCCGTTGGCCGTCGTTCTCACTGGCTGGTTGGGCCACTTGAGCGCCTGCTGATCTTCCAGCCGGAAAATGAATACGCCCTGTGCGTCCGAGCGTGAGTCCTGCAGGCCGCCTGCCCGCGCCAACGCCTGAGCCAGCGTGATGCCCTGCGCCTCGAAATTGATTTCCTCGTTCTTGCCCGTCGCACCGAACGCAGTAAAGCTGTAGGGCTGAAACAATGCGGTGACGACGTCACCCGCCTTGAGCGGCACGTTCTGGCGCGGATCGCGAATCACCGTCTCCAGGGGCTCCAGCGCGACGGTTTCGCCACGCGTCACCTGAATCATGGTCTTGTTGATCGGCTGCTTCACGCCACCCGCCGCAGCGACTGCGTCAAGCACTCGTTCGCCGCGCGCGCTCAGTTGCATGCGCGTACTGCTCGTTACGTCTCCCACTACGGTGACATAAGAGGTCTCGTTGCGCGCCAGTTGCACCAGAACCTGCGGATCATGTGCGATATTTTTCAAGCGCGCCGCGATATAGGCTTGCAATTGGCTTGGCGTACGCCCGGTTGCCTTGATCGCGCCCACGAACGGCACATGGATGTTGCCGTTGCCATCGATCACTTGCGTCGGCAGCTTGGTCAGCCGCGCGCCGGTCGGTACACCGCTTGGCGCCGGGGAGTCGCTCGAACCGCCGCCGAACAAGGTGGCAGGCGGCGCTTCCCAAATCGACACCTCCACTACATCACCTACGCCCAGTTGTTGCTGAAACGCCGAGTTATCGCCCAATGTTGCAGCGAAGTCAGTGCTCTTGCGGCCCGCATAGAGTTGCCGCGCAATCTGGTCCGTCACATCAACGACCTGGATTCCTTGCGAACTGACCTGATTTGTGCCTGCGCCACTGGCGTTAATTTCGGAACGACTCGGCCCCGACGTGGGAATGGCCCCGCAAGCAGCCAACCCAATGGCACCGCCGATGGCAGCAGCCAACCAAACACTGCGATTTAAACTCTGCATTTAACAATCCAGTCATTCAAAGGCCGCCGGATTTTACCGCACAATGTAAGATGTACCGGAGAATTCACCGGCGTGGAGCATCCGAATCGCCGACAGATACCCTTGAGGTTCCTTCGGTTTTTTCGCCGTCCAGCGGCCCTGGCTTACAAGCAGCCAACCCCTTGCCCGCTAAGGCGCGAGCCGGTTTGGTGCAAACAGGTGCGGTCTCAAAAATCCATTGCCGCCGCGCGCGAGGACGCAAGCGGATCGGTAAATCTGACATCTAGCTTCATTTCGGTTTGGCACGCTCGGCATTTGTGCTGATCGATAGATGCGCACACGCGAATTGTCCCGCCATGCGAGATGCCATAGAATTACCCGGCGGAATTGTTGCATGAGCCATCGGGCTTCGGCAAACAGAAACATCTTTCATTTCCGTGCGCACAACCACATTGCACCTGCGTGACAAAAATACTTCTGGACGTCACTCGTCTTGCCACCCGCTTTTATGATGGCCTGATCCCCACCGGGGTAGACCGAGTAGGACTGGCTTACATCCGCCGATATGGCGATCACGCACGTGCAGTCCTGAGCGAGCGCGGCTTTTCGACCGTTTTAACGGAAAAAGACTCGCGAAAAATATTCGCGTTGCTGGTGTCATCCAGTCGGGACCGATGGGCGCTGCGCAAGATTGTCGCTTCCGCGTTGCTGAAGCAGCTTTATCCGCCGCGATTCGATCGCGCAATTTTGTTGCATACAAGTCACAACGGGATGGAGTTCACCCGTTACTATCGGTCGATGGCGCAGCGCAACGCGCGCCCGGTCTTCATGGTCCACGACCTCATTCCGTTGACGCATCCGGAGTACTGCCGCCCGGGCGTGGACGCATCGCATCGCGCCCGCATCCATACCGCGCTACGGCACGCGAGCGGCTTGATCAGCAACTCACAGGCGACCTACGACGAACTGGCAAACGAGGCACGGCAGGCGTCGCTGCCGCTGCCACCGGTCGTCGTCGCACCACTCGCACCCGCGGTGGAGCCTCATCCGCCGAGTCCACCGCCGATCGCGGCACCCTATTTCGTGATGCTCAGCACGATTGAACCGCGCAAGAACCACTGGTTCATCCTGCACGTATGGCGGCATCTGGTCGAACAGATGGGTGACGCCGCCCCCAAGCTCGTCGTCATCGGCCGACGCGGCTGGGAATGCGAGAACGTCGTCGACATGCTGGAGCGGTGCGCCGCGATTCGCGGTGCGGTCATCGAGGAATCGGATTGCAGCGACGATCGGCTGCATGCGTGGTTGCAGCATGCGCGCGCACTCGTGTTTCCGTCGTTCGCCGAAGGCTACGGCATGCCGCTCGTCGAAGCGTTGATGCTGGGCGTGCCGGTGCTCGCCAGCGACTTGCCGGTCTTTCACGAGATCGCGTCGGACATTCCCGACTATCTCGACCCGCTCGACGGGCCGGGATGGCTCGCGCGGATTCGCGCGTACGCCCTGCCGGATAGCGCTGATCGGGCGAACCAGATCGCGCGGATCGAACGCTTTCGAGCGCCGACGTGGGCCGAGCACTTTGAACGAATCGACGGCTTTCTCGAGTCGCTCCGGTAAATGAATCCGGCACCGACTGAGTCCTCGATGACGCCCGAAATCCAGCCATTCGACGCAACCTCCATTGTGCCCGGCAAGCGTAGGGGCAACTGGCCGACCGGAAAATCACCGTTCGTGTGGGTCGATTCGCGGCTCGGCGCCGCATTTGCCCGAGCTTCCGTATCGCTCGGACGTACCGTCTACCCGGTCTGCCCCGGCCCCGTCTTCGTCCGGCACGCGCCGCCTCTTTCGTGGTTCCGCATTCCGCCGGATCTGATTGCTCGTGGCGGGCTTGTCGCCGCACTCGATCGCGTGCTCCGGGACTCGCTCGGCACCGACGCGGAAGCGCGATGTCGGGACCTGATTCACCGAGTGCTCGAAAGCGACGCGTTGCATGTCCGGCACCGGGTGGCTGAATTGCCTGAGGCATGGCACGCGTCCGGCCGCGACAAGCGCATTGTGCTGATAGACGAAAGAGAAACGTCGCATTCCGACACCTGCACGCCGGCCGGGCAACGCCGCGGGAATTTTGCTGCGATGGCGGATGTAGCGCATATCGCACACCCCGACGCCCGCTTGTGGATCTTGCGCTCCGCCGATGCAGGCGCCGGCGATTGGCTGTCGAACAAGATGCAACTGCCTGAAAATGTTCGAGTCCTCGACGTTGCGCATTCCCTGCGGGACATTCTTCGACAAGCCGACGCCGTCTATGTCGTCGGCGCGTCCGAAGGGATGGCCGCACTTCTGGCCGGCGTGCCGGTTCACGTGTTCGGCACGCCGTATTACGCCGGCTGGGGATTGACGCAGGATCGCACGGTGATGCCGGATCGCCGTGCGCGCCCGTCCGTGTTTGCGTTGTTCGAGGCAGCGTTCCTGCAATTCGCGCATTACCTCGACCCGACACGCGGCACCCAGGGCACGCTAGAAAGCGCACTCGACTGCATCGAGCTGCAGCATGCCGTCGCCGCCCGCTACAGCGACCTCGACCGGGTAGCCGGCGTACGCTTCCAGTGGTGGAAACGTCCGTATGCGACGCCGTACCTGTCGGCAGGAGGCGGGACGTTACGCTGGATAGCGAATCCGCGCGACACCCACACCGACGAGCACGCAGCGATATGGGGTGGACGTTCGGCAGAAGGCCTGCCGGACGGGGCAGCACACGTCCGCATCGAGGACGGTTTCATTCATTCGACAGGGCTCGGGTCCGATATGTCGCCGCCGTGCAGCCAGGTGATCGACCGCCGCGGCCTGTATTTCGACGCGAGTCGCCCCAGCGACCTGACCATCATTCTCAATCAGGCCACCTTCGACGAACCGGAATTGCGGCGCGCGGCGGCGCTGAGACAGGAGATCGTGCGGCTCGGCCTCACGAAATACAATCTCGGCCGTCGGGCACCCACATGGCGTGTTCCGCAAGGCAAACGTATCGTGCTCGTCGCGGGCCAGGTTGCAGACGATGCATCGATCCGACTCGGAACGGGCACGATAGCCACGTCGGAAGCGTTGCTGCAGGAAGTACGTGCTCGCCTGCCGGACGCATTCATCATTTACAAACCGCATCCGGACGTGCTGTCCGGCAATCGTGCCGGGCTTGTCGACGCAGCGCACCTCGCAGACGTCGTCGACGCGGACGCCGATCTCATTTCCCTGATCGACGTGACGGACGAGTTGCATACGCTGTCGTCACTTGCCGGCTTCGATGCGTTGATGCGCGGGAAGGAAGTCCATACCTACGGCCTGCCCTTTTATGCCGGCTGGGGATTGACGCACGATGCACTGGAGCAACCGTGGCGCGAACGCCGGCTGTCGCTCGACATGCTGACAGCGGGCGTGTTGCTGCGTTACGCGATCTATTGGGACTGGCAGCGCTCGCTGTTCACGACGCCCGAGGCAGTCGTCCGGCAACTCGCGCCGAATGCGGCTCGACCGCTCGAAAAAATTCGCGGCAACCGCGCTCGCCCGCTCGTCAAGGCGATGCGCTGGACGCGCAATGCGATACGTTATGCCGGTTGGCAGGGGCGCCAATATATTCGCGATCGAATGATGCGTTGACGGCGATCGATACTCGGTCGCCGAATCGTCAGGGACAACCTGTGCGAGCCACTTCAGACGCCATCGGCACGACACCGACACCCGTCACGGGCAGCACGCACACGCGTCCTGCCCGTTTTTCATTACGTCAATCAATGTAAGGCGGGTTGCTCGCCCGTCACAGGTCAGGTTATAAAAGCGCCACCCATCCCGGTGCATGCGCCGCCCTTTTCACCCTTGACTTCGGAGAACGCATGATCGATCTCGCCACCGCCCAGCAATTCCTGATGACCCGCGGCCTCGACTTCGGCCTCAACCTCCTCGCCGCGATCGCATTGTGGTTCGTCGGCCGCTGGGCGATCCGCATCGCTACCCGCCTGCTCGGCAAGGTCGTCCGCCGCAGCGGCAAGGTCGACCCGACGCTCACCGACTACCTGACCTCCGTCGTCGGCGTGCTGCTGACGATCCTGCTGATCCTCGCGATCCTGCAGATCTTCGGCGTTCAGACCACCTCGTTCGCGGCACTGCTCGCCGGCCTCGGCCTCGCGATCGGCACGGCATGGGGCGGCCTGCTCGCGCATTTCGCCGCCGGCGTGTTCATGCAGGTGCTGCGCCCCTTCAAGATCGGCGACGTGATCAACGCGGGCGGCGTCACCGGCACGGTGAAGGAACTCGGCCTGTTCGGCACGACGATCGTCACCGCCGACAACATCGTCACGATCGTCGGCAACAACAAGATCTTCTCGGACAACATCGCCAACTACAGCGCGACGTCGTACCGCCGTGTCGACCTGACCGCGAAGATCGCGAACGGCGTCGACGCAGTGGACGCGATCAACCGCCTGAAGTCGTCGATCCAGCAGATCCCGAACGTACTGACCACCCCGGCGCCGGACGTCGGCGTGCTGCAGTTCACGCCGGAAGGCCCGCTGCTGTTCGTGCGCCCGTCCACGGCGCCCGAGCACTACTGGCAGGTGTACTGCGACACCAACCGCGTGATCCTCGAGACGTTCCGCGACGCGCAATACCCGACGCCCGAAACGCCGGTCGCGCATCGCACCGCGTAACGCAAGCAGCAGCCGAACCGCACGGACGAAAAAAAAGCGTGGCACCCGCCACGCTTTTTTATTGCATCGAAAAGACGGAACCGCCCGTGCTCAGCGCCCACCCGCCTTCGGCACATTGTCCGACTGCTTCCGGCGCACCAGCTTCCACGCCGCGCCGAGCGCGACCGGCACGATCGCCGCGCCGATCCCGACCAGCACGATCACGTTCAGGTACTGGCGGATGAACGGGATGTTGCCGAAGAAATAGCCGAGCAGCACGAGCAGCAGCACCCAGACCAGCGCACCGATCACGTTGAAGAGCTGGAAGCGCACGGCGCTCATCGACGACGCGCCCGCGACGAACGGCGCGAACGTGCGCACGACCGGGATGAAGCGTGCGAGCACGATCGTCTTGCCGCCGTGCTTGTCGTAGAACGAGTGGGTCTTCTGCAGCGCGGCGCGGTCGAGGAAGCGCTCGAGCACCGGGATATGCGTATTGAACACCTTCGGGCCGACCCAGCGGCCGATCAGGTAGTTCACGGTGTTGCCGGAAATCGCCGCGACGAGCAGCAGGACGATCAGCGCGCCGACGTTCATTTCGCCGCTCGCCGCGAACGCGCCGCCGATGAACAGCAGCGAATCGCCCGGCAGGAACGGGAACACGACGAGCCCCGTCTCGCAGAACACGATCAGGAACAGCACGAGATAGACCCACGCGCCGTACTGCCGGATGAAATCGCCGAGGAAGGCGTCGATATGCAGGACAAGGTTGACGAAATGAAGCAGCGTATCCAAATGCGATTCCCTCGAAGGCGATAGGGCCGGAACGGCCGGAACAGGCCAGAGATGGCGGAGGCGCCCGCCAGCCAAGGCGGCGCGCGCACTGGCGTGATGATACCGAAACTACCTTAAGGCTCCGTGAAAAAACGTAACGGTTCGCCGCCCCGGCACGCGGGCGCGGCCTCGCTATAATTCGGCCATGTCCGATATCACCGAAACGGCCGCGGGCGCCGCGCCCGCCCCCGCTGCGCGCCCGCTGCGCGCGATCCAGCCCCTGCCCGACCAGCTGATCAGCCAGATCGCCGCCGGCGAGGTCGTCGAACGCCCGGCGTCGGTCGTGAAGGAGCTGCTCGAGAACGCGATGGACGCCGGCGCGACGTCGCTGCGCATCGTGCTGGAAGAAGGCGGCGTGAAGCGCATCTCGATCACCGACGACGGCTGCGGGATCCCGCCCGACGAGCTCGCGCTCGCGCTGATGCGCCACGCGACCAGCAAGATCCGCTCGCTCGAGGAGCTCGAAGCGGTCGCGACGCTGGGTTTTCGCGGCGAAGCGCTCGCGTCGATCGCGTCGGTCGCCGAGATGTCGATCACGAGCCGGACGGCCGATGCCGCGCACGCGATGAAGATCGATGCGCAGACGGGCGTGCTGTCGCCCGCCGCCGGCTCGACCGGCACGACGATCGAGGTGCGCGAGCTGTACTTCAACACGCCCGCGCGGCGCAAGTTCCTGAAGAGCGAGCAGACGGAGTTCGGCCACTGCCTGGAAATGATCCGCCGGGCGGCGCTCGCGCGGCCGGACGTCGCGATCTCGGTGCTGCACAACGGCAAGGCCGTCGAGCATTGGAACGCGACCGAGCCCGCGCAGCGCGTCGCGAAGATCCTCGGCGACAGCTTCGCGACCGCGCACCTGCCGCTCGACGAACAGGCCGGCCCGCTGGCCGTCTACGGCTGCGCCGGGCTGCCGACCGCGAGCCGCGGGCGCGCCGACCAGCAGTATTTCTTCGTCAACGGCCGCTTCGTGCGCGACAAGCTGCTGACGCACGCGGTGCGCGCAGCCTACGAGGACGTGCTGCACGGCGACCGCTACCCGTCGTACGTGCTGTTCCTCGACCTGCCGCCCGAAGCCGTCGACGTGAACGTGCATCCGTCGAAGATCGAGGTGCGCTTCCGCGATTCGCGCTCGATCCACCAGTACGTGTTCCATGCGGTCCAGCGCGCGCTCGCGCGCCACGCGGGCGCGTCGCCGGAAACCACGGCGGGCGGCCATGCCGCGCATATCGAACCCGCGCCGCGCGGGCCGTCGTCGTTCCTGTACACGCCGCTCGGGCAGAGCCAGGGGCACGCGTCCGGGACCGGGACCGGCGGCATGGGCGGCGGCTTCTCGTCGCCGTCGTCGTCCTCGTCGTCGGGCAACACCTGGATGCGCCAGGCGCGGATGACGCAGGGCACGCTGCCCGTCGCGCAGCCGCTCGCGCTCTACGACGCGCTGTTCGGCCGCAAGGACACGGGAGCCGGCACGCCGGACGGCACGACGACCGTCGCACGCGACGGGTCCGACGCGCCGATCGCACCGCTGCCGGGCTTCACCGCATCGGCGATCGCGGCCACCGCGCACGACGAGCAGCCGCTCGGCTTCGCGCTCGGCCAGATCCACGGCATCTACGTGCTCGCGCAGAACGCACACGGCCTCGTGATCGTCGACATGCACGCGGCGCACGAGCGGATCCTGTACGAGCAGTTCAAGAACGCGCTTGCGGATCGCACGGTCGCCGTGCAGTCGCTGTTGCTGCCGGTGTCGATGACGGCTACGCCGGTCGAGATCGGCACGGTCGAGGAAGAACGCGACACGCTCGAATCGCTCGGCTTCGACCTCGCGGTGCTGTCGCCGACGACGCTCGCGATCCGCGCGGTGCCGGCGCTGCTGAAGGACGCCGATCTGCAGTCGCTCGCGCGCGCGGTGCTCGCCGACCTGCATGCGTTCGGCGGCTCGCGCGTGCTCACCGAGCGCCAGCACGAACTGCTCGGCACGCTTGCTTGCCATCATGCGGTGCGCGCGAACCGGCGCCTGACGCTCGACGAGATGAACGCGCTGCTGCGCCAGATGGAGGCGACCGAACGCGCGGACCAGTGCAATCACGGCCGGCCGACCTGGTATCAGCTCACGCTGAACGATCTCGACCGTCTCTTCATGCGCGGGCAATGAGCGCTTCTTCGCAGTCCAGCCCGACGACGATCGCCTGCCTGCTCGGCCCCACCGCTTCGGGCAAGACGGCCGCGGCGCTGGCGCTCGCCGCGCGCCGCCCGATCGAGATCGTCAGCGTCGATTCGGCGCTCGTCTACCGCGACATGGATATCGGTACCGCGAAACCGTCGCGCGAAGAGCGCGCGAGCGTGCCGCACCACCTGATCGACATCATCGACCCGGCCGACGCGTATTCGGCCGCGGAATTCCGCTCGGACACGCTGCGCCTGGTCGGCGAGATCATCGCGCGCGGCCGCACGCCGCTGCTCGCCGGCGGCACGATGCTGTACTACAAGGCGCTGACGCAGGGGCTCAACGACCTGCCCGGCGCCGATCCGGACGTGCGCGCGACGCTCGATGCCGAAGCCGCGCGCGACGGCTGGCCCGCGCTGCATGCACGGCTCGCGCAGGTCGATCCCGACACGGCCGCGCGGCTCGCGCCGAACGATTCGCAGCGGATCCAGCGTGCGCTCGAGATCTTCATGCTGAGCGGGCAGCCGATGTCGGTGCTGCTCGCCGCGCCGCGTCGCACGGACGATGCGGCCGCCGCGTACCGCTTCGTGCCGGTCGCGCTCGAACCGTCGGATCGCGCGGTGCTGCATGCCCGGATCGCGCAGCGCTTCGACGCGATGCTCGACGCGGGCTTCATCGACGAAGTCGAACGGCTGCGCCGCCGCGAGGATCTCCATCCCGACCTGCCG
This sequence comes from Burkholderia sp. BCC1972, assembly GCF_905339605.1. Lineage (NCBI taxonomy): Bacteria > Pseudomonadati > Pseudomonadota > Betaproteobacteria > Burkholderiales > Burkholderiaceae > Burkholderia > Burkholderia sp. BCC1972. The sequence continues at coordinate 102,031 of NZ_CAJPGH010000005.1, read as the reverse complement.
TCGATGCGCTGCGTCGGCTACCGGCAGGCGTGGGAATTCCTCGACGGCGACACCGACTACCGGACGATGCGCGACAAGGGCATCTTCGCGACGCGCCAGCTCTGCAAGCGCCAGATCACGTGGCTGCGCGCGATGCCCGAGCGGATCGTCGTCGACTGCATCGCGCCGGACTCGACGGCCCGCGCGCTCGACGCGCTCGAACGCGTCCTCGACGGCAGCACGCCGGGTAGCTGAACGCGTCAGCCCGCGTGACGCGCCGCGAGGCGCGCTCGCGCGCCGTCGACGATCCACGCGATGCCGCGCTCGAAAGCTTCGTCGCCGCTGCATTCGCGCAGCACGGCCCAGCCCTTCGCGAACAGCGGATACTCGGCCGCATCCGGCAGCAACGCGTCGGCGTCGCCGTCCGGTGCCGCCTGCTCCTCCAGCACCCAGCCGACCACAAAGCGGCCGATCGCCACCATCACGTCGACCGCTTCGTCCGGCGTAAAGCCGGCCTCACCCAGCAGCGCGACCTTGCGCTCGATCGAACTGAAATGCAGCGCGCGCGGCCGCGTCCCGGCATGCAGGCGTGCGCCGTCGCGATAGGCCAGCAACGCGCGACGAAAACTGCGCGCGTTCTCCGCGAGCCACGCATCCCATACGTCACCCGGCTTCGGCAGCGACCCGTCGTGGCGTTCGAGCATGATCGCCTCGGCCATCGCGTCGAGCAGCTCGCCCTTGTTCCTGAAATGCCAGTACAGCGTCGGCGACTGCACGCCGAGCCGCTCGGCGAGCCGCCGCGTCGACAGTCCGTCGATCCCCACCTCGTCCAGCAATTCGAGCGCCGCGCGCAATACCGTGTCGCGCGTCAGCCGCGCGCTTGTGTCCTTCATCTCTATCACCGATAGGGAAACTGTGGAATACTCTGCACTCTATCATCGATAGAGAGAAACTCTTGAATCCATCCCAGATTGCCATCCTGGCCACGGTCCTGCTCGACGCGATCGGCGTCGGGATCGTGATGCCGATCCTGCCCGGGCTGCTGCGCTCGCTCGCCGGCGCGGGCAGCACCGATACCCACTACGGGATCCTGCTCGCGCTGTACGCGTTCGCGCAGTTCCTGTGCGCGCCGCTGCTCGGCGCGCTGAGCGACCGCTTCGGCCGCCGCCCCGTGCTGCTCGCGTCGCTCGCGGGCGCCGCGCTCGACTACCTGTTGATGGCGCTCGCGCCGACACTCGCATGGCTTTACGTCGGGCGGCTGCTCGCCGGCATCACCGGTGCGAACCTCGCGGTCGCGACCGCCTATGTGACCGACGTGACGGCCGAGCCCGACCGCGCGCGGCGCTTCGGCCAGCTCGGCGCGATGATGGGCATCGGCTTCATCGCCGGCCCGCTGATCGGCGGGCTGCTCGGCGCGCTGCACCTGCGCGCGCCGTTCGTCGCGGCCGCGCTGCTCAATGCGCTGAATCTCGTGCTCGTGTGGCGCGCGCTGCCGGAATCGCGGCCGCGTTCGGCCCGCGAAGGTCGCGCGGTCGGCGCACTCAACCCGTTCGCGAGCCTGCGCCGGCTGAGCGGCGCGCCCGCGCTCGTGCCGCTGATCGGCATCTACGTGATCGTGGCGCTCGTGTCGCAGGCGCCCGCGACGCTGTGGATCCTGTACGGCCAGGAACATTTCGGCTGGTCGACGCCCGTCGCGGGGCTGTCGCTCGCCGGCTACGGCGCGTGCCACGCGCTTGCGCAGGCGTTCGCGATCGGGCCGCTGATCGCGCGGCTCGGCGAGCGCCGCGCGCTCGCGCTGGGCCTCGCGGGCGACGCGCTCGGGCTCGCGGTGATCGCGTTCGCGACCGCCGCCTGGGTGCCGTTCGCGCTGCTGCCGCTGTTCGCAGCCGGCGGCATGACGCTGCCGGCGTTGCAGGCGATGCTCGCGCGGCAGGTCGACGATGCGCGCCAGGGCGAGCTGCAAGGCATGCTCGCGAGCGTCGCCAGCCTGATCGGCGTCGCGGGGCCGCTGGTCGTCACCGCAACCTACGCGGCGACGCGCACGACATGGCCGGGGCTCGTATGGGCCGCCGCCGCGCTGCTCTACCTGCTGGTGCCGCCATTGCTGGCCGGCACGCGTCCGGCTGGCGCACCGCGGCCGTCGGCATGAGCATCCGCGAACGCCACCGCCCTCCGTGCCGCCGTGCTCAATGCACGAGCGTCACGAGATTCGCGTCGCGCACGAGCTGCCAGCGGCCGTCGGTCTTGCGGAAAATCGTCAGCGTGTGGCCCGACCGGCGAATCGTGTCGCCACCCGGCGGCGTCGCCTCGATCTCGATGAAATTGCGCATGTAGGCCCAGTCGCCGAGCACGCGCAGCTCGTCGATCCGGTAGCGGCCGTCGACCTTCGGCGCGTGCTCGCCGCCCGCGTTCGCGTCGCGCGACGCAGCCGCGAACGCCGCCTTGTCGAACGGCGGTTTGCCGGCCACCATGAAGATCGCGTCGTCGGCGATCAGGTCGAGTACGGTGGCCAGATCGCCGCGCCGGCTCGACACGAACCAGTTTTCCACGAGCGCGCGGATCGCATGTTCGTCTTCGGTCATCGTCGTCCCTCCTTCATCGGCGCGCGCCCATGCCACGCGGCACCCGAAAAAAAACCGCCCGGATCGACTCCGGGCGGCTTTCCTTGCTGCATCTGCTGGGCGGCGGTCAGACCACGACCGTCTGCGCCTCGCCTTCGCGGGTCGCACGCACGGTGCCGATCTTCCACACCTGTTCGCCGGCGGCGGTCAGGTCGGCGATCGCTGCGTCCGCATCGGCCGCCGAGACGATCACGGCCATGCCGATGCCGCAGTTGAACACGCGGTGCATTTCCGCATCGGCGACGCCGCCGTGCTCCTGCAGCCACTTGAACAGCGGCGGGAGCGGCCAGGCGTTCTGGTCGAGCTCGGCCGTGAGGCCTTCGCGCAGCACGCGCGGGATGTTCTCGACGAGACCGCCGCCCGTGATGTGCGCCATGCCCTTCACCGACAGCTTCTGCATCAGCGCGAGCAGCGGCTTCACGTAGATGCGGGTGGGCGCCATCAGCGCGTCGGCGAGCGAGCGGCCGTGGAAATCGGCCGACAGATCGGGGTTCGCGCGCTCGATGATCTTGCGCACGAGCGAGAAGCCGTTCGAGTGGATGCCGCTCGACGCGAGGCCCAGCACCACGTCGCCTTCGGCGATCGTGCTGCCGTCGATGATCTTGCTCTTCTCGACCGCACCGACCGCGAAGCCGGCCAGGTCGTATTCGCCATCGGGGTACATGCCCGGCATTTCGGCCGTTTCACCGCCGATCAGCGCGCAGCCCGACAGTTCGCACCCTTGCGCGATGCCCTTGACGACCGTGGCGGCCGTATCGACGTCGAGCTTGCCGCACGCGAAGTAGTCGAGGAAGAACAGCGGCTCGGCGCCCTGCACGAGGATGTCGTTCACGCTCATCGCGACCAGATCCTGGCCGACGGTGTCGTGTTTGTTCAGATGAAAGGCCAGCTTGAGCTTGGTGCCGACGCCGTCGGTGCCCGATACGAGGACGGGCTCCTTGTACTTCTTCGGCACTTCGAACAGTGCGCCGAACCCGCCGATGCCGCCGAGCACGCCGTCGCGCAGGGTTTTCTTCGCAAAAGGCTTGATCTTGTCGATGAGCGCGTCGCCTGCGTCGATGTCGACACCTGCGTCACGATAGGACAGACCCTGAGCGTCGGGAGCGGATTTCGGAGGATTCATGGGGGAATGCGAGAAGGTCGGTAAAATGCGATTTTACCCGAAGCCGGCCGGTTGGCCGGAATTCCCAGTATCGAATCGTCAGGGATTGCATCTTGGTCGACACGTCCCCGTTTTCCTCGCCGAGCGAACCGCGCCGAAACCCGCGCGGCGCCGTGCGTGCGGCCGCGCGTGTAGCCCACGGATCCGCAGCCCCCGGCGCGCGCCCGGCGTACGGCGCGCGTATTTTCAACCGACCTGCATTGTGACTGTTGTGTCCCGTCAACTGACGCTCGATCTCGGCACGCCGCCGCCCGCCACGTTCGACAACTTCATCATGAACGAGGAGAACGACGAGCTCATCTCGCGCCTGCAGAAGCTCGACCTCGCGCTCGCGGCGGGCCCCGTGCCGGACCGGTCGTTCTACATCTGGGGCGAGCCCGGCAGCGGCCGCACCCACCTGCTGCAGGCGCTCGTGAGCGACGCGTCGTACGGCTATGCGCGCTACCTGACGCCGCAGAGCCCGCTTGGTGCGTTCACGTTCGACCCGCGCATCGGCATCTACGCGATCGACGACTGCGACCGGATGAGCGATACGCAGCAGGTCGCGCTGTTCAACCTGTTCAACGAAGTGCGCGCGCACCCGTCGAGCGCGTTCGTCGCGGCGGGCCCCGCGGCGCCGCTCGCGCTCGACGTGCGCGAGGATCTCCGCACGCGCCTCGGCTGGGGGCTCGTGTTCCACCTGTCGCCGCCGTCCGACGCCGGCAAGATCGCGGTGCTCAAGCTCGCCGCGAAGGAGCGCGGGATCGCGCTCACCGACGATATCGCCGCCTACCTGCTGACCCATTTCCGCCGTGACATGCCGAGCCTGATGGCACTGCTCGACGCGCTCGACCGCTTCTCGCTCGAGCAGAAACGCGCGGTCACGCTGCCGCTGCTGCGCCGGATGCTTGCGCGTCCCGGCGACGACATCACACCACCGGGCACGGGCCCGAACCGCTTCGAGTAAAATGCGCTTCCATGACTAATCTGGCACTCTTTGACCTCGATCACACGCTGATCCCGACCGATAGCGACCACGAATGGGGCCGCTTCATGGTGAAGCTCGGCATCGTCGACGCGGAAAGCTTTTCGCGTCAGAACGACCAGTTCTTCGCCGACTACAAGGCCGGCCGGCTCGACATCCACGCATACCTGACGGCGATGCTCACGCCGCTCGCGAAGTATTCGCGCGCGCAGCTCGCCGAATGGCACGAGCAGTACATGCACGAGGTGATCCGGCCCGCAATGACGCCCGCCGCGCTCGAACTGGTGCGCAAGCACCTCGATGCGGGCGACCTGTGCTGCGTCGTGACGGCGACCAACGAATTCATCACGCGCCCGATCGCGACCGCGTTCGGCGTCGATACGCTGATCGCGTGCGAGGTCGAGACGACCGACGGGCATCCCGACTCGCCGTACACGGGCCGGCCGACCGGCACGCCGAGCTACCGCGAAGGCAAGATCGTGCGGACCGAAGCATGGCTCGCGTCGCTCGGCAAGCACTGGGACGACTTCGCGCACAGCTATTTCTACAGCGACTCGCACAACGACATCCCGTTGCTCGAGAAAGTCACCGACCCGATCGCGACCAACCCTGACGACACGCTGCGTGCGCATGCAAGCACCCGCGGCTGGCGTATCCTCGATCTCTTCTGAACGTCGTGATCAAAAAATTCATCCGCAAGCTGCTCGGCCAGGACGAAACCGAGCAAACGTCTCCCGCAACGGCCCCAGCCGACGAAGCGGCCCCTGCTGCCCCGCGCGCGCCGAAGGGCGCCCGCGGCGGCGCCGCGAAAAAGCCGCGCAGCAACCATGAGCCGACCGTCGTGCCGGCCAGCGTGCACGGCATCAATCCGGCGCTGATCTCGAGGAACGCCGTGCGCGTGACCGACACGCTGCAGCAGGCGGGCTTTCGTGCGTTCATCGTCGGCGGCGCGGTACGCGACCTGCTGCTCGGCATCGCGCCGAAGGACTTCGACGTCGCGACCGACGCGACGCCGACCGAAGTCCAGCGCCTGTTCCGCCGCGCGCGCCTGATCGGCCGCCGCTTCCAGATCGTCCACGTGCAGTTCGGCCAGGAGCTGATCGAGGTGTCGACGTTCCGCGCGCTGGTCGATGCGCCGCCCGAGGCGGCCGCAGCCGAGCCGCCGAAGCGCCTGAAGCGCGACGAACTCGATCGCCGCACGCATGCGGTCGACGCGAGCGGCCGCGTGCTGCGCGACAACGTGTGGGGCGAGCAGCATGAAGATGCCGCGCGCCGCGACTTCACGATCAACGCGATGTACTACGACCCGTCGACGCAGACGGTGCTCGACTACCACGACGGGATGGCCGACGTGCGCGCCCGCCTGCTGCGGATGATCGGCGATCCGGCCACGCGCTTCCGCGAGGATCCGGTGCGGATGCTGCGCGTCGTGCGCTTCGCGGCGAAGCTCGGTTTCGAGATCGAGCCGCATACGCGCGAGCCGATCAACACGCTCGCCGACCTGATCAACAACGTGCCGGCCGCGCGCCTGTTCGACGAAATGCTGAAGCTGCTGCTGTCGGGCCATGCGCTCGCGTGCCTGCAGCGGCTGCGCAGGGAGGGCCTGCACCACGGGCTGCTGCCGCTCCTCGACGTCGTGCTCGAACAGCCGCAGGGCGAGAAGTTCATCACGCTCGCGCTGAACAACACCGACGCGCGCGTGCGCGCCGGCAAGACGGTGTCGCCGGGCTTCCTGTTCGCGACGCTGCTGTGGCACGACATGCGCCAGCGCTTCGAGCAATACACGGCCGAAGGCGAGATTCCGGTGCCGGCGCTCCATCGCGCGATGGACGACGTGCTCGACATGCAGACCGAGAAACTCGCGATCCACAAGCGTTATTCGGCCGACATGCGCGAGATCTGGGGCCTGCAGCTGCGCCTCGAGAAGCGCTCGGGCCGCAGCGCGATGCGGCTGCTGGAACACCAAAGGTTTAGAGCGGGGTATGATTTCCTCCTGTTACGCTGCGAATCCGGCGAGCTCGATGCGGAAGTCGGACAGTGGTGGACGGATTTCATCGAAGGCGACGCGGCTGCTCGCGAGGCATTGCTCACGCAGGGCGGTTCGAAGGAAAAATCGCCCCGCAAGCGGCGCCGCCGCGGTGGTGCGCGAAACCGCCAGCCGGGTGAAGGTGCCGCCGAACAGGCACCCGATACCTCGGGCGGTTCCGACGACTGACGCGCGCGCCGGCGAACGACGTAGGAAGTGATGCCATGACGGTTGCATATATCGGACTGGGGGCGAATCTCGGCGATGCGCGCCAGACCCTGAAGGACGCGGTGGTGTGCCTCGCGCAGCAGCGCACCATCTCGATCCTCGGCAAGTCGAGCCTGTATCGCACGGCGCCCTTCGAAGCGGGCGGCGACGACTACTACAACTGCGTCGTCAAGCTCGACACGACGCTGTCGGCGCGCGAGTTGCTCGCGCTTTGCCAGAAGATCGAACATCACTTCGGGCGCGAGCGCCCCTATCGCAATGCGCCGCGCACGCTCGACCTCGACATCCTGCTGTTCGGCGCCGATTCGATCGAAGAACCCGACCTGATCGTCCCTCACCCGCGCCTCACCGACCGTGCATTCGCGCTCGTGCCGCTCGTCGAGATCGAGCCGCTGCTCGACATTCCCGCGCGCGGCCGCGCCGACACCTTCCTCGCCGCCGTGGCAGATCAGCGCGTCGAGAAGGTGCAAACCTGCCAGTGCCTGATGCAGAAGGCACTCGCTGCCGGCGAAGACGCCGACAAGACCCGCTGCCGATGAACTCGACTCCGCTGACCGTCACCGCCCCCGACCTGCGCGCCCCGCACCGCTATCTCGTGATCGAAGGCCCGATCGGCGTCGGCAAGACGTCGCTCGCGCGCCTGCTCGCCGAGCGCTGGTCGATGCAGACGCTGCTCGAACGCCCGCAGGACAACCCGTTCCTCGAACGCTTCTATCGCGACACCGCGCGCTACGCGCTGCCCGTGCAGCTGTCGTTCGCGCTGCAGCGCGCTCAGCAGGCGCGCGAGCTGATCGGCGCGCTCGAAACGGGCCGCCCCGTCATCGCCGATTTCATGCCGCAGAAGAACGACATCTTCGCGCGGCTGAACCTGCCGGAGGACGAGTGGCAGCTGTATCGCTCGGTCGCGACGCACGTCGACGTGCCGCAGGCGCCGTCGCCCGACCTCGTCGTCTATCTGCAGGCCAGCCCCGAAGTGCTGTTCTCGCGCATCCAGAAGCGCGGGCTGCCGATGGAACTGCAGATCAGCGATGCGTACCTGCGCTCGCTCGTCGACGCATACAACGAATTCTTCTACCACTACGACCGCACGCCGGTGCTGACGGTCGCAGCCGAACACCTGAACCCGCTGGATTCCCCCGAAGATCTCGCCCTGCTGGTCGAGCGCATCGAGACGATGCGCGGCCGCAAGGAATTCTTCGTCAAGGGCGAGACGACGCGCTGACGCGTCCCGCCTGTCGTTCTTCCCCCATCGACCCGGATTTCCCCATGACCTATCTCCAGGAATCGAGCCGGCCTGCCGTGACGGTCCCCAAGCTGCAGGCAATGCGCGACGCCGGCGAGAAGATCGCGATGCTCACCTGCTACGACGCGAGCTTCTCCGCGCTGCTCGACCGCGCAGGCACCGACGTGCTGCTGATCGGCGATTCGCTCGGCAACGTGCTGCAGGGCCACACGACCACGCTGCCCGTGTCGATCGACGACATCGCGTATCACACGGCCTGTGTCGCACGCGCGCAGCCGCGTGCGCTCGTCGTCGCCGATTTGCCGTTCGGCACGTACGGCACGCCGGCCGAGGCGTTCGCGAACTCGGTCAAGCTGATGCGCGCGGGCGCGCAGATGGTCAAGCTCGAAGGCGGCGAATGGCTCGCCGAAACGATCCGCTTCCTCGTCGAGCGCGCGGTGCCGGTGTGCGCGCACATCGGCCTCACGCCGCAATCGGTGCACGCGTTCGGCGGCTTCAAGGTGCAGGGCAAGACCGAAGCCGGCGCGGCGCAGCTGCTGCGCGATGCGCGCGCGGTCGAGGACGCGGGCGCGCAGCTCGTCGTGCTCGAAGCCGTGCCGACGCTCGTCGCGTCGGAAGTCACGCACATGCTGAAGATTCCGACGATCGGCATCGGCGCGGGCGTCGACTGCTCGGGGCAGGTGCTCGTGCTGCACGACATGCTCGGCGTGTTCCCCGGCAAGCGGCCGCGTTTCGTGAAGGATTTCATGCAGGGCCAGCCGAACATCCAGGCGGCCGTCGAAGCCTACGTGAGCGCGGTGAAGGATCGCTCGTTTCCGGGCCCGGAACACTCGTTCTGAAGTAACGCGTCGGATGTGAAAAAGCGCGGCGCCCTTTGCGGGGCGCCGCGCTTTTTTGTTGGTGCGTTGAAAGTCCAGCGGCCGGCGCGAGCGCGGTGCCCGCTCCGTTACAGCGTCACTTCAGCACCGCGTCGAGCGCACCGCGCAATGCGTTGGTCAACAGCAGCCCTTCCGCGCGCGCAAGATCGTCCTGCGTCACGACGCGCTCCATCGCACCGAACGCACGATCGTCGAGCAGCACGCCGCGCATCACGCCCGGCAGCACGCCGGACGCCAGCGGCGGCGTCACCCACTGGCCGTCGAGCTTCACGAACAGGTTCGAGCGCCCGCCTTCCGTCACCTCGCCGCGCTCGTTGACGAACAGCATGTCGAAACCGCCGAGCGCCTCGGCCGCCTGCCACGCGCGGTCGTATTCGGCGCGGCGCGTGGTCTTGTGCAGCAGCAGCGCGTCGTCCGCACGGGTCGGCGCGAAGCCGTGCTCGGACGCCAGCATCACGCCGACCGGTCCGGCCGGCAGCGGCTTGAGCGGCGCCGCGGTGATCTCGATCGTGCCGTCCTTCGCGAGCGCGAGTTTCATCCGGTACGCATCGTCGCCGTCGAGCGCTGCGCAGCGCGCGTCGATCTCGCGCCGCAACGCATCGGCGTCGAAGCGGAAGCCGAACGCGTCCGCGCTGCGCTGCAGCCGCGCGAGATGGCGGTCGAGATGCCGGATGCCGTCCGCACGCGTGGCCGCGGTCGTTTCGAACAACTGGAAGCCGGGGTCGGCGTCCGTCAGGAATCGCGCTTTCAATTCGCACTCCGCATATTCGTCGGCCGCGACGCTGTCGAGCACGATGCCCGCGCCGACGCCCATCGTCCCAAGGTGCCGCGTAGCCGAACCGGCCATGTCGATATCGGTATCGGTATCGGCCACGTCGAGCGTCAGCGTGCGGATCGCAACCGACAGGCAGAAGTCGCCGCAGCCGCCCGCAGGATCGCCGGGCGCGTCGAGCCAGCCGATCGCGCCCGTATAAAGCCCGCGCGGCGTCGATTCGATCGCGTCGATCAGCCGCATCGTCTGGTACTTCGGCGCGCCCGTGATCGACCCGCATGGAAACAGCGCTCGCAGCATCTGCGCGAACGTCGTGCCGTCGCGCCAGCCGGCCTCGACCGTCGACGTCATCTGCCACACCGACGCATACGGTTCGACGGAGAACAGCGCCGGCACCTTGACGGTGCCCGTGCGCGCGATTCGCGACACATCGTTGCGCAGCAGGTCGACGATCATCACGTTTTCCGCGCGGTTCTTCGGATCGTTCGCGAGAAACGCGGCAGCCGCCGCATCGTCGCGCGGATCGGCCGAGCGCGGCGCGGTGCCCTTCATCGGCCGCGCACGCAGTACGTCGCCGTGCTTCTCGACGAACAGCTCGGGCGAGCACGACACGATCCACGCGCCGCCGGGCAGCGCGATCAGCGCGCCGTACCGCACGGGCTGGCGTGCGCGCAGCCGCCGGTACAGCGCGAGCGGCGTGCCGAACACATCGAAATTCAGCCGGTACGTGTAGTTGACCTGGTACGAATCGCCCGCGCGCAGGGCATCGTGCACCGTGGCGATCGCCGCGTCGAACGCGTCGCGCGACACGCTCTTCGCGACATGCGCGACACCCGCGATCGACGGCGCACCGCCGCCGTCCTGCTGCGCGAGCCATGCGTCGACCTCGTCGCAGGACAAGCGCTCGCAGCGCGCATACAGCAAAAAGCGCAGCGGGGCATGGCCCGGCTGCGCTCGTTGCAGGTTGCGTCCGAATTCATAATCGCCGACGACGACCGCATGCAGCCCGTCGCGCAGATCCTGCGCGAGCGCCGCATCGATTTCGTCGAGCCGTGCCGGATCTGTGCACACGCGTTCGCGCACGAATCCCGAATACAAACGACTCGACCGCGCGGACGCGGTCGAGTCGCAATCGTCCAAGAGCGCGAACGACGCGCTCTCGTTGCCTTCAGTCATGCTTTACTCGAAGAAGCTCTTCACACGGTCAAACCAGCTCTTGCTCTGCGGGCTGTGACGCGCGCCGCCCTCGGCCAGCGATTTCTCGAACTGCTTGAGCAGGTCGCGCTGGTTGTCGGTCAGCTTCACGGGCGTCTCGACCTGCACGTGCACGTACAGATCGCCCGCAATGCTCGAACGCAGCCCCTTGATGCCCTTGCCGCGCAGACGGAACGTCTTGCCCGACTGCGTGCCTTCCGGCACCGGGAACGATGCACGGCCGGCCAGCGTCGGCACCTCGATCTCGCCGCCGAGTGCGGCGGTCGTGAACGGGATCGGCATCTGGCAGTGCAGATCGTCGCCGTCGCGCTCGAACACCGCGTGCGGCTTGATGTGGATCTCGACGTACAGGTCGCCCGGCGGCCCGCCGTTGATGCCCGGCTCGCCGTTGCCGGCCGAGCGGATCCGCATCCCGTCATCGATCCCGGCAGGGATCTTCACTTCGAGCGTCTTGGTTTCCTTCACCTTGCCCGACCCGTGGCAATGCACGCACGGCTCGGGGATGTAGGTGCCGGTGCCGTGACACTTCGGGCAGGTCTGCTGGATGCTGAAGAAGCCCTGCGACATGCGCACCGTGCCCTGGCCATGACAGGTCGGGCAGGTTTCCGGCTTCGTGCCGGGCTTCGCGCCCGCCCCGTGGCAGACCTCGCACGATACCCAGCTCGGCACGCGGATCTGCGTGTCGTAGCCGTGCGCGGCCTGCTCGAGCGTGATTTCCATGCTGTAGCGCAGGTCCGCGCCGCGGTACACCTGCGGGCCGCCGCGGCCGCCGCGTGCGGCGCCGCCCGCAGCCTGGCCGAAGATGTCGCCGAAGATGTCGCCGAACGCATCCGCGAAGCCGCCGAAGCCCTGTGCGCCCGCACCGCCCATGTTCGGATCGACGCCCGCGTGGCCGTACTGGTCGTACGCGGCCCGCTTCTGGCCATCCGACAGCATTTCATAGGCTTCCTTCACCTCCTTGAAATGCTCTTCCGCATCCTTGCTGTCCGGATTGCGGTCAGGGTGATACTTCATCGCAAGCTTGCGATATGCCTTCTTGATTTCGTCGTCGCTCGCATTCTTCGCGACGCCCAGAACCTCGTAGTAATCCCGTTTCGCCATATCGATTCACTGTGCCGCCACGCATCGCGCACGCGGCGGCTCCTTTCGCCCGCAGTAAAGTCTCTCGACTCGTCTGGCGCTGCACCGTCCGCGGACGGCTCGCGCAGCACCCGCCAAAAAACAAATGTGCCCGGAGGGCCGCGAAGCCCGCCAGGCGTGGAGTCGATCCGGCCATCCGGAAGGAAAGACAGACCGCTTTTCAGCCGCTGGTCAGTCGCGCCGCGCGCGTTTTGCGCGCGCGGCGTGCGGTGCCATTGGAACCCGGCTTAGTCCTTCTTCACTTCCTTGAACTCGGCGTCGACGACGTCGTCGGCAGCCTGTTGCGCACCACCTGCATGGGCCGCGCCCTCAGCTGCACCGGCCGCGCCGGCCGCACCCGCCTGCTGCGCCTGCATGTCGGCGTACATCTTCTCGCCGAGCTTCTGCGACACCTTGCCGAGCTCCTCGACCTTCGCGTCGATCGCGGCCTTGTCGGCCGACGTGTCCTTCAGCACTTCTTCGAGGGACTTCAGCGACGCTTCGATCGCTTCCTTCTCGCCCGCGTCCAGCTTGTCGCCGTACTCGGTCAGCGCCTTCTTCGTGCTGTGGACCAGCGCGTCGCCCTGGTTGCGCGAATCGGCCAGCTCGCGCAGCTTGTGGTCTTCCGCTGCGTTCGCTTCCGCGTCCTTGATCATCTGGTCGATTTCAGCTTCGGACAGGCCCGAGTTCGCCTTGATCGTGATCTTGTTTTCCTTGCCGGTCGCCTTGTCCTTCGCGCCGACGTGCAGGATGCCGTTCGCGTCGATGTCGAAGGTCACTTCGATCTGCGGCACGCCGCGCGGTGCGGGCGGGATGCCTTCGAGGTTGAACTCGCCGAGCAGCTTGTTGCCCGCTGCCATTTCGCGTTCGCCCTGGAACACCTTGATCGTCACGGCGCCCTGGTTGTCGTCGGCCGTCGAGTACACCTGGGCGTGCTTCGTCGGGATCGTCGTGTTCTTGCTGATCATCTTCGTCATCACGCCGCCGAGCGTCTCGATACCGAGCGACAGCGGGGTCACGTCGAGCAGCAGCACGTCCTTGCGGTCGCCCGACAGGACCTGGCCCTGGATCGCCGCGCCGACTGCGACGGCTTCGTCCGGGTTCACGTCACGGCGCGGATCCTTGCCGAAGAACTCCTTCACCTTTTCCAGCACCTTCGGCATGCGCGTCTGGCCGCCGACCAGGATCACGTCGTCGATGTCCGACACCTTGACGCCTGCGTCCTTGATCGCGATGCGGCACGGTTCGATCGTGCGCTCGACCAGGTCTTCCACCAGCGCTTCCAGCTTCGCGCGGGTGATCTTCAGGTTCAAGTGCTTCGGGCCCGACGCGTCTGCCGTGATGTACGGCAGGTTGATTTCGGTCTGCTGGCTCGACGACAGCTCGATCTTCGCCTTTTCGGCAGCTTCCTTCAGGCGCTGCAGCGCGAGCACGTCCTTCGACAGGTCGACGCCCTGCTCCTTCTTGAACTCGCCGATGATGTAATCGATGATGCGCTGGTCGAAGTCTTCGCCGCCGAGGAACGTGTCGCCGTTGGTCGACAGCACTTCGAACTGCATTTCGCCGTCGACGTCCGCGATCTCGATGATCGACACGTCGAACGTACCGCCGCCGAGGTCATACACGGCGATCTTGCGGTCGCCCTTCTCTGCCTTGTCCAGGCCGAACGCGAGCGCGGCTGCGGTCGGCTCGTTGATGATCCGCTTGACTTCGAGGCCCGCGATGCGGCCGGCGTCCTTGGTCGCCTGGCGCTGGCTGTCGTTGAAGTAGGCCGGCACCGTGATCACGGCTTCCGTGACCGGCTCGCCGAGGTAGTCTTCGGCCGTCTTCTTCATCTTGCGCAGCACTTCCGCCGAAACCTGCGGCGGTGCGAGCTTTTCGCCGTGTGCCTCGACCCATGCATCGCCGTTGTCGGCCTTGATGATGGTGTACGGCATCAGGCCGATGTCCTTCTGGACTTCCTTCTCTTCGAAGCGACGGCCGATCAGGCGCTTCACCGCGAACAGCGTGTTCTTCGGGTTGGTCACCGACTGGCGCTTCGCCGGCGCGCCGACGAGCACTTCGTTGTCGTCCATGTAGGCGATGATCGACGGCGTGGTGCGCGTGCCTTCCGAGTTCTCGATGACCTTGACCTGGTTGCCTTCCATGATGGCGACGCACGAGTTCGTGGTGCCAAGGTCAATACCGATGATCTTTCCCATTTTTCCTAATCTCCAGAAATGCCTGTTTGCTGCGCGAAACGCTGCGTTTTGGGGCGGTTTCGCGCGCCAGAATTCAACTCTGTTCCCGAAATGCGTCCGTCCGATCCGTTTTCAAGACCCGACGAGCGATGCGGATATTAAATTTTTTCAATCGCCGCCGGCTAGCGGATCGCCGCCCGGCGGATCGCCACCGGCCGCCGCGACCTTCGCGCGCGCCGCCGACACGGCCGCCTGGAACTGCGCGAGGCCATGCCAGCCCGTCGCGCGGCCCAGCCGCTTGCCGCGGTGGAAAAAGAACCACGTCGGCACGCCGTGCAGCCCGAAGCGGCGCCCCAGCTGAGGGTGTTCGTACACGTTGCAATGGAACCACTTCAAACCCAGCGCGCGGATTGCGTCGGGCTGGGCGAGCATCGCCTTCTTCGCGATCTCGCAGTTGAAGCAGTCGACACCCCAGAAGAACACCACCGCGAGCGCATCGCCCGCGCCGTCGATGGCCGCGTCGAACGTGCCGGCGTCGAGCGCCTGCATGTAGAACGCATCAAATGCGGCCGGATCGACGCCGGCGGGCACCATCCCGGCAGCCTTACTTCGGCTGGGCGACGGTGACGAGCGCCGGACGCAGCACGCGGTCGGCGATCGTGTAACCCTTTTGCAGCACGGTGACGACGGTGTTCGGCTCCTGGTCGGCCGGCACCATCGAAATCGCCTGGTGCTGATGCGGATCGAACTTCTCGCCAACCGGGTTGAGCGCGACGACGCGGCCCTTCTCGAGCGCGCTAGTCAGCTGGCGCAGCGTCAGCTCGACGCCCTCGCGCACCTTCGCGATGTCGCCGGACGTATCGTTGACGGCCGCTTCCAGGCTGTCCAGCACCGGCAGCAGGTGTTCCGCGAAGCTCTCGATCGCAAACTTGTGTGCCTTCGACACGTCGTCCTGCGCGCGGCGGCGGACGTTCTCGGTCTCGGCCTTCGCCCGCAGGTAGCTCTCCTGCAGCTCGGCGACCTTGGCTTGAGCCTCCGCGAGCGCCGCGTCGGCTGCTTCGGCGGCGGGAGCAGCGCCTTGCGCCGCCTGCTTCTCGCTGCCGATGTCTTCGGCCGATGGGGTAGCCGGGTTCTCTTGCGTGTTTTCCATGTCGCTGAAAGTCGATTAGAGGTTGAAGCCAAATCGGCAACCGCCGGCCGTATACCCGGCGGCACCGCACATTCGTGGTGCAGATAAGGGTGGAAACTGCAATTTCAAGAGGGTTATTCGCCGGCATTCTCCAACGCCGCGAAACAACCGCGCTGCCCGGCGGTGCGTGGCCCGCATAGTCCACCAGTCCGGGC
Organism: Burkholderia sp. BCC1972; assembly: GCF_905339605.1. Taxonomy (NCBI): domain Bacteria; kingdom Pseudomonadati; phylum Pseudomonadota; class Betaproteobacteria; order Burkholderiales; family Burkholderiaceae; genus Burkholderia; species Burkholderia sp. BCC1972. The sequence goes on along the minus strand of NZ_CAJPGH010000005.1, from coordinate 86,300 downwards.
GAAACCGGCTGTAACAACGCTTACCTGGCAAGTACTAGCTTGGCACAGGTCCGCTGCACTACACTCCACTCAAGCGTCGGAAAAGCGTGTTTACCCCTAGCTGACCGCCGCCTGACATCCACCTGGCGCCGTTTTCACCCTTGATCCCGAGGGGAGTACCGTGAAACTGACCTTTGCGATATCGGTGGTCGCGCTGGTACTCGTTGCCGGCACCACCACCATCTGCCTGTCCGGAGCCGTCACCGACCGCACGACCGAATACGGAAGCGCGCGGGCGACCTTCGACCAGATGTTCAGCTCCCACCAGAAAATCTGTCGATGATGCGCCGGTCGCGCTTCGTCGGCCGGCCGTGCAGTTCGGCCGCCGGCTCGCGATACGTGCGGCGCCGCTCCAGTTCGGCGAGCCGCGCGGCCCGCCCCGCTTCCGTTTCCTCGTAAAGCGTCTGCGCGACGCTCGCAGGCCCGCGCACGTCGCACACGCCCAGCACGGCAATGTGCCAGACGACGCCGTCGATCGCAATCTCGACCTCGTCGCCGACCCGCACGTCCTTGGCCGGCTTGACCGCCGCACCGCCGATCTTCACGTGCCCCTTGTCGACCGCATCGGTCGCGAGCGAGCGCGTCTTGAAGAAGCGGGCCGCCCATAGCCATTTGTCGATGCGCAGCTTCGCACCGGGGTCCGTGGAAATCTTGTAGTTCATGATCAGTTCACCGTTTCGGGCTGCGCGGCCCTGACGGGCCAGCCCTGCAGATTCTCGGCGACGATCTCGCCGAGCGCGCCGATCCATGCGGGCGCGCCGTTCAGGCACGGAATGCGGTGGAAAGTCTTGCCGCCGCCGGCCAGGAACTCGTCGCGCACTTCCATGCCGATTTCCTCGATCGTTTCCAGGCAATCGGCCGTGAAACCGGGACAGAACACGTCGGCCCGCCGCACGCCGGCCTCGCCGAACTCGCGCAGCGTCGGCGCGGTGTACGGCTGCAGCCATTCGGCCTTGCCGAAGCGCGACTGGAACGTGACGCGGCATTCGGTCGTCGACAGCCCGAGCGCGGCCATCAGCAACGCGCCCGTCTGCTGGCACTGGTCGTGATACGGGTCGCCGAGGTCGAGCGTGCGCTTCGGCACGCCGTGGAAACTCAGCACGAGCTTGTCGCCGGCCGCGAAATCGGGCCGGCCGTGCTGCGCCCAGTATTGGCGCACCTGTTCGGCCAGCGCGTGGATATAGGCCGGATGGTCGGCGTAATGCCGCACCGTGCGCACTTCCGGCTGGTTGCGCATGCGCGCGAGTGCGTCGAACGCGGCATCGAAGGCGGTGGCCGTGGTCGACGCCGAGTATTGCGGATACATCGGCATCAGCAGCACGCGCTCGACGCCCGCGCGCTTGAACTGCGCGAGCGCGTGCGAAATGTTCGGGCTGCCGTAGCGCATCGCGTAGTCGACCGTCACGTGATACCCGTTCGACGTGAGCAGGTGCCGCACGCTGTCCGTCTGGCGCTCGGTGTACACGCGCAGCGGCGAACCCTCGGGCATCCAGACGGCCGCGTATTTCTTCGCGGACGCGCGGCCGCGCAGCGGCAGGATCAGCGTGCGCAGCAGCACCTGCCAGACGGCCTGCGGAATCTCGACGACGCGCGGATCCGACAGGAATTCGGCCAGGTAGCGCCGCACCGCGCGCGGCGTGGGTGCGTCGGGCGTGCCGAGATTGATCAGCAGCACACCGATGCGGTGGGCGGCCGCGATGCTCGAAGGCGGCTCAAGATCGAAACGCATGGGCAAGAACGTGCTCGAGGCACGGGACCGGACGGCTCTCAATTATAGCGGGCCGCCCCATGCCGTTCGGCCGACTGTCGGCGCGTGCGGCAATGCGACACGATGACGGGGCGGGATCAGGCGGCCGATCGCAGGCTATTGCTGGCTCAGCGTGAGCGACAGCAGGCGCGCGGTGATGTCGACGATCGGTATCACGCGGTTGTAGGCCATGCGGGTCGGGCCGATCACGCCGAGCGTGCCGACGATCTGCCCGTTCACCTCGTACGGCGCGGTGACGACGCTCATTTCCTCGATCGGCACGAGCGTCGATTCGCCGCCGATGAAGATCTGCACGCCCTGGGCGTGGCTCGACACGTCGAGCAGTTGCAGGAGGCCCGTCTTTTGGTCGAACACGTCGAACAGCTTGCGCAGCCGCGCCATGTCGGACGACAGATCCGCCACTTCGAGCAGGTTGCGCTCGCCGGAAATCAGCACGGTGTCCTCGGTGTCGGGCACCTCGGTACTGGCCGTCACGGCCGCGTGCATCAGCGTGGTCATGTCGCCGCGCAGCTGGTCGATCTCGTCGCGCAGGCGGCGGCGCACCTCGTCGAACGACAGGCCGGCGAAATGCGCATTGATGTAGTTGGACGCCTCGGTCAGCTGCGACGGCGAATAGTCGCGCGGCGTCGCGAGCATCCGGTTCTGCACGTCGCCCTCGGGCGTGACGATGATCAGCAGGATGCGCTTGTCGGACAGGCGCATGAACTCGATCTGCTTGAACACGTGGCTGCGGCGCGGCGTCAGCACGACGCCCGCGAACTGCGACAGGTTCGACAGCACGCTCGCGGCGGCCGCGACCACCCGCTGCTGCGGCTCGCCGGCCTGCAGCGTGTTCTGCACCTGCCGCGCGACGGCCTCGGCGTCGATCGGCGCCTCGACCGTCAGCATCGTGTCGACGAACAGCCGGTAGCCGCGCGGCGTCGGCACGCGCCCGGCCGACGTGTGCGGGCTCGACACGAGGCCGAGCTCCTCCAGGTCGGACATCACGTTGCGGATCGTCGCCGGGCTCAGCTCGAGCCCGGAGTAACGGGACAACGTGCGCGATCCGACTGGCTGACCGTCGGCGATATACCGTTCGATCAGGGTTTTCAGGAGGGTTCGTGCGCGAGGATCTAGCATGGTGGAAAATTTTAGCGCAACCGCGCGACCGCGGCGAGTGGCGTCGCCCACCGTTGCGCGGGCCGGCCCGATCCGGCCCCGCCGGGGCACAACCGGTTCTTTTCGTCAACGAGCTATGGTGTAATGCCGGCATGAAAACCGGTAATCAGTTCAACACCGTCGCGCTCGTCGGCCGAAGCAACACGCCCAACATCGCCGAGCCGCTCGCCACGCTGGCCGCCTGCGTCGCCGGGCAGGGCTTCGAGGTCGTCTTCGAAGCCGAGACCGCGCGCGAGATCGGCATCACCGGCTACCCGGCGCTGACGCCGGCCGAAATCGGGGCGCGCGCCGACGTGGCGGTCGTGCTGGGCGGCGACGGGACGATGCTCGGCATCGGCCGTCAGCTCGCGCCGTACAAGACGCCGCTGATCGGGATCAACCACGGGCGGCTCGGCTTCATCACCGACATCGCGGCGGCCGACATGCAGGCGCTCGTCCCGGTGATCCTGTCGGGCAAGTTCGAGCGCGAGGAACGCGCGCTGCTCGAGGCGCGGATCATGCGCGACGGCGAACCGATCTACCACGCGATTGCGTTCAACGACGTCGTCGTGAACCGCAGCGGCTTCTCCGGGATGGTCGAGCTGCGCGCGTCGGTCGACGGCCGGTACATGTACAACCAGCGTTCGGACGGCCTGATCGTCGCGACGCCGACCGGCTCGACCGCCTACGCGCTGTCGTCGGCCGGCCCGATCCTCCATCCGCAGCTGGCGGGCATCGTGCTCGTGCCGATCGCGCCGCACGCGCTGTCGAACCGGCCGATCGTGCTGCCCGACGATTCGAAAATCGCGATCCAGATCGTCGGCGGGCGCGACGTCAACGTGAACTTCGACATGCAGTCGTTCACGTCGCTCGAACTGAACGACACGATCGAGGTGCGCCGCTCGAAGCACACGGTGCCGTTCCTGCACCCGATCGGCTACAGCTACTACGCGACGCTGCGCAAGAAGCTGCACTGGAACGAACACGCCTCGAACGAAGACGACAAGGCGTCCTGACGCCGCTCCGCCCGACACCATGCTCCGCCACCTCTCGATCCGCGACTTCGTCATCGTCGCCGCGCTCGATCTCGAATTCGACAGCGGCTTTTCCGTCTTCTCCGGCGAAACCGGCGCCGGGAAATCGATCCTGATCGACGCCCTCGCCCTCGCGCTCGGCGAACGCGCCGACGCGAGCGTCGTGCGCACCGGCTGCGGCCGCGCCGACATCACGGCCGAATTCACGCCGCACGACCGCGTCGCGCGCTGGCTCGACGAACACGCGTTCGACACCGAGGACACCGTGATGCTGCGCCGCGTGATCGACGCAAACGGCCGTTCGCGCGCGTTCATCAACGGCACCAGCGCGACGCTCGCGCAGCTGCGCGAACTCGGCGAAATGCTCGTCGACATCCACGGCCAGCACGCGCACCAGCTGCTGATGCGGCCCGATGCCCAGCGCGAGCTGTTCGACACGCACGCGGGGCTCGTCGCCGATGCCGCGAACGTCGCGCGCGCCTGGCGCGTGTGGCGCGACGCGACGCAAGCGATCGACGCCGCGAAGGCGCACGAGCGCGAGCTGCAGCTCGAACGCGAAAAACTCGCGTGGCAGCTCGCCGAGCTCGACAAGCTCGCGCCGCAGCCCGGCGAATGGGACGAAGTCAGCAACGAGCACAAGCGGCTGTCGCATTCGGCGAACCTGATCGAAGGCGTGCGCGGCGCGCTCAACGCACTGTCCGAGTCCGACGACGCGATGCTCGCGCAGCTCGGCGCGATCGTGTCGAAGCTGCGCAGCCTGGCCGACTACGACACGGCGCTCGGCGACGCGCTCGCGTCGCTCGAACCGGCCGAGATCCAGCTGCAGGAAGCCGTCTATTCGCTGTCGCACTACGCGCAGCGCGTCGACCTCGATCCCGAGCGGCTCGCGCAGGTCGAGACGCGCCTCGATGCGCTGCACTCGACCGCCCGCAAGTTCCGGCTGCCGCCCGACACGCTGCACGAGGAACATGCGGCGCGCCGAGCGCAGCTCGCCGCGCTCGACGCGGCCGCCGATCTCGGCGCGCTCGAGGCGGCGCAGGCCAAGGCGCGCGAAGCCTATCTCGCCGATGCCCGGCACCTGTCCAAGGCGCGCGCGCAGGCCGCGAAGGCGCTCGGCACGGCCGTCACCGCCGGCATGCAGGAGTTGTCGATGGCGGGCGGCAGCTTCGAAGTCGCGCTCGTCCCGCTCGCCGACGGCGGCCCGCACGGGCTCGAGCAGGTCGAATTCCGCGTCGCGGGGCACCCGGGCGTGCCGCTGCGGCCGCTCGCGAAGGTCGCGTCGGGCGGCGAACTCGCGCGGATCAGCCTCGCGCTCGCGGTCATTGCCAGCGCGGCAAGCCCGACGCCCACACTGATCTTCGACGAAGTCGATACGGGGATCGGCGGTGGCGTCGCCGAAGTGGTCGGCCGCCTGCTGCACCAGCTCGGGCGAGAGCGCCAGGTGCTGTGCGTGACGCACCTGCCGCAGGTCGCCGCCCGCGGCGACCATCACTTCCAGGTCGCGAAAGGCGCCGACGATCGCGGCGGCACGGTTTCGACGGTCGTCGCGCTCGACCGCGCCAACCGCATCGAGGAAGTCGCGCGGATGCTCGGCGGGCTCGAGATCACGGCCACGACGCGCAAGCACGCGAAGGAAATGCTGGCGGCCTGACGCCGCCGCCGGCCTGCGCCGGCCGAACCAGGCACGCTCACAAACCGCTCGGGGCGGTGCGCGGATCGATACCGCGCCCGCCCGGCCTTCATTCAAACACCCGTTTCAACCGCGCCGAACACGCGCTCCCACAGCGCCGTCACGGCCGCCCGCTCGTCGGCCACCACGGCCGGATCGACGCGCGCCTTCTCCATCCCGTCGAGCCGCAGCTTGTGCTGCAGCTTCCGGTACTTGCGGTACGCGGCGCCGACGCGCTCGGCTTCGTCCTCCCCCATCAGCCCGAAGCGCGCGACCTCGCGCAGCAGCGCGATATTGCCGGTGTTGCGGATCAGCTCGGCGTCGCTCGATGCATGCAGCAGCACCCAATACTGGACGATGAACTCGATGTCGACCATCCCGCCGCGATCGTGCTTCAGGTCGAACAGCTCGGTCTGGTTCGGATGGCCGGCAAACACCTTGCCGCGCATGTCGACGATCTCCTTCGCGAGCACCGCGCCGTCGCGCGGCGTCGTCAGCACCTGCTGGCGGATCGCCTCGAAGTCGTCGCCGATCTGCGCATCGCCCGCGCTGTAGCGGGCGCGCGTCAGCGCCTGGTGCTCCCACACCCACGCGGTATTCGCGGCATCGCCCTCGCGCAGCTGGTAGCGGCGGAACGCATCGAGATCGGTGACGAGCAGCCCGGCCTCGCCGTTCGGCCGCAGCCGCAAGTCGATGTCGAACAGCGCGCCGGCACCGGTCGCGGTCGTGAGCCACGTGATGAGCCGCCGCGTGAAGGTCGTGTAGACGTCCGCCGATCGCTCGTCGGGATCGTCGTACAGGAAGATCAGGTCGAGATCCGACGCGTAGCCGAGTTCCTTGCCGCCCAGCTTGCCGTATGCGATCACCGCGAACTTCGGCACGTCGCGATGGCGCTTCGCCAGCTGCGACCAGACGACTTCGATGGTCACGTCGAGCACCGCGTCGGCCAGCTCGGACAGCCGGTCGCTCACATGCTCGACCGACAGTTGTCCGGCCAGGTCGATCAGCAGGATCCGGAACACCTCCGCGTGCTGCGCGTGCCGCAGCAGGTCCATCTGCTGCTCGGGGCCGTCGGCCGCCGCGAGGCGCGCGCGCAGTGCGTCCTTGAACGCGGGCCAGTCGAACGGGCTCGCGATCACCTCGTCGTCGAGCAGTTCGTCGAGCAGCTGCGGGTGGCGAATCAGGTAGCCGCCGCCCCAGCGCGTCGCGCCGAGCACCGACAGCACGCGGTCGAGCGCGGCCGGATATTCGGTCAGCAGCGCGAGATAGACGCCACGGCGGCTGACCGTCTCGAGCAGGTCGAACAGGCGCACGATCGTGTCGTCGCGGCGCGCGGCATCGATCGTCGGCGCGGCGTCGAGCGCCCGCTGCGCGACGCTGTCGAAGCGCTGCCGGCTCTTTTCCGGCAGGCCCGTATAGCGCGACGATTGCCAGACCGCGCGCAGCCGCGCGAGCACGGTGGCCGGATCGGCGAAACCGAGGCCGTCGAGGCGCGCGACCAGCGCGTCGTCCTCGCCGTCGTCGGCCAGCGCGCCGCTCCAGATCCACGCAGCGGCCGTGTCGTCGCCGGCAGTACAAGGGCCGCCGCCCTTCACCTTGTCCGCGAAGATCTGGTCGAACTGCGCCTCGACGAAGTTCCGGTGCTCGTCCAGCACCGTCATCAGCGCCGCATAGTCGGCAAAGCCGAGCGACGCGGCCAGCGCCGCGCGTTCGTCGGGCTCGACCGGCATCGCGTGCGTCTGCGCGTCGTTGCGGTACTGCAGCCGGTGCTCGAGCGTGCGCAGGAAGTTGTAAGCATCGGACAGGCGCGCACGCACGTCCTCGCCGATCAGCCCGCGCGCCTGCGCATGGCGCAGCACCGCGAGCGTCGGCCGCACGCGGAATTCGGCATCCTGGCCGCCGCGGATCAGCTGGAACACCTGCGCGCTGAACTCGATCTCGCGGATCCCGCCGCGCCCGAGCTTGATGTCGTCGGCCTTGTCGGGCCGCATCGACGCGCGGCGTGCGGCTTCCTGCCGGATCTGCTGGTGCAGCGAACGGATCGCGCCGATCACGCCGAAATCGAGATAGCGACGGTAGACGAACGGCTTGACGAGCGACTCGAGCTGCGACTGAAGCCGCCGCGCGGCGTCGCTGTCGCTTTCCGACACGAGCCGCCCCTTGATCCACGCATAGCGCTCCCACTCGCGCCCCTGCACGTAGAAATATTCCTCGAGCATCCCGAGGCTGCACGCGAGCGGCCCCGAATCGCCGTTCGGGCGCAGCCGCATGTCGACGCGAAACACGTAGCCGTCGGCCGTGACCTCGGACAGCACGCCGATCAGGCGCCGGCCGAGCCGCGTGAAGTATTCCTGCGTGGACAGCGGCGAACGCGTGCCGCCGGTCGTCTCGCCGTCGTCTTCGTAGACGAAGATCAGGTCGATGTCCGACGACACGTTGAGCTCGCGGCCGCCGAGCTTGCCCATCCCGACCACGCCGAGCACGACGGGCTGGCCGTCGGCACCGCGCGGCTCGCCGTACATCGCCTCGAGCTCGGCCGACAGCAGCGCGAGCGAGCGCTGCACGGCCACTTCGGCGAGGTCGGTCATCGCGCCGGTCACCTCGGTGACGTCGGCCAGCCCGCGCAAATCGCGCTCCGCGACCGCGCCGAACGCCTCGACGCGCAGTTGCCGCAGCGCGCGCTTCAACTGCTCCTCGGTCGGCGCGGCCGCGCCGGCCGGCGTCGCGAGCAATTCGGTGAGACGCGCGTCGAGCTGCGCGCGACCGAGCGGCGCGGCCGCCCATGCGGCGACCTGCTCGGCGAGCGCGGGCCGCGCGGCAGCCGCGCGGGCGAGGTATCGGGAATAGGACGTGCTGATCAGGGCGGAAGCGTCGGTCATCGAGAAGCGGGCCTGGCGGAAAGGCCGGCCGGCGCGGGCCGGCGCCGTGCGCGCCCCGCTGCCGACCGACCTCATGAACTCGGCGCGGCATCGCGGGACGCTCGTGCGCCGCCGCGAAACCGCGCGCCGGAAAGCCCGTGCCGCGCTGCCGCAACGGCCGCCGGCACGAACCCGTGTGATACATTTCAACGTCAATCTGCAAAACTACCATATCGCCGCCCGTCCGCCGCATGTCCGACCGTCAGGAATCCGCCGTAGCTGCGCCCGAAGCGGGACCTCCGAAGCACGATCATCCGGTCCTGCGTCGCGTGTTCAGGGTGACGCTGGCAGTCGGGATCGGCACCTACTTCATCGCGGCCGGCACGTTCCTCGGGCTGCGCTACGTCCTGCTGCCCCGCATCGACGAATTCCGCCCGCGCATCGAGCGCGCGGTGTCCGACAAGCTCCACGCGCAGCTTTCGATCGGCAAGCTTTCCCCGAACTGGTCCGGCATGCAGCCGGGCGTCGAACTCACGAACCTGACGATCCGCGGCCGCGACGGCAAGGTCGCGCTGTCGGTCCCGCACGCGACGGCCGCGCTGTCGTGGATGTCGCTTCTGCGGCTGTCGCCGGCGCTGTCGAGCCTGATCGTCGACCAGCCCGACCTCGTCGTCGCACGCGCGGCCGACGGCTCGCTGAGCGTCGCAGGCGTCGGCGTCGCGACCACGCACGGCGGCAACGACACGTTCGGCACGTGGCTGCTGAAGCAGGAAGCGATCGTGCTGCGCGGCGGCACGCTGCGCTGGCGCGACGCGCAGCACGACGCGCCGGAGCTCGTGCTGTCGGGCATCCGGCTTGCGGTGCTCAACGACGGCCGCGTGCACAAGGCCGCGCTGCAGGCGCCCGCGAACGGCACGCTGCTGCTCGGCCCGCTCGATTTCCGCGCACGCTTCAGGCACAAGCCGCTCGCCCCGATCGGCAAGCCGTCGAACTGGACGGGCGACGCATACCTGTCGACGGGCCCGGTCGACCTGCAGACGCTGACGCGCTACCTCGACGTGCCGCTGACGATCCACGCGGGCCGGATCGACAACGCGATCTGGGCGACCTTCGGCGACGGCCACCTGCGCTCGGCGGGCGGCGACCTGCAAGGCGCCGACGTCGCGCTGCGCGTGCGCCCGACGCAACCGCGGCTCGACGTGCCGACGGCCGGCTTCGGCTGGGACATGGTGCTCGACGCCGGTCACGACTACACGCTGCACCTGACGCACTTCAACGCGGAGCTCGGCCAGCCGCCGCTGCCGGACGGCACGCCGCTCGCGCGTTCGCTCGCGCTGTCGACGCTGACGGCGCGCTACCGCGTGCCGACCGCGACGCAGGGGCAGTTGATCAGCGTCGTCGGCGACCGCGTCGATCTCGGCATCCTCAGCGAGTTCATCCGCGGCCTGCCGCTGCCGGCGCGCCTGCGCAACGAGCTGATCAAGATCGACCCGCGCGGGATGGTGCAGAACTATCACATCGAGGTCGAGCGCGCGAAACCCGCGCGGGCCGACCTCGCCGACGAGGAGCGGCGCATGGGCGCCGCGCCGATCGTCCGCTACCGCTTCCTCGGCGACCTGCAGGGCATCAGCTTCGCGGCCCAGGAGCCGCCGCCCGGGCTCTCGCCGCGCGGCCACCCGCGCGCCGGCTGGCCGGGCATCGAGAACCTGTGGGGCCGCGTCGACGCGAACGAAACGGGCGGCACCGCGCATTTCGACACGGTCAACGCGGCGGTCACCGTGCCCGGCGAGTTCGACGAGCCGCGCCTGACGTTCGACCGGCTGCGCGGCAATGCGAAATGGACGATCACGCCCCAGCCCGGCGACAAGCACGCGCGCGTCGACGTATCGCTGCCCGACCTGCTCGTGTCGAACCCCGATGCCGAAATCGCGGTGTCGGGCTCGTACACGAACCCCGGCCACGGCCGCGGCTCGCTCGACCTGCGCGCCGATTTCGCACGCGCATCGGTCGCGCGCATTCCGCGCTACCTGCCGACCGGGATGTCCGAACACCTGCGCGACTATCTCGGCCACGCACTGCAGGACGGCACGGTGAGCAAGGGCGCGTCGATCGTCGCGCGCGGCCCACTCGAGAAATTCCCGTTCGAACACGAGCCGGACGCCGGCGTGTTCCACATCGTCGCGCCGTTCACCGGCGGCCGCTTCGAGCCGACGCCCTACCCGCCGCGCAAGCTCGCGAACGGCACGCCGAGCGTCTGGCCGGCGCTCGACGGGATCGACGGCGTGTTCGAGCTCGCGCAGAACAAACTGCACTTCGACATCCACCGCGCGCACTACAAGCGCGTCGCGCTGACGAAGGTCACGGGGCGCATCGACGATCTCGGCAATCCGTCGCATTCGCCGCTCGTCATCGACGGCCATGCGCAGGGCCCGCTCGCCGACCTGGTCGACTACGCGGACAACAGTTCGCTCGGCACGATGAGCGGCCACATCGGCCAGCGGATCGACGCGCAGGGGCCCGCGTCGCTCGCGCTCAAGATCACGATTCCACAGCACGTCGCGCATCCGCACACGCACGTCGAAGGCGCGCTCGCATTCGGCGGCAACACGCTGACGACCAGCGGCGTGCCGCCGCTGTCGGCGCTGCGCGGCAGCGTCCGCTTCACCGAGGCCGGCGCGTCGCTGCACGACCTGTCGGCGCGCTTCCTCGGCGGCCCCGTGCGCGCGAACGGCAACTTCCAGTCGCACGGCCCGTACACGGTGGACGTCGACGGCCGGCTCGCGCTCGACGCCGCGCGCGGCCTGAACCTGCACGGCCCGGCGGCCGCGCTGCTCGAACACGTGGTCGGCGACGCGCCGTACAAGATCGCTGTGCGCGGCGCGCCGGGCCGCCTGCCCGACATCAGCGCGCATTCCGACCTGACCGGCGTGGCACTGAACTTCCCCGCGCCGTTCGCGAAACCGGCCGGCACGCCGATGCCGTTCAGCTTCACGCTGCAGCCGGCGCCGCAGGCGGACGGCAAGCGCCTCGAGCATGCCGACCTGACCCTCGGCCCCGTATCGGCCACCTACCTGCTCGACGCGACGCGCGGCCAGCCGCTGCGCGCGGTGCGCGGCGCGATGGGCATCCACCGGATGCCCGACATGCCGCAGGACGGCGTGAGCGCGGCCGTGGACGTCAACGAACTGGACGCCGACGCGTGGCTCGCACTCGCCCACACGCTGAAGCCCGACACGCCGCGCGCACCGGAGCAGGCTGCGCCGCGCGTCGATTTCGCGAGCTTCGCGCCGAAGCGTTTCGCGTTCCACTTCGGCACGCTGAAGCTGCTCAAGCGCAACTGGGAAAACGTGATCGTCGGCGCGTCGCACGTCGACGAGCTGTGGCAGGCGAACATCGCGTCGAACCAGGTGTCGGGCTACCTGTCGTGGGCGCCCGGCGGCGGCCACAACGGCGCGGGCGTGCTGAACGCGCGGCTCGCGAAGCTCGTGATCCCGGACAGCGCGCAGCACGATCTCGTCGGCCGTGCGATGAACCTGCCGACGCCGACCGACCGCCCGATGCCGTCGATCGACCTGATCGTCGACCAGGTCGTCGAGCGCAACCACGACATCGGCCGCCTCGTCGTCAACGCGCGCAACATCGACGAAGACGGCACGCCCGTATGGCAGCTCGACAAGCTGGAACTGTCGAACCCGGCCGCGAAGCTGACGGCAACCGGCAACTGGCGCACGTCGCGCCGCGCGCTCGCCCGCGGCGCCGACGAGAACGACGCGCCGCGCCGCACCGTGTTCGACTTCAAGCTCGACATCGACAACGCGGGCGCGCTGCTCGATCGCGTCGGCCTGCCGCGCACGCTCGCGGACGGCCACGGGACGGTGACGGGCAAGGTCGGCTGGCGCGGCGGCCCGACGGCGCTCGACTTCCCGTCGCTCGGCGGCCAGGTCGCGGTCGATCTCGAACACGGGAAGATCCTGAAGGTCGATCCGGGTGCGGCGAAACTCCTCGGCGTGCTGAGCCTGCAGAGCCTCGCGCGCTTCCTGACGCTGAATTTCCGCGACGTGGTCGGCAAGGGGCTGCCATTCGACAAGATCACCGGTACCGGCCGGATCTCGAACGGGATCGCGCGCACCGACGATTTCTCGATGATGACGGGGCCCGCGAACGTCACCGTGCGCGGCGCGGTCGATCTCGGCACCGAGACGCAGGATCTGCATGCGCACGTCGCGCCGAAAATCAGCGCGGGCGCAGCCGCGATCGGGGCGGCCGTCATCAATCCGCTGCTCGGCATCGGCGTGCTGGCCGCGAACTACGCGCTGTCGGAGACGCTGTCGCACGCGTTCGCGCTCGACTACGCGATCACCGGCTCGTGGGCGCACCCGCACATCGAGCGGGTGCGGGGCGATCAGGGTAAGATGAATCACGGTCCGGCCGATGCAGCGAACCAGAGTCATTGAGCCGTGCACGGCGCCGGGCCGCACCCCATTTATGAAGCAACCGATCCCGCGATGACCGACCACACCCGTTCCGCCACACCCTTCCGGGTCGCCGCGCTGCAGATGGTGAGCACGCCGGACGTCACACGCAATCTCGCCGAAGCGCGCCGCCTGATCGCGGAAGCCGCCGGCGAAGGCGCACAGCTCGTGCTGCTGCCCGAGTATTTCTGCTTTATGGGCCATCGCGACACCGACAAGCTCGCGCTCGCCGAGCCGTACCAGGACGGCCCGATCCAGCGCTTCCTCGCGGACGCCGCGCGCCGCCACGGCATCTGGGTGATCGGCGGCACGCTGCCGCTGAAGGCGCCCGAGCCCGACCGCGTGCTGAACACGACGCTCGTGTTCGACCCGTCCGGCAACGAGGCCGCGCGCTACGACAAGATCCACCTGTTCAACTTCGAGAAAGGCGACGAATCGTTCGACGAGGCGCGCACGATCCGCGCGGGCGATACGGTCGTCGCGTTCGACGCGCCGTTCGGGCGGGTCGGCCTGTCGGTCTGTTACGATCTTCGCTTTCCGGAGCTGTATCGCCGGATGGGCGACTGCGCGCTGATCGTCGTCCCGTCGGCGTTTACGTATACGACGGGCCGCGCACACTGGGAAACGCTGCTGCGCGCGCGGGCCGTCGAGAACCAGTGCTACGTGCTCGCGGCCGCGCAGGGCGGCAAGCACGAGAACGGCCGGCGCACCTGGGGCCACAGCATGCTGATCGATCCGTGGGGCGAGATCGTCGCGGTCCGCGACGTGGGCGCCAGCGTCGTGCTCGGCGCGATCGATCCGCAACGCATGGCCGACGTGCGCCAGAGCCTGCCCGCGTGGCGGCACCGCGTCCTGACCTGAATCCGCCGCGCCGCTTGAAACGCCGCGCGGCCAACCCATCTGCCCAGCAGCACCCGACAACTTTTTGAGAAACCCCGATATCCGCATGAACATCATCGAACCCGGCATCCGCAACCTCGCGCTGGCGAAGGACATCCTGCTCACGCCGTACGGCCTCGACGAAAGCCTGCTCACGCGCACGATCGCCGACATCTTCACGCACCGCGTCGACTACGCGGACCTGTACTTCCAGGCGACCCGCAGCGAAGCGTGGAGCCTCGAGGAAGGCATCGTGAAATCGGGCAGCTTCAGCATCGACCAGGGCGTCGGCGTGCGCGCGGTCGCGGGCGACCGCACCGCGTTCGCGTACTCGGACGACCTGTCGCCGGAAGCGATCGCGCAAGCCGCCGCGGCCACCAAGGCGATCGCGGCAGCCGGCGGCGGCCGCCAGAAGATCAAGGCCGCGACGTCGCTGAAGGGCATCTCGGGCCGCGACCTGTACCTGCCGTCCGACCCGCTCGCGTCGCTCGACGCGACGGCCAAGGTCAAGCTGCTCGAGCGCATCGAGCAGATGGCGCGCGGGCGCGACCCGCGCATCACGCAGGTGATGGCCGGCCTCGCCGGCGAATACGACGTCGTGCTGGTCGCCCGCAGCGACGGCGCGCTCGCGGCCGACATCCGCCCGCTCGTGCGCGTGTCGGTCACGGTGATCGCCGAGCAGAACGGCCGCCGCGAGATCGGCTCCGGCGGCGGCGGCGGCCGCTTCGACTACGGCTACTTCACCGACGACGTGCTGTCGCGCTACGTCGACGACGCCGTGCACGCGGCGCTCGTCAACCTCGACGCGCGCCCCGCGCCGGCCGGCGCGATGACGGTCGTGCTCGGGCCGGGCTGGCCGGGCGTGCTGCTGCACGAGGCGATCGGCCACGGCCTCGAAGGCGACTTCAACCGCAAGGGCTCGTCCGCGTTCGCGGGCCGGATCGGCGAGCAGGTTGCGGCCAAGGGCGTGACGGTGGTCGACGACGGTACGCTGCCGAACCGCCGCGGCTCGCTGAACATCGACGACGAAGGCAACCCGACGCAGTGCACGACGCTGATCGAGGACGGCATCCTGAAGGGCTACATCCAGGACACGCTGAACGCGCGCCTGATGAAGATGCCGGTCACGGGCAACGCGCGGCGCGAGTCGTACGCGGCGCTGCCGATGCCGCGCATGACGAACACGTACATGCTGAACGGCGACAAGGATCCGCAGGAAATCATCGCATCGGTGAAGAACGGCCTGTACGCGGTGAACTTCGGCGGCGGCCAGGTCGACATCACGAACGGCAAGTTCGTGTTCTCGGCGTCCGAGGCGTACATGATCGAGAACGGCAAGATCACCTACCCGGTGAAGGGCGCAACGCTGATCGGCAGCGGCCCCGAATCGCTGAAATACGTGAGCATGATCGGCAACGACATGTCGCTCGACACGGGCGTCGGCGTGTGCGGCAAGGAAGGCCAGAGCGTGCCGGTCGGCGTCGGCCAGCCGACCCTGCGGATCGACAAGATGACGGTCGGCGGTACGGCATAACCGCATCGCGGCGCAGACAATCCGCGCATTTTGAAGAAAACGCGCGGATTGTCCGCATTTTTGAACGCCCCCGGTTGCCAGCCGCGCGGGGACCGGGTATAAATTCCGAATCAACTTTTTTGACGAACCGAATCTCCGTCATGTCCGCCAAGTTTTACTTTTACTTTTTTTGGTATCTCAGACCGCTGGCGGATCGAGAGGGTTGATGGCGCGTAAAGCGCAACCGAAATTCCCGAAAAAACCGCCGGCGAACCCGGCGGTTTTTTTTCGCCCTTCGCCACCCGGTTGCCGCCGCAGCGGTCCCGCGGCCCCGACCGAAACCACTGAATCGCTTGAATTGATGAATCTGCCGCACGCCACCCACTGATCGAACGGCGCCCGGAACCAAGGAGAAACAGCATGCCCCCGCACAATACCGACGACGTCCGCATTCGCGAACTCAAGGAACTGACGCCGCCCGCCCACCTGATCCGCGAATTCGCGTGCTCCGAAGCCGCGTCCGAGCTGATCTACAACTCGCGCCAGTCGATGCACCGCATCCTGCACGGGATGGACGACCGGCTGATCGTCGTCATCGGGCCGTGCTCGATCCATGACACGAAGGCGGCGATCGAGTATGCGGGCCGGCTCGTGAAGGAGCGCGAGCGCTTCAAGGGCGAACTGGAAATCGTGATGCGCGTGTACTTCGAGAAGCCGCGCACGACGGTCGGCTGGAAGGGCCTCATCAACGATCCGCACCTCGACAACAGCTTCAAGATCAACGAAGGGCTGCGCACCGCGCGCGAGCTGCTGCTGCAGATCAACGAAATGGGGCTGCCGGCCGCGACCGAATACCTCGACATGATCAGCCCGCAATACATCGCCGACCTGATCTCGTGGGGCGCGATCGGCGCGCGGACGACCGAGTCGCAGGTGCACCGCGAGCTCGCGTCGGGGCTGTCGTGCCCGGTCGGCTTCAAGAACGGCACCGACGGCAACGTGAAGATCGCGGTCGACGCGATCAAGGCCGCATCGCAGCCGCACCATTTCCTGTCGGTGACGAAGGGCGGCCACTCGGCGATCGTGTCGACGGCCGGCAACGAGGACTGCCACGTGATCCTGCGCGGCGGCAAGACGCCGAACTACGACGCGGACAGCGTGAATGCCGCCTGCGCGGACATCGGCAAGGCCGGCCTCGCCGCGCGCCTGATGATCGACGCGAGCCACGCGAACAGCTCGAAGAAGCACGAGAACCAGATCCCCGTCTGCGCGGACATCGGCCGCCAGATCGCGGCCGGCGACGAGCGCATCGTCGGCGTGATGATCGAGTCGCACCTCGTCGAGGGCCGCCAGGACCTGAAGGAAGGCTGCGCGCTGACCTACGGCCAGAGCATCACCGACGCGTGCATCGCGTGGGACGACAGCGTGAAGGTGCTCGAAGGCCTCGCGGAATCGGTCAAGGCACGCCGCGTCGCGCGCGGCAGCGGCAACTGATCGTCTGCCTGCGGCGCAACGAAACAGCCCGGCTCGCGCCGGGCTTTTTCATCGACTGCCGATTGCCGGTCGGCACCTCATTCGAGCGCGCCTGAACCGAAGATCTCGGTATGGATGCGCTCCGGCGCGACGCCGAGCGCGACCAGCGCGTCGCGCTGCGCCTTCATGAACGCGATCGGGCCGCAGATGTAGTAATCGGCGTCCGGCACCAGCGCGTACTGCTGCACGCGTTCCGGCGTGAGGCGCCCTTCGAGGTCGTGGTCGATGCCGGCGCGATCGTTCGGGCCGACGAGTTCGTACAGCACCGTGCGCTTGACGTTCGCATGCCCGCCGACGATATCGTTCAGCCAGTCGCGGAACGCGTGCACCGCGCCCGAACGGCATGCATGGACGAACCGCACTGCACGCGGGCTGCCTTCGCCGGCCAACGTCGACGCCATCGACACCATCGGCGTCAGGCCGACCCCGCCGGAGATCAGCACGACCGGCGTCTCGACGCCGCGCTTCAGCGAGAATTCGCCCATCGGCGCGGTCACCTCGACGATCGCGCCCTCTTCCACGCCGTCGTGCATCAGCGTCGACACCTTGCCGGCCGGGATCGCCTCCGGCTGGCCGGCCTCGCGCTTCACCGAGATGCGCAGCCACTTGCCGTGCGGTGCATCGGACAGGCTGTACTGGCGCGGCTGGTCGACGCCGAGATCGCCGACGAAGCGCTTTACCGTGATGTACTGGCCCGGCTCGAAGGTCGGCGCCGCGCCGCCGTCGGCGGGGGTCAGGTAGAACGACGTGATCTCGCCGCTCTCGCGCACCTTGCGTGCGACCTTGAACGGGCGGAAGCCGCTCCACGCGGCGCCTGCGTACAGGTCGGCCTCGGCGCCGATCAGGATGTGCGCGAGCTGGCCGTATGCGACGCGCCATGCCTCGAGCGTGTCGGCGTCGACCGCGTCGCCGAGCACTTCGACGATCGATGCGAGCAGGTTCTCGCCGACGATCGGGTAATGCTCGGGACGGATGTTCAGGCTCGCGTGCTTGTGCGCGATGTGCGACACGGCCCCGCCCAGTGCACCGAGATTGTCGATGTTCGCCGCGTACGCATAGACGGCCTTCGCGAGCGTCTCCGGCTGGCTGCCGGTCTTCTGGTGCGTCTGGTTGAACAGGTTCTTCAGTTCCGGATGGCGCGCGAACATGCGCTGGTAGAAGTGCTTCGTGATCGTCGCGCCATGAACGGCGAGGACAGGGGCAGTGGCCTTCACGCGAGCCATCTGGTCAGCGGTGATGGGGGTCATGTTCGTTCTCCGTTAAACATGCACACACAATACATGTTTAAAAAATCAGCATCACCCGGGCAAATTGTCGCAGTGCGCAAACGTGCTGCGACGGGCTACCGAACGCGGCCGCGCTCCCACAGCACGTCCGCTCCGCCGTCGGCGCGGTTCAGCACGCGCGCCAGCACGAACAGCAGGTCGGACAGCCGGTTCACGTAGCGCCGCGGCGCATCGTTGAGCGTGTCGTGGCGCCCGAGCGCGACGATCGAGCGCTCGGCACGACGGCACACCGTCCGGCACACGTGCGCGAGCGACGCCGCGCGCGAGCCGGCCGGCAGGATGAATTCCTTCAGCGGCGGCAGCGTCGCGTTGTAGTCGGCGAGCCACCGGTCGAGGCGTGCGAGATGCGTGTCGTCGAGTACCGTGTGGCCGGGAATGCACAGCTCGCCGCCGAGATCGAACAGGTCGTGCTGGATCGTGACGAGCGCCGTGCGCACGTCGTCCGGCAGCGTCTCGGCGAGCAGCACGCCGAGGTTCGAATTCAGTTCGTCGACGTCGCCGATCGCCGCGATCCGCTCGTCGTCCTTGCCGATGCGCCGTCCGTCGCCGAGGCCGGTGGTGCCGTCGTCGCCGGTGCGCGTGGCGATCTTGCTCAAGCGGTTGCCCATGCGGATGTCCTCTCGTGCGCGGCCGTGATGCGGCCCGGTTGGCTGGAACGCGATTATCGCAGCCCGCGGCGGCGGGCGCAGCGGACGTTACAGCGTAGAATGGACCGAAAGTTCGACAAGCCGCCAGGAGACATTCGTGAATCACCCTGCCCCGCCGGCCACCACGCGCCGTCCGCTGCCTCCCGCCATGCTCGATGCGCTGCGCGCCGCCTTCGGCGAGCGCGTGTCGACCGCCGACGCGGTCCGCGCGCACCACGGCCGTGACGAATCGCCTTTCGATCCGCAACTGCCCGACGCCGTCGTGTTCGCGCACAGCACCGACGACGTGCGCGAAGTCGTGTCGCTGTGCTCGCTCTACAGCGTACCGCTGATCCCGTACGGCGCGGGCTCGTCGCTCGAAGGCCACCTGCTCGCGGTGCGCGGCGGCGTGTCGCTCGACCTGTCGGAAATGAACCGCGTGCTGTCGATCAACGCCGAAGACCTGACCGTGACGGTCGAGCCGGGCATCACGCGCAAGGCGCTCAACGAAGCGCTGCGCGACACCGGCCTGTTCTTCCCGATCGATCCGGGCGCCGACGCCAGCATCGGCGGGATGAGCGCGACGCGCGCATCGGGCACCAACGCCGTGCGCTACGGCACGATGCGCGAGAACGTGCTCGGCCTGACCGCGGTGCTCGCCGACGGCCGCATCGTGAAAACCGGCTCGCGCGCGCGCAAGTCGTCGGCCGGCTACGACCTCACGCGCCTGTTCGTCGGCTCCGAAGGCACGCTCGGCGTGATCACCGAGATCACGCTGCGCCTGCACCCGCTGCCCGAAGCCGTGTCGGCCGCGACCTGCACGTTCCCGACGATGGGCGACGCGGTCCGCACGGTGATCGAGACGATCCAGATCGGCGTGCCGATCGCGCGCGTCGAATTCGTCGATGCGCTCGCGGTGCGCTCGATCAACCGCCATTCGAACCTGACGCTCACCGAAGCGCCGACGCTGTTCTTCGAATTCCACGGCACCGACGCCGGCGTGAAGGAACAGGCCGAACTCGTGCAGGCACTGGCCGGCCAGAACAACGGCCAGGGCTTCGAATGGGCGACGCGCCCCGAGGACCGTACGCGGCTCTGGGCCGCGCGCCACAACGCGTACTTCGCGATGCTGCAGCTGAAGCCGGGCTGCCGTGCGGTGACGACCGACGTGTGCGTGCCGATCTCGCAGCTCGCCGCGTGCGTCGAGGAAACCGAGGTCGACCTGCGCGCATCGTCGCTGCCCTGCCCGATCGTCGGTCATGTCGGCGACGGCAATTTCCACGTCGCGATCCTGATCGACCCCGACAAGCCCGAGGAGCTCGCCGAAGCCGAGCACATCAACGACCGGATCGTCGCGCGCGCGCTGCGGCTGGGTGGCACCTGCACGGGCGAGCACGGTGTCGGGCTGCACAAGATGCGCTTCCTGCCGAAGGAGCACGGCGACAACGCGATCGACACGATGCGCGCGATCAAGCTCGCGCTCGATCCGCGCAACCTGATGAATCCGGGCAAGATTTTTACGTGCTGATCCGGCGGCGCGAGCTCGCGCCCCACGCAGGAGATCCCATGAACGCTCCCGTCGAACTGTCGAGCGCGGCGCGCGCGCAGCGCCAGCGCGAAGTCGTGCAGGCGCTGATGGCCGTGCTGCCGACGCACTGCCTGCTGTACCGCGACGAAGACACCGCGCCGTACGAATGCGACGGCCTGTCCGCGTACCGCCGCCTGCCGCTCGCGGTCGCGCTGCCGGAAACCGAATCGCAGGTGCAGCGGATCGTGCAGATCTGCCGCCGCATGGAAGTGCCGATCGTGCCGCGCGGCGCCGGCACGAGCCTGTCGGGCGGCGCGCTGCCGATCGCGCTCGGCGTCGTGCTGTCGCTCGCGCGCTTCACGCGCATCGTCGAAGTCGACCCGTACGCGCGCACGGCAACCGTGCAGCCCGGCGTGCGCAATCTCGCGATCTCGGAAGCCGCCGCGCCGTACGGCCTGTATTACGCGCCCGATCCGTCGTCTCAGATCGCGTGCACGATCGGCGGCAACGTCGCGGAAAACTCCGGCGGCGTCCATTGCCTGAAATACGGGCTGACCGTGCACAACGTGATGCGCGTGCGCGCGGTGACGATCGACGGCGAGATCGTCGAATTCGGCTCGCTCGCGCTCGACGTGCCGGGCCTCGACCTGCTCGCGGTGATGATCGGCAGCGAAGGGATGTTCGCGATCGTCACCGAGGTGACGGTACGCCTGATCCCGAAGCCGCAGACCGCGCAGCTCGTGATGGCGAGCTTCGACGACGTCGTCAAGGGCGGCGAGGCCGTCGCGGCGATCATCGCGTCGGGCATCATCCCGGCCGGGCTCGAGATGATGGACAAGCCGGCCACCCAGGCGGTCGAGGCGTTCACGCACGCGGGCTACGACCTCGACGCGAAGGCGATCCTGCTGTGCGAATCGGACGGCACGCCGGAAGAAGTCGCCGAGGAGATCGTGCGGATGACGGCCGTGCTGCGCGAACACGGCGCGACGCGCATCCAGGTGTCGCGCAACGAACAGGAGCGGCTGCGCTACTGGTCGGGCCGCAAGAATGCGTTCCCGGCCGCCGGCCGCATTTCCGCGGATTATTACTGCATGGACGGCACCGTGCCGCGCCGCGCGATCGGCCCGCTGCTCGCGCGCATCGAACAGCTCGAGACGCGCTACGGGCTGCGCTGCATCAACGTGTTCCATGCGGGCGACGGCAACATGCATCCGCTGATCCTGTACAACGCGAACGATCCGGACGAGCTGCACCGCGCCGAGCAGTTCGGCGCGGAAATCCTCGAATGCTGCGTGGAATTCGGCGGCAGCGTGACGGGCGAGCACGGCGTCGGCATCGAGAAGCTCAATTCGATGTGCGTCCAGTTCTCGCCGCAGGAGCGCGACGCGTTCTTCGCGGTCAAGCGTGCCTTCGATCCGGCCGGCCTGCTGAACCCGGACAAGGGCATCCCGACTCGCGCGCGCTGCGCCGAGTACGGTCGCCAGCACGTGCGCGGCGGGCTGCTGCCGCACCCCGACCTGCCGCGCTTCTGAGCGGCGCGCGCGGGCGGCGCTCCGTGCCCGCGGCCGGGCCGTGGCGGTCGGCCGTGCGCGCGCGACCCGTTCGCGCGGCGACGCGGGCATGCGATCTGCAATACGGGGCTTAGGGATAGTCGCGATGTGGAATCGCGCCACCCCGGTACAATCGACCGAACAACAAGCCGAGGCAGCAACCGAACATGGAAGAGGACGACATCGTCGCCGGATGGGCCGAGCGCATACGCGCGGCCAGTGCCGACGGCCGGCCGCTGCGAATTCGCGGCGGCGGCACCAAGGACTGGTACGGCCAGGCGCTCGAGGGCGAAATACTGGACACGCGGGCGTTCCAGGGCGTCGTGTCGTACGACCCGGCGGAACTCGTCGTCACGGTCCGCGCGGGCACGCCGCTCGCGCAGCTTGAAACCGTCCTCGCCGAGTGCGGCCAGATGCTGCCGTTCGAGCCGCCGCACTTCGGCCGCGCGGCCACCGTCGGCGGCTGCATCGCGGCCGGCCTCGCGGGCCCGCGCCGCGCCGCCTGCGGCGCCCCGCGCGATTTCGTGCTCGGCGTGACGCTGATGAACGGCCGCGGCGACATGCTGCGCTTCGGCGGGCAGGTCGTGAAGAACGTCGCCGGTTACGACGTATCGCGGCTGATGGCCGGCGCGCTCGGCACGCTCGGGCTGATGCTCGACCTGTCGATCAAGGTGCTGCCCATGCCCGTCGCCGAGGTCACGCTGAAGTTCGAGATGACCGCGACCGACGCGGTGCGCAAGCTTAACGAATGGGGCGGCCATCCGCTGCCCGTCAGCGCAAGCGCCTGGCGCAACGGCACGCTCGTGCTGCGCCTGTCGGGCGCCGAAGCGGCCGTGAAATCCGCGAAGACGCTGCTCGGCGGCGAAGTCGTCGATGCGGTCGAAGCCGAGCGCTTCTGGGCCGGCCTGCGCGAGCATACCGACCCGTTCTTCAACGGCATCCCGCCCGGCTATGCGCTGTGGCGCCTGTCGCTGCCGTCGATCACCGAACCGATGCACCTGCCCGGCACCCAGCTGATGGAATGGGGCGGTGCGCAACGCTGGTGGATCACCGACGCCGACGCGCAGACCGTGCGCATGAGCGCGAAGCAGGCCGGCGGCCACGCGACGCTTTTCCGTGCAGGTGACGCGTACGACCGCAGCGCGGGCGTGTTCACGCCGCTTCCCACCCCGATGATGAAAATCCACCGCGGACTGAAGAGCGCGTTCGATCCCGCGCGCATCTTCAACCGCGGCAGGCTCTACCCCGATCTCTGAGGGATCGATGCAAACGAATCTCGCCGATTTCATCCGCAACACGCCAGACGGCGACGAGGCCGACGCGATCCTGCGCAAGTGCGTGCACTGCGGGTTCTGTACCGCGACCTGCCCGACCTACCAGCTCCTCGGCGACGAACTCGACGGCCCGCGCGGCCGCATCTACCTGATCAAGCAGATGGTCGAAGGCGCGCCCGTCACGCGCAGCACGCAGCAGCACCTCGACCGCTGCCTCACGTGCCGCAGCTGCGAGACGACCTGCCCGTCCGGCGTCCAGTACGGCCGGCTCGTCGAGATCGGCCGCAAGCACGTCGAAGCACAGGTGCAGCGCCCCGTGCAGCAACGCCTCGTGCGCCGCCTGCTCGCGAGCCTCGTGCCGAATGCGGCGCTGTTCTCGCCCGTGATGCGGCTCGGCCAGCATGTCCGGCCGCTGCTGCCGAAGCGGCTGCGCGACAAGGTGCCGCCGCGCACGCGGCTGCTCGAATGGCCGCACCGCACCCACACACGCAAGATGCTGATGCTGGGCGGCTGCGTGCAGCCGTCGATGCTGCCCAACATCAACATCGCGACCGCACGCGTGCTCGACGCGCTCGGCATCGAGACGGTCGTCGCGCCCGACGCCGGCTGTTGCGGCGCGATCCGCCTGCACCTGAACTATCACGACGAAGCGCTCGACGACGCGCGCCGCAACATCGACGCGTGGTGGCCGCACGTCGAACAGGGTGCCGAGGCGATCGTGATGAATGCGTCGGGCTGCGGCGCGACGGTGCTCGAATATGCGCACCTGTTGCGCGACGATCCGGCTTACGCGGAGAAGGCGCAGCGCATCGTGTCGCTGACGCGCGACATCTCCGACGTGCTGCTCGCGTTCGAGGCCGAACTCGCGACGCTCGCGCGGCGCCGCGCGATCCATACGGTCGCGTACCACCCGCCGTGCACGCTGCAGCACGGCCAGCAGTCGCGCGGCAAGGTCGAGCGGCTGCTCGAGACGCTCGGCATCGACGTGCGGCTGCCGGCCGACAGCCATCTGTGCTGCGGCTCGGCCGGCACCTATTCGCTGACGCAGCCGTCGCTGTCGTACCGGTTGCGCAAGCAGAAGCTGCTGAAGCTGCAGGCGCTCGAGCCGCAGATGATCGTGTCCGGCAACATCGGCTGCATCGCCCACCTGCAGAGCGGCACGCAGATTCCGGTCGCCCACTGGGTCCAGCTCGTCGAGCATCTGCTGTACGGCTGAGCGCTGCTCCCCCAATGACGGGCTGGCGCGCAGCGTCCGTATAATGAGCGGATCGATGCGGCGCGTGTCGCGGCGCATCGGCTTCATGCCCGCTTCCGTGGCTGCTTCCGTGCCTGCTTTCGTGCCCGTCATGTCCGATCTTGCCGCCCGTCTCGCATCCGTTCATCGCCGCATTGCCGACGCCGCCCGCGCGGCCGGCCGCGATCCCGCCGCCATTGCGCTGCTCGCCGTGTCGAAGACGTTTCCCGCCGACGACGTGCGCGCCGCACATGCGGCCGGGCAACGCGCATTCGGCGAAAACTACGTGCAGGAATCGATCGACAAGATCGACGCGCTCGCCGACCTGCGCACGAGCCTCGAATGGCATTTCATCGGGCCGTTGCAATCGAACAAGACGCGCCCTGTCGCCGAGCGTTTCGACTGGGTCCATTCGGTCGACCGGCTGAAGATCGCGCAGCGCCTGTCGGAACAGCGCCCCGCGCACCTGCCGCCGCTCAATGTGTGCGTACAGGTGAACATCAGCGGCGAGGCGTCGAAGAGCGGCGTCGCGCCGGCCGACGTCGCCGAGGTCGCACGCGCGGTCGCCGCGCTGCCGTCGCTGCGGCTGCGCGGCCTGATGGCGATTCCCGAACCGGCCGGCGACACCGATGCGCAACGCGTGCCGCATCGCGCGCTGCGCGCGCTGTTCGACACGTTGCGCGCCGACGGCCTGCCGCTCGACACGCTGTCGATGGGCATGTCCGCCGATCTCGACGCGGCCGTGCTCGAAGGTGCGACGATCGTGCGCGTCGGCACCGCGATCTTCGGCGCGCGCGATTACTCGCACTGAGCGCCGCGCCCGCTTCCGCCTTTCCGTTCACTCACTTGCTCATTCGGACATCATGAAAATCGCATTCATCGGCGGCGGCAACATGGCCGCGGCCCTGATCGGCGGCCTGATCAAGCGCGGCGTCGCCGCCGACGGCCTGTATGCCATCGACGTCAACGAAGACGTTCGCGCGCGCGCCGCGCAGCAATTCGGCGTGCGCACCGGCGCGGCCATCGACGCGACGCTCGCCGGTTACGACGCGATCGTGCTCGCGGTGAAGCCGCAGGTGCTGAAGGACGTCGCGCAGGCGCTCGCGCCGCACCTGACGTCGCAGCTCGTGATCAGCATCGCGGCCGGCATCCGCGGCACGGATATCGCGCGCTGGCTCGGCGACTACGTGCGCGTCGTGCGCACGATGCCGAACACGCCCGCGCTGGTCGGCATGGGCGTGACGGGCCTCGCCGCACTGCCGGGCGTCGACGCGGCGGGCCGCGAACTCGCGTCGAACGTGCTCGGCGCGGTCGGCGAGATCGTGTGGTTCGACGACGAATCGCAGCTCGACGCCGTCACGGCCATTTCGGGCAGCGGCCCCGCGTACGTGTTCTATTTCATCGAGGCGCTGCAGGAAGCCGCGCGCCGCCTCGGCATGAACGACGAACAGGGCCGCGCGCTTGCGGTCGCGACGTTCACGGGCGCCGCGCAACTGGCCGCGCAATCGGGCGAGCCGGCGAGCGTGCTGCGCGAACGCGTGACGTCGAAGGGCGGCACGACGGCCGCCGCGCTCGCGGCATTCGATGCGCAGGGCGTGAAGGAAGCGATCGTGCGCGGCGCGCTCGCGGCCGAAGCGCGCGCGAAGGAAATGGGCGACGAGCTCGGCCGCGCGTAAGCGCGACCGCGGCGCCGGTTTTGCCGGCGCCGGACGTAAAAAAGCGACCGGCAGGTCGCTTTTTTGTTGGCGCCGCGCACAAGGACGCGCGGTGTGTCGTTCAGTTGCCGGCCAGCAGGTAATGCGCGGCGATCCCCGCGAACAGCACGCCGCCGAGCCAGTTGTTGTGCCGGAATGCCGCGAAGCACGGCATCCGTTCGCGATCCTTGATCAGCGTGTAGTGATACAGCGCACAGCCGGCCGCGGCGGCCCAGCCGGCCCAGTACACGAGACCGAAGCCGAGCGTCGCGCCGATCCACACGTAGATGCCGAGCGTCACCGCGTAGCACGCCATCACGGCCGCGACGTCGAAGCGGCCGAACGTCAGCGCGGACGTGCGGATGCCGATCTTGATGTCGTCGTCGCGATCGACCATCGCATATTCGGTGTCGTACGCGACCGACCAGAAGATGTTCGCGACCAGCATCACCCACGCGATCGTCGGCACCGTGTCCTGCACGGCCGCGAACGCCATCGGGATGCCGAAGCCGAACGCGATGCCGAGATAGGCCTGCGGAATCGCGAAGAAGCGCTTCATGAACGGATACGAGCCCGCGACGAACAGCGCGACGACGGACAGCTCCTTCGTCAGCGCGTTCAGCGGCAGGATCAGCAGGAACGCGATGAACGACAGCCCGACCGCGATCGCGACGGCCTCCCATGCGTGGATCTTGCCCGACGTCAGCGGCCGGTCGGCCGTGCGCTTCACGTGACGGTCGAAATCTCGGTCGGCGTAGTCGTTCATCGCGCAGCCGGCCGAACGCATCAGCAGCGTGCCGAGCGTGAAGATCACGAGCAGCGGCCAGCGCGGATGGCCGTCCGACGCGATCCACAGCGCGTTGAGCGTCGGCCACAGCAGCAGCAGGCTGCCGATCGGCTTGTCCATCCGGACGAGCCGCAGATACAGGGGAAAGCGGGCAAGCATGGCGAAGCACCGGGAAGATAACCCCGGCATTTTAGAGCCGAGCGGCGCTTCGCGTCATGTCGGAACGACCCGCAGCCGGCTGCCGACGGGTGCGCATACGCGGCCTGGGCCCGCCATACGCGGCTGTGCCGCAACGCGCCTCAATCAAGGGACAGATTGGCCACGTCGGCGGATCGGGCCGACGGGCACCCTGCCCCGGCCGTGCCGCGCTTGGCGCGAGTAGCGACCGTAGCATCCAGGCGGTCTTTTCATGCGCCTGCAGCGCGCTGCGTCAGCAGGTCGGCGGTCGGTTCGTCGCTCGCCGCAGGCCTTCCGCGATCGTCTTGCAGTGCGTGTCGCCGATGCCGACGTCGATCGGCGCGGGACGAATCTTTCCAGCCATGGTACGGACTCCTTATTCAACGAACCAAGGCCATGAAAACGAATCCGACTACCTGCCTGTCGACCGCGCGCCGCGTTCAGGCGGCCGCGATCGCGCGCAACGCCTGTGACACCAGTTCGGCCACACCGCCGATGACGATCGCGAATCCGACCACGTACCGCGCGATCTCGGCCGGCGCCCGCACCTTCGGCGCCGCCAATGCGGCGCGCATGTTCAATATCATTTGCGTCATGATCGTCACTCCTTCAACGAAATCCGTGGTCCAGTAGAAACGGCCGGTCGGACGACCGGCCGTTTCCCGTTACTGCCTCGCCGCGCTACCGCACGGCGACGTTCATGCGAGGTCGAAGCGGTCGAGGTTCATCACCTTGTTCCAGGCCGCGACGAAGTCGCGTGCGAACTTCTCCTTCGCGTCCGCGCTGCCGTACACCTCGGCCACCGCACGCAGCTGCGCATGCGAGCCGAAGATCAGGTCGACACGCGTGCCCGTCCACTTGACCTTGCCCGTCGCGCGATCGCGCCCTTCGAACACGTCGTTCGCGGCCGACACCGGCTTCCATTCGGTACCCATGTCGAGCAGGTTCACGAAGAAGTCGTTCGTCAGCGCTTCCGGACGCTCGGTGAACACGCCGTGCTTCGCGTCGCCCGCATTCGCGCCGAGCACACGCAGGCCACCGACCAGCACCGTCATCTCCGGCGCGCTCAGTGTCAGCAGTTGCGCCTTGTCGACCAGCAGCGCCTCGGCCGGCGTCTTGTATGCGTGCTTCAGGAAGTTGCGGAAACCGTCGGCGAGCGGCTCGAGCACGGCCATTGCCTCGACGTCGGTCTCTTCCTGCGTCGCATCCGCGCGGCCCGGTGCGAACGGCACCGTCACCGTGACGCCCGCGTTCTTCGCCGCCTGCTCGACGCCGGCCGCACCGGCCAGCACGATCAGGTCGGCGAGCGACACCTTCTTGCCGCCCGTCTGCGCGTCGTTGAACGCCTTCTGCACGCCTTCGAGCGTCTCGAGCACCTTCGCGAGCTCGGCCGGACGGTTCACTTCCCAGTCCTTCTGCGGCGCCAGGCGGATGCGTGCACCGTTCGCGCCGCCGCGCTTGTCCGACCCGCGGAACGTCGCTGCCGACGCCCAGGCGGTCGACACGAGCTGCGACACCGTCAGGCCCGTCGCCAGCACCTTCGCCTTCAGCGCGGCGACGTCGGCGTCGTCGATCAGCGGGTGGTCGACGGCCGGGATCGGGTCCTGCCACAGCAGGTGTTCGGCCGGCACTTCCGGGCCGAGATAGCGCGCGCGCGGCCCCATGTCGCGGTGCGTGAGCTTGAACCAGGCACGCGCAAACGCGTCGGCGAACTCGGCCGGGTTCTCGTAGAAGCGGCGCGAGATCTTTTCGTAGGCCGGGTCGAAACGCAGCGACAGGTCGGTCGTCAGCATCGTCGGGCGATGCTTCTTCGACGGGTCGAACGCATCCGGAATCACTTCACCGGCATCCTTCGCGACCCACTGGTGCGCGCCGGCCGGGCTCTTCGTCAGCTCCCACTCGTAGCTGAACAGGTGCTTGAAGAAATCGTTGCTCCACTGGGTCGGCGTCGACGTCCACGTGACCTCGAGGCCGCTCGTGATCGCGTCCTTGCCCTTGCCCGTGCCGAACGTGCTCTTCCAGCCGAGCCCCTGCTCTTCGAGGCCCGCGGCCTCCGGCTCGGGGCCGACGTTCGACGCCGGACCGGCGCCGTGGGTCTTGCCGAACGTGTGGCCGCCCGCGATCAGCGCGACCGTTTCCTCGTCGTTCATCGCCATCCGCGCGAACGTCTCGCGGATGTCGTGCGCGGCGGCGACCGGGTCGGGATTGCCGTCCGGGCCTTCCGGGTTCACGTAGATGAGGCCCATCTGCACCGCGGCGAGCGGGCTCTCGAGTTCGCGCTTGCCCGTGTAGCGGCTGTTCGGGCCGCCGCTCAGTTCCAGCCAGATCTTTTCCGAGCCCCAGTAGACGTCGTCCGGTTCCCACGTGTCGACGCGGCCGCCCGCGTAGCCGAACGTCTTGAAGCCCATCGATTCGAGCGCGACGTTGCCGGTCAGGATCAGCAGGTCGGCCCACGAGATGTTGCGGCCGTACTTCTGCTTGATCGGCCACAGCAGCCGGCGCGCCTTGTCGAGGCTCACGTTGTCCGGCCAGCTGTTGAGCGGCGCGAAGCGCTGCTGCCCGCCGCCTGCGCCGCCGCGGCCGTCGGCCGTGCGATACGTGCCGGCGCTATGCCATGCCATCCGGATGAACAGGCCGCCGTAGTGGCCGAAGTCGGCCGGCCACCAGTCCTGCGACGCCGTCATCAGCGCGTGCAGGTCTTTCTTGACCGCCGCGAGATCCAGCTTCTTGAACGCCTCGGCGTAGTCGAAATCCTTGTCCATCGGATCGGACAGCGCAGAATGCCGATGCAGGACGTTGAGGTTCAGCTGATTCGGCCACCAGTCCTTGTTCGTCGTGCCGCTGCCTGCGGTGTGGTTGAACGGGCACTTCGTTTCGTTCGACATGCGTTTTCTCCTTTACTTGCTCGTAGGCCCCCACGTGCCGGGCGCGGTTCGTGGAGCATTGCGGGGGATAAGAAACTGAACAGGCAGGTCCTCCTGTCGTACTACGGGATGTCGTGCGCGGCATTCGGCACGCGTTCCCGCCGCGACGCGCCGCAGGCGAGGCGCCCGGGGAAGCGGCTGCCGGCAGTCGTCGTGCCGGCGATGCGCGTGGTGTTCCAGCTTTCGGGCATGCAATGCTCCCTCATGGCTCGACGGCGGGTAAATCGGGGGAACACAGGACCGGCGTGCGGCGGCACTCATCCGCCATACACACGGTCCGCCAGGTACGCGAACGCAATCGGACGCAGGCTGCGGACCGCCGCCCTGGCGCGATGTACGACCGCGTCGCGCGACGGCATGTTCCGCTGCGCGTGCTGCAATACCGACCGCATCATGACATCCTCCTTTGACGCTTGCATCGAGCGTGCGGACCGTACGTCGGCATGACGCCGATCCATGTAGAGGATTCTATCTACATCTATCGAGTAATTGAATTTAATAAATTTCATCTATGCGATAGGGAAAAATAAACGGGGTCGCAAGACCCCGTTCATCATGCCGCCACAGGTATGTGCGCGATGCGCGCTCAGTTCATCGTGGCCGGCATGTCGAGCTTCGCCACGCCCGGCAGCTCGCATGCGGCAATCGCGTCGCTGATCGCGTCGATCGCCGGCATCCGGGTGAAGCTCTTGCGCCACACGAGCACCACGCGGCGGTCGGGCACCGGTTCGTTGAACGGCACGTACGACAGCAGCTCGGCGTCGGGCCCGTTCGCGCGCGGGCCGACCTCGGCCACCGACATCCGCGGCAGCACGGTGATGCCGACGCCGCTCGCGACCATGTGGCGAATGGTCTCGAGCGACGAGCCCTCGAAGGTCTTCTGGATGCCGTCGGCCGTTTGCGAGAAGCGCATCAGCTCCGGGCACACGCCGAGCACGTGATCGCGGAAGCAATGGCCGTTGCCGAGCAGCAGCATGGTTTCCTGCTTCAGGTCCTCGGCGTCGATTTCCTCGCGTTTCTCCCACGGATGGCCGGCCGGCAATGCGACGACGAACGGCTCGTCGTACAGCGGGCGCACCATCAGGCCGGTTTCCGGGAACGGAAGCGCCATGATCGCGGCGTCGATCTCGCCCTGCTTCAGCAGTTCGAGCAGCTTCAGCGTGTAATTCTCCTGCAGCATCAGCGGCATCTGCGGGACACGCTGGATCATTTGCTTGACGAGCGTCGGCAGCAGGTACGGCCCGATCGTGTAGATCACGCCGAGACGGAACGGACCGACCAGCGGGTCCTTGCCCTGCTTCGCGATCTCCTTGATCGCGAAGGTCTGCTCGAGCACGCGCTGCGCCTGCGTGACGATCTGGTCACCGATCGGCGTCACGCTCACTTCACTCGCGCCGCGCTCGAAAATCTGCACGTTGAGCTCGTCTTCAAGCTTCTTGATCGCCACCGACAGCGTCGGCTGGCTCACGAAGCAGGCTTCGGCCGCGCGGCCGAAATGCCGTTCGCGCGCGACCGCGACGATGTATTTCAATTCAGTCAGCGTCATTGTGGGTCAATCAGAGATATACAGGCGATAGGTTTAATTTATACACCCTCTGGCACCGGTTCGCCAAGTTTCTCGGCATCGCGATGCGTCGATCGACGGTCTTTCGATCCGGCCCCGGGCCGGCGAATCAGGCTTTCAGGTACTGCTCCCGCGCGCCGAGCCAGCGTGCGAGATGCTGCGTGACGACCTCGGGATACGCGGCAATCAGCCGCGTCGCGGCTTCACGGGCCGGGTCGATCAGCCAGCCGTCGGTCTCGAGGTTCGCGAAACGCAGCATCGCCGCGCCCGACTGGCGCGCGCCGAGGAATTCGCCGGGGCCGCGGATTTCGAGGTCGCGCCGCGCGATCTCGAAGCCGTCGGTCGTCTCGCGCATCGTCTTCAGCCGCTCGCGGCCCGTCAGCGACAGCGGCCCCGTGTACAGCAGCACGCACACCGACGCCGCGGTGCCGCGCCCGACGCGGCCGCGCAGCTGGTGCAGTTGCGCGAGGCCGAAACGCTCCGCGTGCTCGATCACCATCAGCGACGCGTTCGGCACGTCGACGCCGACCTCGATCACGGTCGTCGCGACGAGCAGCTGGACTTCGTTGCGCGTGAACGCTTCCATCACGGCGGCCTTGTCGGCCGGCGACAACCGGCCGTGCACGAGCCCGACCTTCAGCTCGGGCAGCGCCGCCGCCAGCGTCTCGTAGGTCTCGACGGCCGTCTGCAGCTGCAGCGTCTCGCTTTCCTCGATCAGCGGGCACACCCAGTACACCTGGCGCCCGGTCAACGCGGCCTCGCGCACGCGGGCGATCACCTCCTCGCGCCGCGCGTCGCCGACGAGGCGCGTCAGCACGGGCGTGCGGCCCGGCGGCAACTCGTCGATCGTCGAGACCTCGAGATCCGCGTAGTACGTCATCGCGAGCGTGCGCGGGATCGGCGTGGCCGACATCATCAGCTGGTGCGGCTGGAAGTCGCGCGCGCCGTTGGCCGCGTTCGCGGCCTTCGCGCGCAGCGCGAGGCGCTGCTCGACGCCGAAACGGTGCTGTTCGTCGACGATCACCAGGCCGAGCCGCGCGAATTCGACCGTGTCCTGGATGATCGCGTGCGTGCCGATCACGAGCTGCGCGGTGCCGAGCGCGGCCGCCTCGATCGCCGCACGCTTCTCCTTCGCCTTCAGGCTGCCCGCGAGCCAAGCGACCGTGACGCCGAGCGGCTCGAGCCACGCGCGCAGCTTGCGCGCGTGCTGCTCCGCGAGAATTTCGGTCGGCGCCATCAGCGCGGCCTGGTAGCCGGCGTCGATCGCCTGCGTGGCGGCCAGCGCCGCGACGACCGTCTTGCCGCTGCCGACGTCGCCCTGCAGCAGGCGCTGCATCGGGTGCGCGAGCGTGAGGTCGTGCGCGATCTCGTCGACGACGCGCGCCTGCGCGCCCGTCAGCGTGAACGGCAGCGCCGCGTAGAGCCGCGTCGTCAGCGCATCGGCATCGGTCGCGGTGCGGCGCGGCATCGCGGGCGCCGCGCGCGTGCGGCGCTCCTCGTGCGCACGCTTGAGCGACAGCTGCTGCGCGAGCAGCTCCTCGAACTTGATGCGCGTCCACGCCGGATGCGAGCCGTCCATCAGCGCGGCTTCGTCGGAGTCGACACGCGGGTGGTGCAGGATGCGCACGGCCTGCTCGAGCGTCGGCACGTCGAGCGGCTTCAGGTAGTCGCGCTGGATCTCGGGCGGCAGCAGCTCCGGCAGCGGCGTGCGCTCGACCGCATTCTCGATCGCCTTGCGCAGGTAGGCCTGCGACACGCCGGCCGTGCTCGGGTAGACGGGCGTGAGCACCTGCGGCAGCGGCGCATCGGCTTCGACGACGCGCACGGCCGGGTGCACCATCTCCATCCCGAAGAAGCCGCCGCGCACGTCGCCGCGCACGCGCAGCCGCTGTCCGACGGCCATCTGCTTGACCTGCGACCCGTAGAAATTCAGGAAGCGCAGCACCAGGTGCTCGCCGTCGTCGTCCTGGATCTTCACGACGAGCTGGCGGCGCGGACGGAATGTGACCTCGTTGTCGAACACGACGCCTTCGGTCTGCGCGATGCCGCCCGGCAGCAGCTCGCCAATCGGCGTGAGCGTGGTTTCGTCCTCGTAGCGCATCGGCAGGTGCAGCACGAGATCGATCGAGCGCGTGAGGCCGAGCTTCGCGAGCTTGTCGACGGTCTTCACCGGTTTGTCGGCCGCCTTCTTCTTGCGCTTCGCGCCGGCCGCGCCCGCTTCGTCGCTGGCGGCGCCTTCGGCATCGGGCGCGGCGGCGGCCGGCTGCGCGAGCCGCCCGTCGGCGCCGCGCTTCGGGCCGGCGCGGCGCGGCGCCGCACGCTCTCCCGCACTTTGTGCGGGCGGCGCGACGTCCTCCGCGTCGAACGGATCGGCGGAATCGGCAACGGCAGCGGGGGAACGGCGTGGTGACACTGGCATCGGATCGTCTGGGTGCTTCGTAAGGCAAGTACAATAGCGGCTTTCACGTCGTCCGAACGAACGACGCCGGCCAGGCCGCGCATCCCGTCATCATAGCGGCTCGCGCGCCCCAATTACGCGTTTCCGCCCTGCCGGCGACGCCCGCCGGCCGCTTCGAACCAGCCCGCATGTTCACGCTTTCCGATTTCGATTTCAATCTGCCGCCCGAGCTGATCGCACAAACCGCGCTGCCCGATCGCACCGCGAGCCGCCTGCTCGAGGTCGACCGCAGCGTCGAGCCCGCACGCTTCGTCGACCGCCATTTCGCCGAGCTGCCGTCGTGCATCGCGCCCGGCGACCTGCTCGTCTTCAACGATACCAAGGTGCTGAAGGCGCGGTTCTTCGGCCAGAAGGCCAGCGGCGGCAAGATCGAGGTGCTGATCGAGCGCGTGACGGGCACGCACACGGCGCTCGCGCAGATCCGCGCGAGCAAGTCGCCGGGCGCCGGCACGACGCTGCGCCTCGCCGACGCCTTCGACGTGACGGTCGGCGAGCGCGTCGAGCCGTTCTTCACGCTGCACTTCCCCGCGCCGTGCCTCGACCTGATCGAGCAGTTCGGCCGCCTGCCGCTGCCGCCGTATATCGAGCACGATCCCGACGCGACCGACGAGACGCGCTACCAGACCGTCTACGCGAGCAATCCGGGCGCGGTCGCAGCTCCTACGGCCGGCCTGCACTTCGACCGGCCGCTGCTCGACAAGCTGGACGCGATGGGCGTCGAGCGCGCGACGCTGACGCTGCACGTCGGCGCCGGCACGTTCCAGCCGGTGCGCGTCGACAACATCGCCGAGCACAAGATGCACAGCGAGTGGTACGACCTGCCGCAGTCGCTGGTCGACCGGATCGCCGCGACCCGCGCCCGCGGCGGCAACGTGATCGCGGTCGGCACGACGTCGATGCGCGCGCTCGAAGCCGCCGCGCGCTCGGCCGACGAAGCGGGCCGCCCGCTCGCGGCGACGCAGGCCGAGACCGACATCTTCATCACGCCCGGCTACCGGTTCCGCGTGGTCGACCGGCTCGTCACGAACTTCCACCTGCCGAAGTCGACGCTGCTGATG
This sequence comes from Burkholderia sp. BCC1972, assembly GCF_905339605.1. Taxonomy (NCBI): domain Bacteria; kingdom Pseudomonadati; phylum Pseudomonadota; class Betaproteobacteria; order Burkholderiales; family Burkholderiaceae; genus Burkholderia; species Burkholderia sp. BCC1972. The sequence continues at coordinate 51,238 of NZ_CAJPGH010000005.1, read as the reverse complement.
CTGGTGTCCGCGTTCGCGGGCGTCGAGACGATTCGTGCCGCGTACCGCCACGCGATCGCCGAACGCTACCGCTTCTTCAGCTACGGCGACGCGATGCTGCTCACGCGGCGCGACACGCCGGAGGCGCCGCGCGCGTAAATGCGGCAGGCGCCACTGGCGCGACACGGACGACGGCTACCGTACCGAACGGCCAGGTTCCGCTTTCACGTTGTGCGTGCGATGCTCGCACGCACCCGCTTTCCCCGCCGCCGGATTCCCGGCGGCGTTTCCAACATGCGCCGGACTTGCGATCCAGAGTTAGCGCTTTAGCGGTTACTCTGGTCCCATGCAGAGCAGCCCGGTGGCAAGGAGAATGACGCGATGACCGAAGGTTCATCCCACGATACGCACGCTCATCAGCACGCCCCCGTGCAGGACCGCCCGGCAAACGGGCTCGAATTCGAACTGCTGACGACCGACGGCCACGCGCGACGCGGCCGCGTGAAGCTCAACCACGGCACGGTCGAGACGCCGATCTTCATGCCGGTCGGCACGTACGGCACCGTGAAGGCGATCCAGCCGCGCGAGCTGCACGAGATCAAGGCCCAGATCATCCTCGGCAACACGTTCCACCTGTGGCTGCGCCCGGGCCTCGACACGATCGACGCGCACGGCGGCCTGCACGGCTTCATGGGCTGGAACAAGCCGATCCTGACCGACTCGGGCGGCTTCCAGGTGTTCTCGCTCGGCGACCTGCGCAAGATCACCGAGGACGGCGTCACGTTCGCGTCGCCGATCAACGGCGACAAGCTGTTCCTGTCGCCGGAAGTATCGATGCAGATCCAAAAGGTGCTGAACTCCGACATCGTGATGCAGTTCGACGAGTGCACGCCGTACGCGACCGACGGCGTGCCGACGACGCACAAGGAAGCGGCCGACTCGATGCGCATGTCGCTGCGCTGGGCGAAGCGCTCGCTCGACGAATTCGACCGGCTCGGCAACCCGAATGCCCTCTTCGGGATCGTGCAGGGCGGAATGTTCGAGGACCTGCGCGACGAATCGCTCGCGGGCCTCGCGGAACTCGGCTTCCACGGCCTCGCGATCGGCGGGCTGTCGGTCGGCGAGCCGAAGGAAGACATGATGCGCGTGCTGCAGCACGTGGGCCCGAAGCTGCCGGCCGACAAGCCGCACTACCTGATGGGCGTCGGCACGCCGGAGGACCTGGTCGAGGGCGTCGCGAACGGCATCGACATGTTCGACTGCGTGATGCCGACCCGCAACGCGCGCAACGGCTGGCTGTTCACGCGCTTCGGCGACGTGAAGATCCGCAACGCGACGCACAAGAACTCGCTGAAGCCGCTCGACGCGAGCTGCACGTGCTACACCTGCCAGAACTTCTCGCGCGGCTACCTGCATCACCTGCACCGCGTCGGCGAAATCCTCGGCGCGCAGCTCAACACGATCCACAACCTGCACTACTACCTGCAGCTGATGAGCGAGATCCGCGAGGCGATCGAGACCCACACGTTCGACGCATTCCGCCAGCGCTTCGCGGAGGATCGGGCGAGAGGGGTCGACTGACCGGCCGGCCGCGCGATGGCTTGCGCGGCGGTTCGTCGCATAAGACGAGTACTAAATGACACGCCCCGACGACCCGACACGACCGCCAAATATTACAATTGCCTTTCCATATAAGCCGTAACGGTGTCGGTTCGCGCTTTAACAGCTTGATCCGAAAGCGCATTTGCCGATCCGTTTGCGGATGGGGCCGGTGGTAGAATAACCGGCTTATTTTTCGATCTTCCCCTACGGAGAGACCAACGTGCCGTTCATTTCCAATGCCTTCGCGCAAGGTGCCGGTGGCGCCGAATCGAGCCTGATGAGCTTCCTGCCGCTCATCCTGATGTTCGCGGTGCTCTACTTCATCATGATCCGTCCGCAGATGAAGCGCCAGAAGGAACACCGCAACATGCTCGCGGCCATGGCCAAGGGCGACGAAGTCGTCACGAGCGGTGGCCTCGTCGGCAAGGTGACGAAGGTCACCGAAGGCTACATCGGCGTCGAAATCGCCGAAGGCACCGAAATCACCGTGCAGAAGGCTGCCGTCACGACCATTCTGCCGAAGGGCACGATCAAGTCGCTGTAAGCCCTTCACCGAGCGTCCGGCTCCCCGCGCCGTGCCCGCCTGAGAGAGCGGGCCGCCGCGTCGCCGGACGCGACGCTGTCACGCCAACCACCCGTTCGGCCCCCTCATGAATCGTTATCCACTCTGGAAATATGTCGTGATGGTCGTGGCGCTCGCCATCGGCCTTCTGTACACATTGCCCAACTTCTTCGGCGAAGCGCCGGCGGTGCAAGTGTCGAGCGGCAAGGCCACGGTCAAGCTCGACTCGACCACGCTGACCCAGGTCGAATCGGCGCTCGCGTCCGCGCAGATCACGCCGGACGACGTCACCTTCGAGAACACGGCGACCAACGCGAACATCCGCGTGCGCCTGAAGGACACCGATACGCAGCTGCGCGTCAAGGACCTGCTGCAGAAGTCGCTGAACGCCGACCCGAACGATCCGCAGTACGTCGTCGCACTGAACCTGCAGAGCGCGTCGCCGCGCTGGCTGACGGCCCTGCACGCGCTGCCGATGTATCTCGGCCTCGACCTGCGCGGCGGTGTGCACTTCCTGCTCCAGGTCGACATGACGGGCGCGCTCACGAAGAAGCTCGACTCCGACGCATCCGACGCACGCTCGCTGCTGCGCGACAAGAACATCCGCGACGGCGGCGTGAGCCGCGTCGACCAGTCCGTGGTCGTCAACTTCAGCGATGCGCAGACGGCGGACGACGCCCGCAAGGTGCTCGCCGCTTCGATCACCGAACTGCAATGGGCGACGCAGCCCGGCGGCGGCGGCACGCAAGTCGTCGGCACGTTCACGCCGGCCGTGCAGAAGTCCGTCGAGGACGCCGCGCTCAAGCAGAACCTGACGACGCTCCACAACCGCGTGAACGAGCTCGGCGTGTCCGAGCCGATCCTGCAGCAGCAAGGCAGCGACCGCATCGTCGTCGAACTGCCGGGCGTGCAGGACACCGCGAAGGCGAAGGACATCATCGGCCGCACCGCGACGCTCGAGGCGCGCCTTGCCGACCCGATCAACACGCACCCGAACCCGAACGACCCCGTGCCGCCGGGCGAGGAGCTGTTCACGCAGGGCAACCAGGCGCCCGTGCTGCTGAAGAAGGACGTGATCTTCACCGGCGACCGCATCATCGATGCGTCGGCCGGCTTCGACGAGCACCAGCGTCCGTCGGTCAACATCCGCCTCGATTCGGCGGGCGGCCGCTCGGTGCGCGCGGTGTCGCGCGAGAACATCGGCAAGCCGATGGCGATGGTGCTGTTCGAGAAGGGCAAGGGCGAAGTGCTGACGGTCGCGACAATCCAGTCCGAACTCGGCGACCGCTTCCAGATCACGGGCCAGCCGACGCCGCAGGCCGCGGCCGACCTCGCGCTGCTGCTGCGCGCCGGTTCGCTCGCCGCTCCCATGGACATCATCGAGGAACGCACGATCGGCCCGAGCCTCGGCGCCGACAACATCAAGATGGGCGTCCACTCGGTGATCTGGGGCTTCTGCGCGATCGCCGTGTTCATGATCGCGTACTACATGCTGTTCGGCGTGGTGTCGGTGATCGGCCTGTCGGTGAACCTGCTGCTGCTCGTCGCCGTGCTGTCGCTGATGCAGGCGACGCTGACGCTGCCCGGTATCGCGGCTATCGCGCTCGCGCTCGGCATGGCGATCGACTCGAACGTGCTGATCAACGAGCGCGTGCGTGAAGAACTGCGCGCCGGCCAGCCGCCGCAGCTCGCGATCCAGGCCGGCTACGCGCATGCGTGGGCGACGATTCTCGACTCGAACGTCACGACGCTGATCGCCGGCCTCGCGCTGCTCGCGTTCGGCTCGGGCCCGGTCCGCGCGTTCGCGATCGTGCACTGCCTCGGTATCCTGACGTCGATGTTCTCCGCGGTGTTCTTCTCGCGCGGGATCGTCAACCTCTGGTACGGCGGCCGCAAGAAGCTGAAGTCGCTCGCGATCGGCCAGGTGTGGAAGCCGGAAGGCGCCGCAGCCGCCGCGTCGTTCACCGACGTGGACGAATCGACCGACACCGCGCGCGCCGCGAAGCTCGCCGCCCCGGCGCAGGGCAACGCGCCGCGCACCGGCAAGCCGCAGCTGCGCAACCGCGCGCAGCAACGCGTATCGCCGAAGAAACCGGGCTCGACCCAATAAGGCCCCGGAGACGAGACCATGGAATTTTTCCGCATCCGTAAAGACATTCCGTTCATGCGGCACGCGCTGGTGTTCAACGTGATCTCGCTGGTCACGTTCCTCGCCGCCGTGTTCTTCCTGTTCCACCGCGGGCTGCACCTGTCCGTCGAATTCACCGGCGGTACGGTGATCGAGGTGCAGTACCAGCAGGCCGCGGAGCTCGAACCCGTGCGGGCAACGCTCGGCAAGCTCGGCTATGCCGACGCGCAGGTGCAGAATTTCGGCACGTCGCGCAACGTGCTGATCCGCCTGCAGCTGAAGGAAGGCCTCACGTCCGCGCAGCAGAGCGACCAGGTGATGGGCGCGCTGAAGGCGCAGAGCCCGGACGTCACGCTGCAGCGCGTCGAGTTCGTCGGCCCGCAGGTGGGCCGGGAGCTCGCGACCGATGGCCTGCTCGCACTCGCGTGCGTCGTGATCGGCATCGTGATCTACCTGTCGTTCCGCTTCGAGTGGAAGTACGCGGTGGCCGGCATCATCGCCAACCTGCACGACGTCGTGATCATTCTCGGCTTCTTCGCGTTCTTCCAGTGGGAGTTCTCGCTGGCGGTGCTCGCGGCCATCCTCGCGGTGCTCGGCTACTCGGTCAACGAGTCGGTCGTCATCTTCGACCGGATCCGCGAGACGTTCCGTCGCGAACGCAAGATGAGCGTGCAGGAAGTGATCAACCACGCGATCACGACCACGATGTCGCGGACGATCATCACGCACACGTCGACGGAAATGATGGTGCTGTCGATGTTCTTCTTCGGCGGCCCGACGCTGCACTACTTCGCGCTCGCGCTGACGGTCGGCATCATGTTCGGCATCTACTCGTCGGTGTTCGTCGCGGGCTCGCTCGCGATGTGGCTCGGCATCAAGCGCGAAGACCTGATCAAGGACAAGAAGGCCGCGCACGACCCGGACGATCCGAACGCAGGCGCGCAGGTTTAAGCGCCCCGCTGCTTCGGCATCAAAGCAAGGCCGGCCCGTTTGGGCCGGCTTTTTTTGTGCGCGCGTCGCCGCGATGCGGCCCGCGGCCGGCCCGACCTGCACCGTCGCGGGCGTCGGCTACAATCGTCACCGCCCTGCCCCGCTCCATGCCGGCCGCGCGCCGGCCGGGCAGGCACCGTCGCCACCCGTCCGAACGTGCAGTCCCGATGATGCCTCCCATGCATGTCGTTCGTCGCCTTGCCGTCTGCGCAGCCGCCGCGGCCGCGTTCCCGTATGCGCCGCTCGCCGGTGCGCAACCGGCGTCTGCACCAGCCGCCGCTTCGCTGCCCGTCACTTCGCCATCCGCCGCTTCGGTACCCGCCGCCCAACCGCCCTCGCCCTGCCCGCCCGACTGGGAACCGCAGCTCTGCGAACTGAAGGCGGCCGTCGAAGTACTGAAGAAACAGCACCTGACCGACGTCGACATCGGCGCGCTGCTCGACGCCGCGACCCACGACGGCATCAAGACGCTGCCGTACGCGCGTTTCTTCAACGCGAAGGAGGAGCAGGAACGGCGCGACGACGAGCGGCGGGTGCGCGACGGTACGCCGGGCATCGGGATCGTGTTCGAGACGCGGCCCGACGGACTGCACATCATCGACGTGATTCCCGACGCACCGGCCGAGAAGGCCGGCGTGCGGCCGGACGATCTCGTCGTCGCGATGAACGACAGGAGCGTCGTCGGCATCGACAGCGGCGAACTCCTGAAACTGGCAAAGGGTGACGCGGGCGTGCCGCTGAAGCTCACGGTGCAGCGCGGCGCGAAGCACGAAGTGCTGACCTTCGCGCCGGTGCGCGCGATCGTCAAGCCGCATCCGGCGATCGCGAAGCGGCTCGACGGCGACCTCCTGTACACGCGGCTGTCGAGCTTTCCGGAGCCGGCGGTCGGCGACTATGTCGACGCCGTGCAGGCCGCGCGCCGCGCGGGCCCGCCGGTGAAAGGGCTGATCCTCGACCTGCGCATCAACGGCGGCGGCGCGCTCAATGCGGCGATCGGCATCACCGCGCTGTTCGCGGGACGCGACCGCACCACGATGGTGACGGTCGAGCGCGGCGACACGCACCGCCGCCGCTACACGACCAACTGGCCCGACTACGAACTGCCCGTCATGCACGGGCAGGATCCGCTCGCGCCGCTGCAGGCCGACGACTGGTGGCGCACCGTGCCGCTCGTCGTGCTCGTCGACGGACAGAGCGCGTCGGCCGCCGAGGCGACCGCGGCCGCGCTGAAGGATCTCGGCCGCGCGAAACTGCTCGGCATGCCGACCTACGGGAAGGGGCTCGCACAGACGGGCGTCGACCTGATCGACGGCACGCGCCTGAACTTCACGTACGCGCGCAACCTGCGGCCGAACGGCTGCCCGATGGACGGCTACGGTGTCGTGCCGGACTGGCTCGTGCCGCCGCGCCGCGACTCGGACGTCGACGGCGTGCTGCTGTGGTACCGCGAAGTCGATCTCGCGCGGGCGCCGTATGCGGACCGGCTGGCGCCCGACCCGTTCGCGAAGGTGCGCAAGGCGCGGCAGAAGCTGCGCGACGCGCGCGTGCGCGCGAAGGTCGATACGGCGAGGAGCACGGCACTGCCGCAGCGCGCGTTCGGCACCGCCGCCGACTGGCAGCTTCAGCAGGCGCTCGCCGCACTCGCGGGGCGCCCGGTGCGGACCATCGACGCGCCGGCGCAACTGATGCCGGCGCAGCCGGTATGCGAGCGCGCCGACCGCTGACGCGCCGCCTGTCTATCGAAAACCGAATCGCTTGCGCAGCACGACCAGCGCCGCGAGGCTCAGCACGGCCGCGAACATCAGGTAGAAGCTCGGCGCGGTCTTCATCCCGGTCGCGCGGATCAGCCACGCGATGATGAACGGCCCGAAGCCGCCGAAGATCGTCACCGCGACGTTATACGCGAGCGACATCCCGGTCGTGCGCGTCTGTACCGGGAACACCTCCGACAACAGGCCCGGCAGCGCCGCGAAGTAACCGGTCATCAGGAAGGCGAGCAGCACCTGCAGCGCGATCAGCGCGCCGAAGCCCGGATGCGCGACGAGGTACGCGAACGCCGGGTAGATCAGCACGAGGATGCCGATGGCCGGCGCGATCATCACGCGCACGCGGCCGTATTGATCCGACCAGTGGCCGACGAGCGGCGCGAACGCCATCTGGATCACGCCGACGACGAGGATCGCAGCGAACGCGGCCGACGGCGCGAGGCCGAGCTGCTTCACGCCGTAGGTCGGCATGAACAGCACGAGATAGGTGGCGACGGTGCCGAGCACGACCACGCCCATCGCGGCAACCAGGCGCGCCTTGTGCGACGCGAACGTGTCGCGCAGCGGGTTCGCGGTGCCTTCGGACGCGAGGAATTCGGGCGTCTCGTCGACCTTCGTGCGGATGTAATAGGCGACGGGCCCGAGCAGCAGCCCGAAGAAGAACGGCACGCGCCAGCCCCACGATGCCATCTGCGCGGCCGAGAGCTGCGCGTTCAGCACGGTGCCGAAGCCGGCGGCGAGCAGCGTCGTGAGCCCCTGGCTCGCGACCTGCCAGCTCGCGAAGAAGCCGCGCCGGCCCGGCACGTGTTCGGCGAGGAACGCGGTCGCGCTGCCGAACTCGCCGCCGGCCGAGAAGCCCTGCATCAGCCGCGCGGCGACGAGGATCACCGGCGCGGCGACGCCGATCGTCTCGTAGGTCGGCAGCACCGCGATGATCAGCGTGCCGGCCATCATCAGCAGGATCGACAGCGTGAGCGCTGCCTTGCGGCCCGCGCGGTCGGCATACGCGCCGAGCACGATCGCGCCGAGCGGCCGCATGAAGAACGACACGCCGAACGTGCCGAGCGTGAGCAGCAGCGACACGGTGTCGTTGCCGGCCGGGAAGAACAGCTTCGCGATCGTGACCGCGAAGAAGCCGTAGACGACGAGATCGAACCACTCGAGCGCATTGCCGATCGACGCGGCGACCACCGCGCGCCAGACGCGCGGCGACGAGGCAATGGAACGGGACTGCGTGGCGGCATGCATCGGCGATCTCCTTGTCGTTGTACGTTCTGTTCGAGGCGGCCGTGCTCGCGCCGTCGGCCTGCCCGGCGCCGCATGGCCGCATGCTGCGCTCGGGCGATTATAGGCGCGCAAAAAAAACCGCCGCGCCCCCCGGTAACGGGAGCGCGGCGGTGTGTCCGCGCGGCCGGCACGATGGCCGGCCGCGTCGGGGAGCCTTACTGCTGCTTGACCGCTTCGGCCGTGATCAGCAGCTTCGTCTTCATCTTGAAGCCGTACTGCTTGCCGTAGTCGAGACCGAAGTCGTCGCGGCTGAATTCGCCGACTGCGTCGACGCCGCACACTTCACGCTTGAGCATCGGGTGCGGCATGCACTTGAACGAATCGATCTTCAGCGTGAGCGGCTTCGTGACGCCGTGCAGCGTCAGGTTGCCGACCACCGACACCGGCTTGTCGCCGTCGAACTTGATCGTGCCCTTGTAGTTCGCCTGCGGGAACTTCGCCGCATCGAAGAACTCGGCCGTCTGCAGGTGCTCGTCGAGCTTCGCGCTGCCCGTGTGGATCGACGCGATGTCGGTCGTCACGTCGACCGTGCCGGTCTTCGCCGCGCGGTCGAGCGTCACGGTGCCGCTCGACTTGTCGAACTTGCCGCGCCAGACCGACAGGCCGCCGAAGTGGTCGGCCTCGAAGCTCGGGTACGTGTGGCTCGGGTCGAACTGGTAGGTCGCGCTTTCGGCGAAGGCCGAGAACGACAGCGAAGCGGCCAGCGCGCCGGCGGCGATGATCAGATGCTTTTTCAAACTTTTTCTCCTGGGAACGACGCCGCGCCCTCGCGCGGCATTCAGTTGAAGTTCAGGCGGCAACCCGCCGCTTACTTCGTGGCAACGAGATGGAACTTGATCTGCACTTCGTCGGCGACGATCGACGTGTCCTTCCATTCGCCGGTGCCGACGTTGAAGGCCGAACGCTTGATCGGCAGCACGCCGTCGAACGTCTGCGTCGCGCCGCTTTGCGCGACCGTGACGGGCACCGTGACGGTCTCGGACTTGCCCTTGATCGTCAGCTTGCCGGTCACGTTGTACTTGTTGCCGCCGGCCGGCGCGATCGCCGACGACACGAACGTCGCCTGCGGATACGCCTTGGCGTCGAACCAGTCCTTGCCGGCGACCTGGTCGTTGTACATCTTGTCGCCGAGGTCGAAGCTCGCGACGTCGATCGTCATTTGCGCGCTGCCCTGCGCGGCCTTCGCCGGGTCGAACTTCACCTGCGCGGAAAACTTCTTGAACGCGCCTTCGGTCGGCACGTTCATCTGCTTCGACACGGCAGACACCTTGCTCTTCGCGAGATCGACATCGGCGTGCGCCGCGCCCGACGCGACAAGTGCCGCCGCGGCGAACGCGGTCAGCATGGAGCGGGAGAAAGACACTTTCATGGGATCCTTCATTTGGCAGAGGGAAGCATCCGCGACAGCAGGCCGTCGCGGTCCAACAACTGGTGCTTGAGCGCCGCGAGCACGTGCATCGCGACGAGTGCAAGCAGAATGTAATTCAAGGACACGTGGAGCGTCTTGAAGGTTTCCTTGAGCGCCGGATCGGGGTCGATCAGCCGCGGCAGCGGCACGATGCCCAGGTAGACGACCGGGATGTTCGACGCCGAGCTGTACAGGTAGCCCGTCACGGGGATCGCGATCATCAGCACGTACAGCAGCATGTGCACGCCGTGCGATACCGCGCGCTGCCAGGCCGGCGTATCGGCCGGCAGCGGCGGCGGCACGTGCGTCGCGCGCCACAGCACACGGACGACGGCCAGCGCGAACACCGTCACGCCGATCCACTTGTGCCACGAGAAGTACTTCAGCTTCGTCGGCGTGAAGCCGGGGATGTCGGTCATCACCCAGCCGAGCGCGAAGCCGCAGATGATCAGCAGCGCGATCAGCCAGTGCAGCGCGATCGCGGTATGCGCGTAGCGTGCCGGCGCGGCCGGCGGCGATTTCGATGCCATCTTGGATTCCTCAGTTCAGCGAACAGCTGCGCCGGGCATTCGTCCGACGCTTGTCAAGGGCGCCATGCTACCGCAACCTTTTGACGCGCGCGGACTCCGAGAACAGGCGCGTCAGCGGGCTGACGGCTTCCCGTCATGTTACCGACCGGTCACAAATCTCACGATCCTTGACGCACCGAAAAAGGCCTTTTGGTAAGATTGGCGCGGGTTCCGGCCCCGTCGACGCGTTCCCCCGGCCGTCGCACAACCGCCTTTTCCATGCAACGAAACGACCTGATTGCCTGTCACGAGTGCGACGCACTGTTGCACAAACCGCGCCTCAGCGGCCGCGAAATCGCGCGCTGTCCGCGCTGCGACGCGCTGCTGTATCGCAACAGCGCTGCTCAGATCGAGCGGATCTGCGCGCTCGCGCTCGCCGCGCTGATCACGTTTTCGATCGCGCAGGCGTTTCCGATCCTCGAAATGGACTTGAACGGCAACCGCGTGCAGACGACGCTGATCGGCGCGATCGACGCGCTGTGGCGCCAGGACATGGCCGTCGTCGGCGTGATGGTGTTCTGCTCGACCGTGCTGTTTCCGCTCGTCGAGATGGCCGCGCTGCTGTACCTGCTGCTGCCGATGCGGCGCGGCGTCGTGCCGCCCGGGTTCAACCTCGTGCTGCGCGCGATCGAGCTCGCGCGGCCGTGGAGCATGATCGAGGTGTTCATGCTCGGGATCGTCGTCACGATCGTGAAGATGGTGAGTCTCGCAAGGGTCGTTCCCGACGCTGCGCTGTTCGCGTTCGGCGCGCTCACGTTGATGATCGCCGTCGTGCTGATGTTCGATCCCCGTACGCTGTGGGACCTCGCCGACGACCTGCGCGCCGGGCGCTCGCCCGGGCAGCCCGACCCGGCCGCGCCGCTGCCGGAAGCCCCCCGCCGATGACGATCCCGACCGCCGCCCGCGAGGGCTATGTCAGCTGCCACACGTGCGGGCTCGTGCAGACGCTCGACCACCCGCACGCGCACTGCGCACGTTGCGGCGCCGCACTCCATGCCAGGACGCCGAACAGCCTGATGCGCACGTGGGCGCTGCTGCTCGCGGCCGCGATCCTGTACATTCCCGCGAACCTGCTGCCGATCATGCGCACGGCGTCGATCGTCGGCGCGCAGGAAGACACGATCATGAGCGGCGTCATCTATTTCTGGATCTCCGGCGACTGGCCGCTCGCCGTCGTCGTGTTCGTCGCGAGCATCCTCGTGCCGATGCTCAAGCTCGGCGTGCTGCTGATCCTCGTGATCAGCGCGCAGCGCCGCGCCACATGGCGGCCGCTGCAGCGCACGCGCCTGTTCCGGATCGTCGAACGCATCGGCCGCTGGTCGATGCTCGACATCTTCGTCGTGACGCTGACCGTCGCGCTCGTCCATTTCCGTTCGCTCGCCGTCATCACGGCCGGCCCCGGCGCACTCGCGTTCGGTTCGGTCGTGATCCTGACGATGCTCGCGTCGATGCAGTTCGATCCCCGCCTGATCTGGGATCCAGTCGAAACCTCAGGGAATCACCATGAATAGTCCACAAGGCCCGCAGCAAGACGCGCCCCGACCGCCCGATCCGGCGATCTCGACGAAAAGCGGCTGGCTGCCGTCGCTCGTCTGGCTCGTGCCGCTGATCGCCGCGCTGATCGGCATCGGCCTCGTGATCAAGTCCGTGCGCGAGCGCGGCCCGGAAATCACGATCAGCTTCCACAGCGCCGAAGGGCTCGAGCCCGGCAAGACCCAGGTCAAGTACAAGGACGTCGAGATCGGCACGGTCAAGACGATCAAGCTGTCGAAAGACCTGTCGCGCGTGCTCGTCCAGGTGCAGTTGAAGAAGGAAGCCGAGGATTTCGCGGTCAAGGGCTCGCGCTTCTGGATCGTGCGGCCGCGCATCGGCGCGACCGGCGTGTCGGGGCTCGGCACGCTGCTGTCGGGCGCGTACATCGGCGTCGACGCCGGCCACGGTCAGGACTCGCTGACCGACTTCACGGGCCTCGAGACGCCGCCGGCCGTCACGGGCGACCAGAAAGGCACGCAGTACGTGCTGCGCGGCGATTCGCTCGGCTCGGTCGACATCGGCTCGCCGGTCTACTACCGCCGCGTCCAGGTCGGCCAGGTGGTCGGCTTCTCGCTCGACAAGGACGGCACGGGCGTCACGTTCAACGTGTTCGTCAATGCGCCGTACGACCAGTACGTCGGCATGAACACGCGCTGGTGGCAGGCGAGCGGCGTCGACCTGCGGCTCGATTCGAGCGGCCTGAAGCTGAACACGCAGTCGCTCGCGACGGTGATCCTCGGCGGCATCGCGTTCCAGACGCCGCCGAACCAGGGCAGCGGCACGACCGCGCCGAACAACACGACGTTCCGCCTCGGCTCCGACGAGGGCGACGCGATGCGCGACCCGGACGGCCAGCCGCTGCAGGTCGTGATGAACTTCAACCAGTCGCTGCGCGGGCTCGCCGTCGGCGCGCCGGTCGACTTCCGCGGCATCGTGCTCGGCGAAGTGACGAACATCGGCATCGACTTCGATCCGAAGACGAAGAACTTCCTGATGCCGGTGACGATGAACGTATATCCGGAACGCCTCGGCCGCCGCTTCCGCGAAACGATCGAAAGCAAGGGCGAACCGGCGCGCCGCGAAATCGTCGAGCGGCTCGTCCAGCACGGGCTGCGCGGCCAGCTGCGCACCGGCAACCTGCTGACGAGCCAGTTGTACGTCGCGCTCGACTTCTTCCCGAAGGCACCGGTCGTGAAGATCGACACGGCGCGCCAGCCGCTCGAGCTGCCGACCGTGCCGAACACGCTCGACGAGCTGCAGCTGCAGGTCGCCGACATCGCGAAGAAGCTCGACAAGGTGCCGTTCGACCAGATCGGCGCGAACCTGAACAGCGCGCTGTCGAACGCCGACAAGCTGTTCAAGCAGCTCGACACGCAGGTCGCGCCGGAAGCGCGCGACACGCTGTCGGCCGCGAAGCAGACCTTCTCGACCGCCGAGGCGACGCTGCAGCAGGATTCGCCGCTGCAGTCCGACGTGCGCGGCGCGCTGAAGGAACTGACGCGCACGCTGCAGTCGCTGAACGCGCTCGCCGACTATCTGGAGCGCCACCCCGAATCGCTGCTCAAGGGCAAGCCAGGAGATAAACAATGACGACACGCGTGAACGGTTTCGCGAGCGGCGCGGCGGCGGCCTTCGCCGCACTCGCGCTCGCCGCGTGCAGCTCGCCGCCCGCGCGGTTCTACACGCTCAGCCCGGCCGACGCCGCGGCGCCCGTGCGCACCGCGCCGGCCAACCCGGCGTTCCTGATCGAGGTGCCGCCGGTCGGCGTACCCGAGCAGGTCGCGAAGAACCAGCTGGTCGTGCAGAAAAACGCCGCGCAGGTCGACGTGCTCGAGCAGGAACGCTGGGCGTCGCCGCCCGCCGACGAGATCCGCCGCGCGCTGTCGGACGATCTCGCCGCGCAGCTCGGCACGATCGACGTCGCGAATTCCGCGTATCCGGCCGGCGTGCCCGTGTATCGCATCAGCGTGAACGTGCAGCGCTTCGAATCGTGGCCCGGCAAGCGCGCGGCGGTCGATGCCGTGTGGAGCGTGCGCTCGCTCGCCACGCAGGCCGTGATGACCTGCCGCACGAGCGTCGCGGAACCGGTCGCCGACGGCTACGACGCGCTCGTCGCCGGCCACCGGCGCGCGCTCGACGTGATCGCGACGCAGGCCGCGGCCGGCGTGCGCGCGATGGCGGCGCGCCGTGGCGCGGCAGCCGCGACGACGCCCGCATCCGGCAGCAAGGCGGCCGCTGCGCCGGTCGTGCCGTGCCCGGCCAACCCGACGTCGGGCGGCGACGCCGGCGCGACGGGCAAGTCCGGCGCGTAAGCGGGCAGCAGGCAGCGCGCAGGCGAGCGTTCGAAGCAGCGCGCTCCTGCGTGGCGCATCCGGTCGCGATCGCCGGCCGTTACCGGCGGCATCGCGCCGCCGCGACCGGCCCCGTGCATCGCCGTCATCGGCCGAACGGCGAGTTTGCATTGTTTGTCAAAGTCGACCGGAACCGGCGCCAATCGACGCGGTCGGCTTGCGTTTTCCGGCCCGATTGACGATCCTACGCACTTTCCGGCCCGCGCCGTTCGTCATGCGCGCAGCCAGCGGCGCCGGGCCGCGTTCGGCCCGACCGCCGTGCCTCCCGGCGCCCGCACGCGATCGGCGTGCAGCGCAGCGGGCAGCCGCATCGCGGGTCGCCGCGTATCGTCCGGCTACCGGCCCCGTCTCACCCGTTCTCCCGGCGCCGTGCCGCTTCCCCGGCCGGCATCCCGAACCCGCCCGCCCAGGGCTTTCGCTATTCCGTTTATGTTTCGTTCCCTGACGACCCTGATCAAGAAGTGGCGCGCGTCGCGCAATGCCGGTCACCAGCTCGATGCGCTGCTCGCGCACGCCGACGCCGACGCGTCGTACGCCGAGCGCAGCGAATGGCTGATCGAGCTCGCGCACTGGCTGCGCCGCAACGGCACGATGCAGGCCGCGCAGGACACCCCGGCCGAGCGCGACGCCGACACGCGCGCGTATCCGGCCCATGCGCGGCTGCGCTACCTGTTCCACGTGCTCGACCGCAACCCCGCCTGGAAAGCGCACGCCGCGCGCATCCTGCGCGGCATCCTGCGCGAGTGCGACGGCATCTCGCTGCTGTGCGACGCCGGCATGCCCGTGCACTCGGGCTTCTTCGGCGCGCTGTTCGAGCGGATCGATTCGTCGCTGATCCCGCCCGCGCCGAACCGCCGCGAGCTATCGGCGCTGTTCACGCTGATGTTCCCGACGCCGGAAGACGCGAAGTGGATCGACGCGCTGCCCGACGACCTGCTCGCACGCCTCGCCGAACTGATCTCGTTCGACGTCACCGAGGAAGAGCGTCACGAGCCCGGCTCGTTCTCGCGCGACCTGCTGGCCGCACTGCACAACCTGACCTGCCAGGTCAGCTCGACCGGCCTGTCGCAGACGGTGCGCAGCCGGCTGTCCGACGACGACGCGCGCAAGCCGCTCGAATCGCAGCCGTTCTACCGCCTCACGCGCGCGATGCTCGCGGTCGAGACCGCGCACGCGGCCGTCGAGGACGGCGGCGACCCGAGCAAGCTGCTGCACGAGGTGAACTACCTGCGCGTGCTGCTCGACGAATGCCGGATCGCCGTCGACGACGTGTTCTCGCACCTGTACCGCAACGGCGTGTCGGTCGACATCGTGTTCCAGGTCGAGCGGATGCGCATGCGCATCCTGCGTGCGGAAACGCTGCTGAACGCGTGGATGGCGCGCGACGACCTGCGCGGGATGGCACACCTGACGGCCGAGCTCGTCGATGCGAACCAGAACAGCCAGAGCGTCACGCACCTCGTGCGCAGCAACTTTTCGCTGTTCGCGCGCAAGCTCGTCGAGACCAATGCGGACACCGGCGAGCACTACATCTCGCGCGGCCGCGCCGAGTACCTGAAGATGCTGCGGATGGCCGCGGGCGGCGGCCTCGTCACCGTCGTGACCGTCTGCGTGAAGTTCGCGATCACGGGCGCGCACCTGCAATCGATGCTCGAAGGGCTGCTCGCAGGCGTCAACTACGCGGCCAGCTTCATGCTGATGCACTTCCTGCACTTCACGCTCGCGACCAAGCAGCCCGCGATGACCGCGCCGACGCTCGCGCGCGAACTCGACGACACCGGCCACGACGAAGGCGTGAAGGCGTTCGTGTCGTCGGTGATCGCGCTGATCCGTACGCAGGCGGCCGCGATTTCCGGCAACGTGCTCGTCGTGCTGCCCGTGTGCCTGCTCGTGCAACTGTTCGCGGGCAACGTGCTGCACGCGAACCTGATCTCGCCCGAGAAGGCGCATGCGACGCTGCACTCGTTCTCGCTGCTCGGCCCGACGCCGTTCTACGCGGCGCTGACGGGCGTGCTGCTGTGGGCGTCGAGCCTGCTCGCGGGCTGGGCCGACAACTGGTTCGTGCTGCACCGCGTGGGCGACGCGCTCACGTACAACCGCCGCCTGCGCATCACGCTCGGCGCGGCCGGCGCCGCGAAGCTCGCGCACTTCTGCCGGTCGAACGTCGCCGGCGTGGTCGCGAACGTCGGCCTCGGCCTGATGCTCGGCCTGATCCCCGCGATCGTCAGCGTGTTCATGTTCCCGTTCGAGGTGCGTCACGTGACGCTGTCGGCCGGCTCGATCGGGGTCGCGCTCGGCGTGCTCGGCAAGGGGGCGCTGAGTACGCCCGAACTGTGGTGGGCCGCCGCCGGCGTGCTCAGCATGGCGATCCTCAACGTACTCGTGAGCTTCGCGCTCGCCTTCACGATGGCCGTGCGCTCGCGCAGCCTGCGCCCGACCAAGGTGCGCGCGCTCGTCGCCGCGATCGTCCGCACGGTGCTGTCGAACCCGCTCGCGCTGTTCTGGCCGGCCGGCGGCCAGCCCGCGCGCGCCGGCCAGTCCGGCTCGCACTGAGCCCGCGGCGGCGCGGCGGTGCCTGGCCGGACGCCGCCGCATCGTCGCCCGGCGCGCGAAATCGGCCGCGGCGCCGGCGTCGCTGCGCCGAAACGCCGGCCCCGGCCGCCCGCGCCGCGTACAATAGTGGACTTTTGCACGTCCTCACCGCCTTATGTCCTCGCCCACCCTGTTCGAATTCTTCGCCCCCTGCCCGCGCGGCCTCGAAGCGGCGCTTGCCGCCGAGCTGGCCGAAATCGCCGGCCGCCACCTGAACGGCGCGCCGTTCACCGCGGGCGCGCAGGTGCCGGGCGGCGTCCATTTCAGCGGCGGCTGGGCCGCCGGCATGGCCGCGAACCTCCATTCGCGGATCGCGAGCCGGATCCTGCTCAAGATCGCGCACGGCGCGTACCGCAACGAACAGGACGTCTACGCGCTCGCGCTCGAGCAGCCGTGGGAACGCTGGTTCGCGTCGACGCAGACGCTGCGCATCGACATCACCGCGATCAAGTCGCCGCTGAAAAGCCTGGAATTCACGACGCTGCGCGTGAAAGATGCGATCTGCGACCGGATGCGCGAGAAAACCGGCTCGCGCCCGAGCATCGACACCGGTGCGCCGGACGTGCGCGTTTTTGCGTTCCTGACCGTCAACGAGTGCACGCTGTACCTCGATACGTCGGGCGAGCCGCTGTTCAAGCGCGGCTGGCGCCTCGACAAGGGTGCGGCACCGCTGCGCGAGAACCTCGCGGCCGGCATCCTGCGCCTGACCGGCTGGACGCCCGGCACCGCGCTGTACGACCCGATGTGCGGCAGCGGCACGTTCCTCGCGGAAGCCGCGCAAATCGCGCTCGGCGTGGCGCCCGGCGTCGAACGCCGGTTCGGCTTCGAGAAGCTCAAACAGTACGACATCACCGCGTGGCAGGGCCTGAAGGTTCCGGCACTGGACGCGAAGCGCGCGGCGCGCGGCAAGCGCAACGACGCGCTCGGCGTGTACGGCAGCGACATCTCCGGCGACATGCTCGAGAAGGCGCGCGCGAACCTCGAGCGCGCGGGCGTGCCGTCGGTATGGCTCAAGCAGGTCGACGCGCGCGGGATGACGCCGCCGTGCGACACGCCGGGCATCATCCTCGCGAACCCGCCGTACGGCGAGCGGATCGAAGTCCGCGGCCGCAGCGCACGCGGCGAGGTGCGCGAAACCGGCCGCAACCGCGGCAACGACGACGCGTTCCGCCGCACGCACACCGACGCGCCGGACAGCGAGTTCTTCAACGTGCTCGGCGATGCGCTGAAGCAGCGCTTCACGGGTTGGCAGGCGTTCCTGCTGACGTCCGACCGTTCGCTGCCGGGCCAGCTGCGGCTGCGCGAATCGGCGAAGACGCCGCTGTTCAACGGTGCGCTCGAATGCCGGCTGTTCCGCTTCGACCTGATCGCCGGCAGCGTGAAGGCGCGCCCGGCCGCGCCGGAAGGGGACGCGTAAGCCGTCCGCACGCGTCCACACGCCACGACGTCCCGGGGGCCGCTATTGCGGCCCCTGTGCTTTTGCGCAGCCGTCAGTGCTTCGAGCCGTCCCGGCGCCCCATCGTGAACGGCAGCGCGTGCCCCGTCTCGAACAGCGGCTTCAGGCTCGGCAGCACGACCGGCCAGCCGCCGCGAATCCCGCGATCCATCTCCGAACCGGGCAGGTCGGCTTCACGACGCCCTCGTGCGGCTCGGCCGGATTGATGACAACTCTACTGACAATACGGTGTCAGCAGCCGGCGCTCACACTGCAATCCCGGCGCAATGCAGGCTGGTTTCCAAACCGACCCCGTATAACAACGCAACAAGGAGCTCGTCATGACGTCCGCAACGGCCACCGCAACCCTCGAACGCGCGATCGCGTGGTTCGACATCCCGTCCCTCGATTTCGAACGCGCGATCCGCTTCTACGAAACCGTGCTGCAAACCACGTTTCAGCGCGAAATCATCGGCGGCGTGCCGATGGCGATATTCGATCGCGATGCGTCGAGCACCGGCGGCAGCATCGTGTTCGATCCGCAGCAGATCAAGCCGAGCGCGAACGGCGTGCTCGTCTACCTGAACGCCGGCGAATCGGTCGTCGCGGCGCTCGAACGCGTGAAGCGCGCGGGCGGCGTCGTGCAGGGCTCGGTCGTCGAGCTGCCGAACAACTACGGCTACGTCGGCTACCTGATCGACACCGAAGGCAACCGCGTCGGCCTGCACGCGCCGAAATGCCACTGAGCGCACCGGTCAGCGGGCCGGCGCGGCGCTATCATCGCGAAGTCCCCGTCGCCAGAGGAATCGAGGTGCTGTCATGACCCGTCGTGCCGACCGCCTGTTCCAGATCGCCGAGCTGCTGCGCGGGCGTCGTCTCACGACCGCGCAGCAGCTGGCCGACTGGCTGTCGGTGTCGCCGCGCACGGTCTATCGCGACGTGCGCGACCTGCAACTGTCAGGGGTGCCGATCGAAGGCGAAGCCGGCATCGGCTACCGGCTGAACCGCAACGCGAGCCTGCCGCCGCTCACGTTCACGGCCGAGGAGCTTGCGGCGCTCGCCACCGGCGCGCGGATGCTCGAGACCTGGGGCGGTGCGCGCTTCGCGAGCGGCGCGCGCTCGGCGCTCGCGAAGATCGCGTCGGCGATGCCGGCCGACAAGCGCACGGCGCTCGACCGCCTGCCCGTGTTCGCGCCGTCGTTCCACATCGACGAGACGTTCTGCGCGAAGGTCGACGCGATCCACCAGGCCATCGACACGCGCCACATCGTCAGCTTCGGCTATCGCGACCGGCTCGGCGCGCATTCGCAACGGCGCGTATGGCCGCTCGGGCTCGTCTACTGGGGCGGGCGCTGGACGATCGGCGCGTGGTGCGAGCTGCGCGACGATTTCCGCACCTTCGACATCGCGCGGATGGGCGACATCACCGTTCACGAGCAGTTTCCGGACATGGAAGGACGGCGGATCGCCGACTACATGCGGATCGCGGAAGCGCCGATGCGCTGACGCGGTACGGCGGCCGGCGCGAGGTTGCGCGCCGCCGCCGTCCGTTTCCCGGCGCCGCCGTGCGGCGCCCGCCCTTCCTCCATTACCCGCCGAACACCACCGACCGCTTCGGCCGCTCGTCGACGTGCAGCGAAAACACGTCGCCCCGCGCGTAGTGGCCGACGACGTCGAAGTCGTAGCGCGCCCGCACCAGTTCGTCGGTATCGATGCGCGCGGTCACGAGCCCGGCCTCGCCGACCAGCGGCTCGGTCAGCAGGTCGCCGAGCGGCCCGACGATCACGCTGCCGCCGCGGATCAGCGGCCGCTCGGGGTCCCAGCCCGGCACGTCGATGCCGAGCGCACGCGGCGACGGCTGCACCTGGCACGCGCTCACGACGAAACAACGCCCTTCATGCGCGATGTGCCGCATCGAGCTCTGCCACAGGTCACGCTCGTCGACGGTCGGCGCGCACCAGATCTGCACGCCTTTCGCGTACATCGCGCAGCGCAGCAGCGGCATGTGGTTCTCCCAGCAGATCGCGGCGCCCGCGCGGCCGGCGGCCGTTTCGACGACGGGGAGCGTCGAGCCGTCGCCCTGCCCCCAGATCAGCCGCTCGGTGCCGGTCGGCATCAGCTTGCGGTGCTTCGCGACGAGCCCGTCGCGCGGATCGAAGAACAGCGCCGTGCAGTACAGCGTGCTGCCGCCGCGCTCGATCACGCCGACCACGAGGCTCGCGCCCGTGCGCTGCGACAGCGCGGCCAGCTCGTCGGTCTCGGGCCCCGGCACGTCGATCGCCTGCGCGGCGTAGCGCGCATACGCGTCGCGGCCCTCGGGCAGCCGGTAGCCGAGCCGCGTGCCGAAGATCTCGCCTTTCGGATAGCCGCCGAGCACGGCCTCGGGCAGCACGACGAGCGACGCGCCGCTGTCGCGGATCGCGGTTTCGTAACCGAGGATCGTGTCGAGCGTGGCCCGCGTGCCGGCGGGCGATGCGCCGATCTGCAATGCGGCAATGACTGACGTGGACATGGTGGCAACTCCGGTGAATGGGATGCCGCCATCTTTATCGATAAGATGTCATCGATCAAATCGATAGAAAGATATGTGTCATGAATGTGGATGATATCGCCGGTCTCGACCTGAACCTGCTGAAGGTGTTCGAGGCGCTGTACGAGGAAGGCGGTGCGAGCCGCGCGGCGCTGCGCCTCGACCTCACGCAGTCGGCCGTCAGCGCGGCGCTCGGGCGGCTGCGCGCGATCTACGCCGATCCGCTGTTCGTGCGCACCGGCCGCGGGCTCGCGCCGACGCCGCGCGCGGACGAACTGAAGCCGATCCTGTCCGACGCGCTCGACCGCTGCCGCGAAAGCCTCGCGATCGCGGTTGATAGCGGCGACCGTGTCGGCCGCACGATCTCGGTCGGGCTGTCCGACGACTTCGAGATCGCGCTCGGCCGCGCGCTGATCGATGCGGTCGCGCGGGAAGCCGCAGGCATCCGGCTGATCTTCCGGCAGACCCACAGCGGCATCGCCGGCGACGCGCTGCTGCGGCACGGCGTCGATCTCGCGATCGCGTCGGGCGGGTTCTCGGCGAGCGGGTTGAGCCGGCGTGCGGTCGCGACGGGCGGCTACGCGTGCCTGATCGATCCGGCCGCCCGCGAGCGGCCGCCGCACACGCTGACGCTCGCCGATTTCCTGCGGCGCGACCACCTGCTCGTGTCGTCGGGCGGCGTGATCGGGATCGTCGACGAGGCGCTGGCCGCGCTCGGCCACAAGCGGCGCGTCGCGGCGTCGACCACGCATTTCGCCGCGCTGCCGTACCTGCTCGCCGGCTCCGACGCGATCGCGACGATTCCCGCGCATGCAGCGCACGCGATCGCCCGATCGACGCCGCTGCGCGCGCTCGCGTGCCCGGTCGACCTGCCGCGCTACCCGGTGGAAATCGGCTGGCGCACGAGCACGCAGCGCGACCCGGCGATCGTGCGCGTCCGCGACACGATCGCCGCCTGCGTCGCGCGCCTCGTCGAGCCATGAACGCAGACGCGGCGGCGTTGCCGGCTACGCCGGCGGCGCGTGCCGTGTACGCACCACCCCGCGCTGGCGCCGTTTTTCACCCCGAGGCGACGGCTGCGGCGCCCCGCTCCGCGCGATCGATCGTGCGTGGATGCCGCACCAGCCCAGCCTGCGTCGCAGCGCGCCGGCGAGACGCAACGCTTACGGGGTCGGATACATCCAGCGTGACGGCCGGCAGCGTTCAGGCGCAACCGGTAAAATGCCGAACCATGAAACCCGAAATCTGGACCCCGCATGTCACGGTCGCCGCGCTCGTCGAGCACGCCGGCCGCTTTCTCGTGATCGAGGAAGAAACCTCGACGGGCCTGCGCATCAACCAGCCGGCCGGCCATCTCGAGGCCGGCGAAACGCTGGCCGACGCCGTGATCCGCGAAACGCTCGAGGAAACCGCGCACCCGTTCACGCCCGACGCACTCGTCGGCGTCTACCTGGCGCATTACGACCGTCCCGGCACCGCCGGCGCGACCTACCTGCGCTTCACGTTCTGCGGCAA
The DNA here is from genome assembly GCF_905339605.1 of Burkholderia sp. BCC1972. Classification (NCBI taxonomy): domain Bacteria; kingdom Pseudomonadati; phylum Pseudomonadota; class Betaproteobacteria; order Burkholderiales; family Burkholderiaceae; genus Burkholderia; species Burkholderia sp. BCC1972. The sequence goes on along the minus strand of NZ_CAJPGH010000005.1, from coordinate 28,991 downwards.
GGCCGGCGAACCGGTCGCGGGCCACGTGCTCGACGAAGGCATCGTCCGCACGCTGTGGATGACGGCCGACGAACTGCGCGCGTGCAGCGAGCGGCATCGCTCGCCCGCGGTGATGCGCTGCGTCGACGACTATCTCGCCGGGCGGCGCATTCCGCTCGATTTCGTGCATACGCATTCGGTCGCGCCGCGCCCCGAAGCATTCGAACGTCAGGCGGTCAACAAATGAGCAAGCGCCGTGTGGTAGTGGGCATGTCGGGCGGCGTCGATTCGTCGGTGACCGCGTGGCTGTTGAAGGAACAGGGCTACGACGTGGTCGGCCTGTTCATGAAGAACTGGGAAGACGACGACGACGGCGAATACTGCTCGACGCGCCAGGACTGGATCGACGTCGTGTCGGTGGCCGACCTGATCGGCATCGACGTGGAAGCCGTGAACTTCGCCGCCGAATACAAGGACCGCGTGTTCGCCGAGTTCCTGCGCGAATACTCGGCCGGCCGCACGCCGAACCCGGACGTGCTGTGCAACGCGGAGATCAAGTTCAAGGCGTTCCTCGACCACGCGATGTCGCTCGACGCGGAAATGATCGCGACCGGCCACTATGCGCGCGTGCGCGAGCGCGACGGACGCTTCGAACTGCTGAAGGCCTTCGATCATACGAAAGACCAGTCGTACTTCCTGCACCGGCTGAACCAGGCGCAATTGTCGAAGACGATGTTCCCGCTCGGCGAGATCCCGAAGACGAAGGTGCGCGAGATCGCCGCGCAGATCGGGCTGCCGAACGCGAAGAAGAAGGATTCGACCGGCATCTGCTTCATCGGCGAACGGCCGTTCCGCGACTTCCTGAACCGCTACCTGCCGACGAAGCCCGGCCCGATGAAGACGCCCGACGGCAAGGTGGTCGGCGAGCACATCGGCCTCGCGTTCTACACGTTCGGCCAGCGCAAGGGCATCGGCCTCGGCGGCAGCAAGAGCGGCAGCGGCGAACCGTGGTTCGTCGCCGCGAAGGACATCGCGTCGAACACGCTGTACGTCGTGCAGGGCCACGATCATCCGTGGCTGCTGTCGCGCGAGCTCGTCGCCGGCAACGTGAGCTGGGTCGCCGGCGAGCCGCCGGCCGACGGTTTCGCGTGCGGCGCGAAGACGCGCTACCGGCAGGCCGATGCGGCATGCGCATTCGGCCGGGCCGCGATCGGCACCGCGGCACCGGGCGCGGCAGGCGAAGCGCGCTTCTCGCTCGCATTCGACGACGCGCAGTGGGCTGTCACGCCCGGCCAGTCGGCCGTGCTGTACGACGGCGAGATCTGTCTCGGCGGCGGCATCATCGAATCCGCAGCCACCGGCCAGCCCGGTCGGGCCGCGGCGGCCGGCCACGCGCCGGCGCTCGCCGACGCACGCTGACACATATTCGGTTTAGACTTGCGGCACGCTGCGCCCGGCGGAACATGATTCCGCTGCGGCCGGCGCGCCGCCGCGCAGCGTACGCATGGCGGCATTTCAAGATTCTTACGGAGTCCCCATGCTTTCAAGACGCTACCTCGCGATGTGGTGCGCTGTCCTGCTGCTCGTCGCTGCGGCCGCGCTCGCGTCGGCCCACGTCCTTTCCTGGCTGTGGATCCTCATCCCCGTCGCCCTCGTCGCGCTCGGCGTGTACGACCTGAACCAGGACCGTCACGCGATCCTGCGCAATTACCCGCTCTGGGGCCACTTCCGCTTCCTGTTCGAATTCATCCGACCTGAAATCCGCCAGTATTTCGTCGAGGACGACACCGACGAGAAGCCGTTCTCACGTGCGCAGCGCAGCCTCGTGTACCAGCGCGCGAAGAACGTCGCCGACAACCGGCCGTACGGCACCGAGCTGAACGTGAAGGCCGTCGCGCACGAATGGATCAGCCACTCGCTTGCGCCGACGAAGCTGCCGAACCACGATTTCCGTATCCGCGTCGGCGCGAATCGCGCGCAACCGTACGACATCTCGATCTTCAACATCTCGGCGATGAGCTTCGGCTCGCTGTCCGCGAACGCGATCCGCTCGCTGAACCTCGGTGCGAAGAAAGGCGGGTTCGCACACGACACCGGCGAAGGCTCGTTGTCGAAGTACCACCGCGAGAACGGCGGCGACATCATCTGGGAAATCGCGTCCGGCTACTTCGGCTGCCGCAACGACGACGGCACCTTCAACCCCGACAAGTTCGCGAAGCAGGCCGCCGATCCGCAGGTCAAGATGATCGAGGTGAAGCTGTCGCAGGGCGCGAAGCCCGGCCACGGCGGCGTGCTGCCGGCCGCGAAGATCACGCCGGAAATCGCCGAGACGCGCGGCGTGCCGATGGGCAAGGACTGCATCTCGCCCGCGACGCATTCGGAGTTCTCGACGCCGCGCGGGCTGCTCGAATTCGTCGACCGGCTGCGCACGCTGTCGGGCGGCAAGCCGACCGGCTTCAAGCTGTGCATCGGCCATCCGTGGGAATTCTTCGGCATTGCGAAGGCGATGATCGAGACCGGCATCGTGCCCGACTTCATCGTCGTCGACGGCGCGGAAGGCGGCACCGGCGCGGCGCCGCTCGAATTCACCGACCACGTCGGCGTGCCGCTGCAGGAAGGGCTGCTGCTCGTGCACAACACGCTCGTCGGGATCGGCGTGCGCGACCGCGTGAAGATCGGTGCGAGCGGCAAGATCATCACGGCGTTCGACATCGCCCGCACGCTCGCGATCGGCGCGGACTGGGTGAACTCGGCGCGCGGCTTCATGTTCGCGGTCGGCTGCATCCAGGCGCAGCATTGCCACACCGACCGCTGCCCGACCGGCGTCGCGACGCAGGACCCGGTGCGCCAGCGCGCGCTCGTCGTGCCCGACAAGGCCGAGCGCGTGTACAACTTCCACCGCAATACGCTGCATGCGCTGCAGGAACTCGTGCAGGCAGCCGGCCTCGGGCATCCGTCCGAGCTGCGCGCGCATCACATCGTGCAGCGGGTTGCGCCGCACGAGGTGCGGCTGATGTCGCAGCTGCTGAAGTACCTGAAGCCCGGCGCGCTGCTCGACGGCCGGACGTGCGGCTTCTCGCTGTACGACAAGTGGTGGCCCATCGCGCGCAGCGATTCGTTCACGCTCGGCGAAGCCGTGTACGCGTCGATCGAGTGACGCGCGGCCGCCCGCTCCGGCGGCGGCCTGTTCGGCAAAAAGAAAAGCGCCCCGCGGGGCGCTTTTCTTTTGTCTGCCGAATGCGTGAATTCGAACGCCGCGGCTCAGGTCTGCGGCAGCGTATCGGCGAACGATTGCCGCTGCTGCAGCTTCACGAAATGCTTGTCGAGGTTCGGGTGGCGATCGCGCCAGTTGAGCTCGGGCATCCGGAAATCGAGATAGCCGAGCGCGCAGCCGAGTGCGATGTCGGCGAGCGTGTAATGATTACCGACGCACCACGTCTTGCCGCCAAGGCCCTGCGACATCGCGACGAGCGCGTCGTCGATCTTGCGCTGCTGGCGCGCGATCCAGCTCGCGCTGCGCTGCGCTTCTTCCCGCAGCGTGTGTTCGAGACGGATCGCGACGGCTGCGTCGAGGACGCCGTCGCCCAGCGCTTCCCAGCAACGGACCTCGACGCGCTCGCGGCCCGATGGCGGAATCAGTTTGCCGACCGGCGACAGCGTATCGACGTATTCGCAGATCACGCGGGAATCGAACACCGCGGCACCATCCTCCATCACGAGGCACGGGACCTTGCCGAGCGGATTCGAAGCATGAATATCCGTCTCCGGCGCCCACACGTCCTCGAGCTCCAGCTTGTAGTCGATCTTCTTTTCAGCAAGCACGATCCGCGCCTTGCGGACGTACGGGCTGCCGAGCGAACCGATTAATTTCATCATCTGCCTTTTTTGGGGAACCGCCGAGAGTATACGTTGTCGCCGATCATAACCGGCCAGCATCGCGTGACAGAAAATCGCCCGTCCGGCCTGTGGATGGTTTGCAACAACCGCCGCGCGGGCCTTCCGGCGCGGCTTGCCGCCCCTCTTTCACGCACGGCGTCGCGCGGCGCTACAATCGCACGATGAATGCGCCTATCGATACCGCCATCGCCGTCGACGTCTACCGCCAGCGCCGTGAACGCGTGCTTGCCGCACTGCGTGCCGCGGGCGGCGGCGTCGCCATCGTTCCCACCGCGCCGGAACTGCTGCGCAACCGCGATACGGCCTACCCGTACCGGTTCGACAGCTACTTCCACTACTTGACGGGCTTCACCGAGCCGGACGCCGTGCTCGTGCTGAACGCGGCCGCGCCGCACGGCGCGCCGGAGTCGATCCTGTTCTGCCGCGGCAAGAATGTCGACCGCGAGATCTGGGAGGGCTTTCACTACGGACCCGACGCCGCGCGCGACGCGTTCGGTTTCGACGCGGCATTCGCAGTCGACGTGATCGACACCGAGATGCCGCGCCTGCTCGCCGACGCGGGCACCGTGCACTACCGGTTCGGGGCATCGGCCGATTTCGACCGCCAGCTCGCGGGCTGGATCGACGCGGTGCGCGCGCTGGCACGCACGGGCGTCGCCGCGCCGGACGCACTGCTCGATCTCACGCCGCTGCTCGACGACATGCGGCTCGTGAAGGACGAACACGAACTCGCGATCATGATGCGCGCCGCGCACATCTCCGCGCTCGCGCACCGCCGCGCGATGCAGGTGTGCCGCCCCGGCATCCGCGAATACGAACTCGAGGCCGAGCTGCTGTACCTGTTCCGCAAGCACGGCGCGCAATCGCCGGCGTACGGCTCGATCGTCGCGGCCGGCGCGAATGCGTGCGTGCTGCACTACCCGGCCGGCAACGCGGCCGCGCGGGACGGCGACCTGATCCTGATCGACGCCGCGTGCGAACTCGACGGCTATGCGTCGGACATCACGCGCACGTTCCCGGCCAACGGGCGCTTCTCGCCCGCGCAGCGCACGCTGTACGACATCGTGCTCGCCGCGCAGCAGGCGGCGATCGATGCGACGCGCGCGGGCGTGCCGTTCGAGGCGCCGCACGATGCGGCCGTGCGCGTGCTCGCGCAGGGGCTGCTCGACACCGGCATCATCCCGAAGGCGCGCTTCTCGTCGGTCGACGACGTGATCGCCGAGCGCGCGTACACGCGCTTCTACATGCACCGCACGGGCCACTGGCTCGGGATGGACGTGCACGACTGCGGCGACTACCGCGAGCGGCTCGCCGAACGCGACGGCAACGGCGCGCTGCCATGGCGCACGCTGAAGCCCGGCATGACGCTCACGGTCGAGCCCGGCCTGTACGTGCGTGCGGCCGACGACGTGCCGCCCGAGTACTGGAACATCGGCATCCGCATCGAGGACGACGCGATCGTGCGCGAGCACGGCTGCGAACTGATCACGCGCGGCGTGCCGGTCGACGCCGACGAGATCGAAGCGCTGATGCGCGCGGGCGCATGACCGGCCGCCGACCGTTACCACCGTTTCACGAATCAAGATGACGACCGCTTCCTCCCCGGCCACGCCGGACTACGACCTCGCCATCGTCGGCGCGGGCCCCGTCGGGCTCGCGCTCGCCGGCTGGCTCGCACGGCGCAGCGCGACGCAGCACGCATCGATCGCGCTGATCGATGCGCGCGAACCGGCCGCGAGCGCGAACGACCCGCGCGCGATCGCGGTGTCGCACGGCAGCCGCGTGCTGCTCGACACGCTGGCGTGGCCCGCCGACGCGACACCGATCGAACATATCCATGTATCGCAGCGCGGCCATTTCGGCCGCACGCTGATCGACCGCGACGAACACGACCTCGCCGCGCTCGGCTATGTCGTGCGCTACGGCTCGATCGTGCAGGCGCTCGCGGGCGCCGTGCGGAACACGCGCGTCGACTGGCTCACGTCGACCACCGCGCGCGCGCCGCAGCACGACACGGACGGCGTCACGCTGACGCTCGACGGCCCGCAGGGCGAACGCACGCTGCGCGCGCGGATCGTCATCAATGCCGAAGGCGGGTTGTTCCACGAACAGCAGGCCGATACGGCCAAGCATCGCCGCGACTACGGGCAGACCGCGCTCGTCGGCACGGTCACGGTATCGGCGCCGCGCCCGAACGTCGCGTGGGAACGCTTCACGCATGAAGGCCCGCTCGCGTTGCTGCCGCTCGGCGGTCCGCGCCAGGCCGACTACTCGCTCGTCTGGTGCTGCACGCCCGACGAAGCGGCACGGCGTGCCGCACTGCCCGACGACGCGTTCCTGCGCGAGCTCGGCAGCGCGTTCGGCGCACGCATGGGCGACTTCGTCGCCATTGCCGGCCGCGCGTCTTTCCCGCTCGGCCTGAATGCCGCGCAAACCCTGGTCAACGGCCGCGTCGCGATCGTCGGCAATGCCGCGCAAACCCTGCACCCCGTCGCGGGCCAGGGGCTCAACCTCGGGCTGCGCGATGCGCATACGCTCGTCGACACGCTGTCCGCGCAAGGCTTCGAAGCAACCGCGCTCGCTACCTTCAACGCGCGCCGCGCGCTCGACCGGCGCTTCACGATCGGCGCGACCGACACGCTGGCGCGGCTGTTTACGATCGATTCGGGCCCGCTTCCGCTGCTGCGCGGCGCGGCGCTCACCGCGCTCGAATTCGTCCCGCCGCTCAAGAAGGCAATCGCGCGCCAGATGATGTTCGGCCAGCGCAACTGACGCGCGGGCGCGCCGCGTGATGCGCGCGCGCAGGCCAGGCAAACCGGGTCAAATCGGCGGGGCATGGGAATACGGTAAAATGCGCGTTTCCGTCTTCCCTTCCCCTGCCCGCGCCGGTCGCGGGCGGCGCCATTGCGATGCCCGTTATCGGCCCTCACGTATTGCGTAACAACCTGTTCGTCGCCCCGATGGCCGGCGTGACGGATCGTCCGTTCCGCCAGCTCTGCAAGCGGCTGGGCGCCGGTTACGCCGTGTCCGAGATGGTCGCGTCCAACGCGCAGCTGTGGAAAAGCGCGAAGACGATGCGGCGCGCGAACCACGAAGGCGAAGTCGAGCCGATCGCGGTGCAGATCGCCGGCGCCGATCCGGCGATGATGGCCGAAGCGGCCCGCTACAACGTTGACAACGGCGCGCAGATCATCGACATCAACATGGGCTGCCCGGCGAAAAAGGTCTGCAACGTCGCGGCCGGCTCCGCGCTGCTGCAGAACGAGCCGCTCGTGCAGCGGATCGTCGAGGCCGTCGTCGCGGCAGTCGGCACGGGGCCCGATGCGGTGCCCGTCACGCTGAAGATCCGCACCGGCTGGGACCGCGAACACAAGAACGCGATCACGGTCGCGCGCCTGGCCGAAGCCGCCGGCATCTCGATGCTCACCGTGCACGGCCGCACGCGCGCCGACCTGTACCGCGGCGATGCCGAGTACGACACCATCGCGGCCGTGAAGGCGGCCGTACGGATTCCGGTCGTTGCGAACGGCGACATCACGTCGCCCGCGAAAGCGAAGGCCGTGCTCGATGCAACCGGTGCCGACGCGCTGATGATCGGTCGTGCCGCGCAAGGCCGGCCGTGGCTGTTCCGCGAAATCGATCATTTCCTGCAAACCGGCGAGCTGCTGCCCCCGCCGCTGATCGACGAGATCCAGCACGTGATGAACGAACACCTGGAAGACCACTACGCTTTCTATGGTGAATTCACGGGTGTCCGTACTGCGCGCAAGCACATCGGCTGGTACACTCGCGGCCTTTCCGGTGCCAACGGGTTCCGGCACAGGATGAACACGCTCGATTCCTCCCGCGAGCAGCTCGCCGCCGTCAATGCCTTCTTCGAGGCGCAAAAGGCGGTGTCGGACCACCTCGTCTACGTCGATGACGAAGAGGAAAACGGCCAGCGCGAGTCGGACGACCATAACCAGTTAGCAGCATGAGCAAGCACAACATCGAACAATGTGTCCGCGAGAGCCTGGACGTGTATTTCCGGGATCTAGACGGCTCCAATCCGCACGACGTCTATGAAATGGTGATGTCCTGCGTCGAAAAGCCGATGCTCGAGGTCGTGCTCGTACAGGCAGGCGGCAACCAGTCGCTCGCCGCGGAGTACCTCGGCATCAATCGCAATACGCTGCGCAAGAAGCTGCAGCAGCACGGCCTGCTGTAGGCAGCCGTCCCGTCCCCGTTTCCCTGGCTATTGGTGGTTCCATCATGATCAAGCAAGCGCTCATTTCCGTTTCCGACAAGACCGGCATCGTCGACTTCGCGAAGTCGCTGTCCGACCTCGGCGTCAAGCTGCTGTCGACGGGCGGCACCGCGAAACTCCTCGCCGACGCCGGCCTGCCCGTTACCGAAGTGGCCGATTACACGGGCTTCCCGGAAATGCTCGATGGGCGCGTGAAGACGCTCCACCCGAAGGTGCACGGCGGCATCCTCGCCCGCCGCGACCTGCCCGAGCACATGCAGGCGCTGGAGCAGCACGGCATCCCGACGATCGACCTGCTCGTCGTGAACCTGTACCCGTTCGTCGCGACGATCGCGAAGGACGACTGCACGCTCGCCGACGCGATCGAGAACATCGACATCGGCGGCCCGACGATGCTGCGCTCGGCCGCGAAGAACCACCGCGACGTGACGGTCGTCGTCGATCCGGCCGACTACGCGGTCGTGCTCGATGAAATGAAGGCGAACGGCAATACGGTCGGCTATCCGACCAACTTCCGCCTCGCGACGAAGGTGTTCGCGCACACCGCGCAATACGACGGCGCGATCACGAACTACCTGACGAGCCTGACCGACGAGCTGAAGCACGCGTCGCGCAGCGCGTACCCGGCCACGCTGAACCTGGCGTTCGACAAGGTGCAGGACCTGCGCTACGGCGAGAACCCGCACCAGGGCGCCGCGTTCTACCGCGACCTCGCGACGCCGGCCGGCGCGCTAGCGAACTACCGCCAGCTGCAGGGCAAGGAACTGTCGTACAACAACATCGCGGATTCGGACGCGGCGTGGGAATGCGTGAAGACGTTCGACGCGCCGGCCTGCGTGATCATCAAGCATGCGAACCCGTGCGGCGTCGCAGTCGGCAACGACTCGGCCGACGCGTACGCGAAGGCGTTCCAGACGGATCCGACTTCCGCCTTCGGCGGCATCATCGCGTTCAACCGCGAAGTCGACGAAGCGGCCGCGCAGGCTGTCGCGAAGCAGTTCGTCGAAGTGCTGATCGCCCCGTCGTTCTCCGACGCCGCGAAGCAGGTGTTCGCCGCGAAGCAGAACGTGCGCCTGCTCGAAATCGCGCTGGGCGACGGCCATAACGCATTCGACCTGAAGCGCGTGGGCGGCGGCCTGCTCGTGCAGTCGCTCGATTCGCGCAACGTGCAGCCGAGCGAACTGCGCGTCGTCACGAAGCGCCAGCCGACCGCGAAGGAAATGGACGACCTGCTGTTCGCATGGCGCGTCGCGAAGTACGTGAAGTCGAACGCGATCGTGTTCTGCGGCAACGGCATGACGCTCGGCGTCGGCGCCGGCCAGATGAGCCGCGTCGATTCCGCGCGCATCGCCAGCATCAAGGCACAGAACGCGGGCCTCACGCTGGCCGGTTCGGCGGTCGCGTCGGACGCGTTCTTCCCGTTCCGCGACGGCCTCGACGTCGTCGTGGCGGCCGGCGCGACCTGCGTGATCCAGCCGGGCGGCTCGATGCGCGACGACGAAGTGATCGCGGCCGCCGACGAGCACGGCATCGCGATGGTCCTGACGGGCGTGCGCCACTTCCGTCACTGATCGGATGCAGCCCGCGCGGCTGCAGCATGAAAGCCCGGCGACGGTGCACGAGCTGCACCCGCCGGGTTTTTCATTGCGCAGCGCCTTTGCACGCAACCGTGCGGCCGGCGCGTCGCGCCAATCGTTGTAGTATCGCTGCATCAGGCAATTCTCCTCACTCATGCGAATTCTCGGCATCGACCCCGGCCTGCGCGTCACCGGCTTCGGCGTCATCGACGTCAGCGGCCACCGGCTCGCCTATGTCACGAGCGGCGTGATCCGCACACCGACGGCCGACCTGGCCACCCGGCTCGGCACGATCTTCCAGGGCGTCTCGACGATCGTGCGCGAACATGCGCCCGACCAGGCCGCGATCGAACAGGTGTTCGTCAACGTGAACCCGCAGTCGACGCTGCTGCTCGGCCAGGCGCGCGGCGCCGCGATTTGCGGCCTCGTCGCGGGCGGCCTGCCGGTTGCCGAATACACGGCGCTGCAACTGAAGCAGGCGGTGGTCGGCTACGGCCGCGCGACCAAGACGCAGATGCAGGAAATGGTCACGCGCCTGCTCTGCCTTTCCGGCCAGCCGGGCTCGGACGCGGCCGACGCGCTCGGGATGGCGATCTGCCATGCACACAGCGGCAATACGCTCGGCACGATCAGCGGCCTCGCGCCGGCGCTCGCGAAGAAAGGGCTGCGCGTGCGGCGCGGGCGGCTCGTCGGCTGACGCCCGCGTGCGCGGTCGCCCGGCCCGCCGGGCCGGCCGCCGCGACCGTTTGCACCGTGCGCGGCGCAACCTCGGCATGCATCGCTTCGGCCTGACGGCCAGGCCCATCGGCATTGCGCCGCGCGTGCGCTACACTCGCGCTTTATTCCTCTCGCCTCGCCTTCCATGATCGGTCGCATCGCCGGCATCCTGCTCGAAAAGAATCCGCCTCATCTGCTCGTCGACTGCAACGGCGTCGGCTACGAAATCGACGTGCCGATGAGCACCTTCTACAACCTGCCGCAGACGGGCGAGCGCATCGTGCTGCTCACGCAGCAGATCGTCCGCGAGGACGCGCACCTGCTGTACGGCTTCCTGACGCCGCAGGAACGCACGACCTTCCGCGAGCTGCTGAAGATCACCGGCATCGGCGCGCGCATGGCGCTCGCCGTGCTGTCCGGCATGAGCGTGCAGGAGCTCGCGCAGGCCGTGACGATGCAGGACGCCGCACGCCTCACGCGCCTGCCCGGCATCGGCAAGAAGACGGCCGAGCGCCTGCTGCTCGAGCTGAAGGGCAAGCTCGGCGCCGACCTCGGTGCGCTCGCCGGCGCCGCGTCGCCGTCCGACCACGCGACCGACATCCTCAACGCGCTGCTCGCGCTCGGCTACTCCGAGAAGGAAGGCCTCGCCGCGATCAAGAACGTGCCGGCCGGCACCGGCGTGTCCGAAGGCATCAAGCTCGCGCTGAAGGCGCTGTCGAAGGCGTAACGCGCGGCTCGTCCGGCCGTCGAAGCCAGTGTCGCGCGGCGCCGCACCGCCCGCCAGTCGGCCGTTCGGCCAGGTTGGCCGGAACGCGTCGCGCGGTACAATGGCCGCATGATTGAAACCGACAAACTCGCCACCGAGCAGCGGATCATCGCCGCCACGCCCGCCTCGTCGCACGAGGAGGTGTTCGAACGTGCGCTGCGGCCGCGCCAGCTCGACGACTACGTCGGCCAGGAAAAGGTGCGCGGCCAGCTCGAGATCTTCATCGAAGCCGCGAAGCGCCGCTCCGAGCCGCTCGACCACGTGCTGCTGTTCGGGCCGCCGGGTCTCGGCAAGACGACGCTCGCGCACATCATCGCGCGCGAAATGGGCGTGAACCTGCGCCAGACGTCGGGCCCCGTGCTCGAACGCGCGGGCGATCTCGCCGCGCTGCTGACGAACCTCGAAGCCAACGACGTATTGTTCATCGACGAGATCCACCGGCTGTCGCCGGTCGTCGAGGAAATCCTGTATCCGGCACTCGAGGATTACCAGATCGACATCATGATCGGCGAAGGTCCGGCCGCGCGCAGCGTGAAGCTCGACCTGCAGCCGTTCACGCTGGTCGGCGCAACCACCCGCGCGGGGATGCTCACCAACCCGCTGCGCGACCGTTTCGGGATCGTCGCGCGGCTCGAGTTCTACGATGCCGATCAACTGTCGCGCATCGTGCGGCGCTCGGCGTCGCTGCTGAATGCGCAGATCGATCCGAACGGCGCGCTGGAAATCGCGAAGCGCTCGCGCGGCACGCCGCGGATCGCGAACCGGCTGCTGCGCCGCGTGCGCGATTTCGCGGAAGTGAAGGCCGACGGCCAGATCACGGCAGCCGTGGCCGACGCCGCGCTCGCGATGCTCGACGTCGATCCGGTCGGCTTCGACCTGATGGACCGCAAGCTGCTCGAAGCGATCCTCTACAAGTTCGACGGCGGCCCGGTCGGCATCGACAACCTCGCGGCCGCGATCGGCGAGGAGCGCGACACGATCGAGGACGTGCTCGAACCGTACCTGATCCAGCAGGGCTTCCTGCAGCGCACGCCGCGCGGGCGCGTCGCGACGCTGCTCACGTATCGCCACTTCGGGCTGTCGGTGCCCGACGCCCGTCGCACCGAACGCGACGAATGGGACACGCCCGACGGGAAATAGCCCCGTCGCCCGAGCCGCCCCCGCCATGACCACGCCGCGCAGCCGCCACCCCGCCGCGCCCGCACCGGGCCCGCGCTGGGCCGAGCCGATCCGCAAGCGGCTCGTGGCCGGCATCACGCACCTCACAGCGGGCGGCGGCGGCCCGTCGCTCGATCTCTCTTCACCGCCTGGCGACCCGGGGCTGTTCGGCCCCGATGCCATCTGCTGGCGCGTGCATGCCGACTTCACGTCGATGATGACGGGCGGCATCGCCGCGCTGCTGCTGCAGGCGCTGCATCCGCTCGCGCTCGCGGGTGTCTGGGATCACTCGTCGTTTCGCACCGACATCCTCGGTCGCCTGCGGCGCACCGCCACGTTCATCACGGGTACGACGTTCGGCAGCCGCGCGGACGCCCTCGCGCTGATCGAGCGCGTGAAATCGATCCATGCGCGCATCTCGGGCACCGCGCCCGACGGCCGGCCGTACCGCGCCGACGATCCGGCGTTGCTGACCTGGGTACATGTCGCGGAAGTGTCGAGCTTCCTCGCCGCGCATCTGCGCTACGTGAATCCGTCGTTGCCGGGCGAGTTGCAGGACTGCTACTACGCCGAAACGGCCTTGATCGCCGAGCTTCTCGGCGCGCAAGGGGTGCCGCGTTCGCGCGCCGAGGTCGCCGCCTATCTCGCGCGCATGCAGCCGGAACTCGAGGCCGGGCCGCATACCTTCGACGTGATGGACATCCTGCTGAATGCGCCGGTCGCCACGCCCGTGCTGCGGCCGGCCGCGTCGCTGATGATGCATGCGGGCATCGACCTGCTGCCGCCCTGGGCGCAGCGCCTGCTCGGCGTGTCGACCTTTGCGCCGCTGCGACGCGCGGTGGTCCGGCCCGGTGTGCGGGCCGTCGCCCCCGTGCTGCGGTGGGCGCTCGTCAACGGCGCGTCGAAACGCGCCCGCCGTCGGGCGACCGCGCCGCCGCCCGACGGCACCTCGTCCGCCTGACGATCCGGCTTCTTCCGATCATTTCAATTTGCTGTCACGTCGACGCGGATGGTCGCGGCAACGGACCCGGTGATCGACGGCAAGACGGGCGCCGACCTCGGGCGCGCCGATGCGATCAACGGCGGGAAGAAATACGGCAAGGGGGAATTCGACAAGCTGCGCCAGCCGGTCACGGCCGACAAACCGGGCAAGATCGCGTACGCGCTCGACTACAAGACCCGCCACGGGTTGCCGCAGTAAGCGGCACGCGGCGACAGACGCCCCGACCGGCGATGCCGTGCGGGGCCCGCAGACTCAGAGCACCTTGCGGTACCCGTCGTCGTCGCTCGCCGCTTCCAGATGCGACACGTCGGCCCATTGCACGACCTGCGCGCGGCCATCCACGTAATCGACGACGTTGATGCTCGTGTTGAGCAGCGGGTAAGTGCGCGGGGCCGACAGCTCGATTCCGTTCGCAAAACGGTACACGCAGTCGAGCACGCCGCCGTGCGCGACGCACGCGATGCGGCCGCCCGGATGCGCGGCGACGATCGGTTCGAGCGCGTGCAGCACACGATGATAGAGCTCACGCTGCGACTCGCCGCCTTCCGGCGCGAAACCGGGATCGCGCGTCTGCCAGGCCGCGTACGCGTCCGGGAACAGCGTCTCGATCTCGGTGCTGTCGTGCCCCTGGAACGCGCCGTACGAGCGTTCGCGCAACCCTTCGCGCAACTGCAGCGGCAGGCCGAGCGCATCGGCAAAGGGCCGGGCGGTCTGTTGCGCACGCATCAGGTCGCTCGAATACACGGCATCGATCCGCGCGCCGTCGCGCGCCTCCCGTTCGAGCCGGGCCGCCAGCCGCTGCGCCTGCGCGAGCCCCGTATCGGCCAGCGGGATGTCGATATGACCCTGGATGCGCTTGATGCGGTTCCAGGCCGTCTCGCCATGGCGGATGAAAAGAATCTGCGTGGTGGCCATCGCGGCGCGTCTCCGGGAAAGAATCAGGGCCGCACTTGCAGCCAGAACGTCACGGGGCCGTCGTTGACGAGCGACACCTGCATGTCGGCGCCGAACTCGCCCGTCTCGACCACCGGATGGCGCGCCCGCGCAGCTGCGACGAAATAGTCGAACAGCCGCGCGCCTTCGTCGGGCGGCGCGGCCGGCGTGAAGCTCGGACGCAGCCCGCTGTTGGTATCGGCCGCCAGCGTGAACTGCGACACGAGCAGCAGGCCGCCGGCGCGGCCCTCGCCGTCGATGTTCGACACCGGCAGGTTCATCTTGCCGGCTGCGTCGCTGAACACGCGGTAGCCGAGCAGCTTCGCGAGCAGCTTGTCGGCGGCAGCCTCGGTATCGCCGCGTTCCGCGCAGACCAGCGCGAGCAGGCCCGCGCCGATCTCGCCGGTCGTGCGCTCGCCGACGCGCACGTCGGCGCGCTTCACGCGCTGGATCAGCGCGATCATGCGGTCAGCGTGACGCGCGCGAAGCGGCGCTTGCCGACCTGGACGACGAACTCGCCGGCCTCGACCTTCAGGCCCTTGTCCGAGACCGTCGCACCATCGATCTTCACGCCGCCCTGCTCGATGTTGCGCAGCGCTTCGCTCGTCGACGGCACGAGGCCGGCCTGCTTCAGCAACTGGCCGATCGCCAGCGGCGCACCTGCGAGCGTGACCGACGGAATGTCGTCCGGCACGCCGCCCTTCGCGCGGTGGTTGAAGTCCTCCAGCGCACGTTCGGCGTCGGGCTGCGAGTGGAACCGCGCGACGATTTCCTGCGCGAGCAGCACCTTGAAGTCGCGCGGGTTGCGGCCGCCTTCGGCCTCGCGCTTGAAGCCGGCGATCTCGTCGAGGCTGCGGAACGACAGCAGCTCGAAGTAACGCCACATCAGCGTGTCCGAGATGCTCATCAGCTTGCCGAACATGTCGGTCGGTTTCTCGCTGATGCCGACGTAGTTGCCCTTCGACTTCGACATCTTCTCGACGCCGTCGAGGCCTTCGAGCAGCGGCATCGTCAGGATGCACTGCTGTTCCTGGCCGTACTGCTTCTGCAGTTCGCGGCCGACCAGCAGGTTGAACTTCTGGTCGGTGCCGCCGAGCTCGAGGTCGGCGTTCAGCGCGACCGAGTCGTAGCCCTGCATCAGCGGGTACAGGAATTCGTGGATCGAGATCGGCACGCCGCCCTGGAAGCGCTTCGTGAAGTCCTCGCGCTCGAGGATCCGCGCGACGGTATAGCGCGACGCCAGCTTGATCATCCCGTCCGCGCCGAGCGGCATCGACCATTCGCTGTTGTAGCGGATCTCGGTCTTGTCGCGATCGAGCACGAGTGCGGCCTGCTCGAAGTAGGTCTTCGCGTTCGATTCGATCTGCTCGCGCGTGAGCGGCGGGCGCGTCGCATTGCGGCCCGACGGATCGCCGATCAGCGACGTGAAATCGCCGATCAGGAAGATCACCGTGTGGCCGAGGTCCTGCAGCTGACGCATCTTGTTCAGCACGACCGTGTGGCCGATGTGGATGTCGGGCGCGGTCGGGTCGAGGCCGAGCTTGATGCGAAGCGGCGTGTTCGTGGCCGCGCTGCGCGCGAGCTTCTGCGCGAACTCTTCCTCGATCAGCAGCTCGTCGACGCCGCGCTTCGTGACGGCGAGCGCATGCCGGACTTCGTCGGTGATCGGGAAAACAGGCTTGGAACTGGGTTCGGTGCTCATCGGTGCCAGGAAGAATGTCGCAAAAACAGGGATTTTCCCATAACTTGCGCGCGCATCGCTTAACGGCGCGTCAGGTTGCGCGGATAATCGGGCGCAAGGCGCGCGGCACCGGCCCGCGCCGCACGATCCAGGAGAACCCAACGTGCCGCAACGACAGCCGCAAAACGCCCATCCGGCCGACGGCATCTACTTCGGGCTGATGTCGGGAACCAGCATGGACGGCGTCGACGGCGTCGCCGTGCGTTTCGAGACCGGCCGTGCACCGGTCGTGCTCGCGGAAGCGTTCGTCGGCTTCGCGCAATCGCTGCGCGACGCGCTGTTCGCGCTGCAGCAGCCCGGCGACGACGAGATCGACCGCGAATCGCTCGCGGCGAACGCGCTCGTCACGCGCTATGCGGTGTGCTGCCACGAATTGCAGCGTACGGCCGGGTTGTCGCGCGACGAGATCCGCGCGATCGGCGTGCACGGCCAGACGGTGCGTCATCGTCCCGAACGCGGCTATACGCGGCAGCTCAACAACCCGGCGCTGCTCGCCGAACTGACCCAGGTCGACGTCATTGCCGATTTCCGCAGCCGCGACGTCGCCGCGGGCGGCCACGGCGCGCCGCTCGCGCCGGCGTTCCATGCGACGGTGTTCGGCGCGCCGGGCGAAACGCGCATCGTCTGCAATCTCGGCGGAATCAGCAACATCACGATCCTGCCCGGCGAAGGCGGCGACGTGCGCGGCTTCGACTGCGGCCCCGCGAACGCGCTGCTCGACGAATGGGCGACCCGCCATCTGGGCAAGCCGTACGACGACGGCGGCAAGTTCGCCGCGCGCGGCACCGTGCACGCGCCGCTGCTCGACGCGCTGCTCGACGAACCGTATTTCGCCGCAGCGCCGCCGAAAAGCACCGGACGCGACCTGTTCAACCCCGCCTGGCTCGACGCGAAGCTCGCCGCATTCGCGCAGGTCGCGCCGGAGGACGTACAGGCGACGCTCACCGCACTGACCGCCGTGTCGATCGCACGCGAGATCGCCAGGCACGCCTCGGGCTGCAAGGCTGTCTTCGTATGCGGCGGCGGCGCACGCAATCCGGTGCTGCTCGACGCGCTCCGGCACGCGCTGCACGAGGCCGGCGTGCCGGCCACCGTCGATACGACGGCCGCGCTCGGCGTGCCGCCGCAGCAGGTCGAGGCGCTTGCGTTCGCATGGCTCGCCTACCGTTTCACCGCGCGCCAGCCCGGCAATCTCGCGACGGTGACCGGCGCGGCCGGCAACCGCGTGCTCGGCGCACTCTATCCGCGCTGACGCGATACGTGTCGCGCGGCAGGTGCCGCCTGGCACGTGCGCATAAAAAAACGGGGCATGAAGCCCCGTTTTTCATTCCGGCGAACCGGCGCGGATCTGGCGTGCACTCAGACCGAGAACGACGAACCGCACCCGCAGGTGGTGGTCGCGTTCGGGTTCTTGATCACGAACTGGGCGCCGTTGAGGTCGTCCTTGTAGTCGATCTCGGCGCCGACCAGGTACTGGTAGCTCATCGAGTCGATCAGGAGCTGGACGCCGTTCTTGTTCATCACGGTGTCGTCCTCGTTGACTTCCTCGTCGAACGTGAAGCCATACTGGAAGCCGGAGCAGCCGCCACCCTGCACGAACACGCGCAGCTTCAGGTCGGGGTTGCCCTCTTCGTCGATCAGTTGCTTGACCTTGTCGGCCGCGGCGTCGGTGAAGACGAACGGCAGCGGCATATCGGTGGTCGTCGTTGCTGCGGATTCGGTAACAGCGTTCATTCGAACTCTCCAAAAAGCTTTAGCCGCTATTGTAGGGCCGATCAGAAGATCGTGCTGAAGTCCATGAAATCAATAGGTTCTTGTCGATTTCATCAAACCTGCCCGCGCGGGCTGCCGCGGCAGCGGCCTGGGCGCGGGCAAACAGGCAGGCATAAAAAAACCGCCAGCGTGAAAGCTGGCGGTTTTTTCGGCGGACGCCACCCGAAGGCGGCGAGGCCATGAAGCGGAATTAACGCTTCGAGAACTGCTTCGCGCGGCGTGCCTTGCGCAGACCGACCTTCTTACGCTCGACTTCACGCGCATCGCGCGTGACGAAGCCTGCGCTCGACAGCGACGGCTTCAGCGTCGCATCGTAGTCGATCAGTGCACGGGTGATGCCGTGACGCACTGCGCCTGCCTGACCCGTTTCGCCGCCGCCGTTGACGTTGACCTTGATGTCGAACGTCTGGCCGTGGTTCGTGAGTTCCAGCGGTTGACGCACGATCATCAGCGACGTTTCACGCGAGAAGTAGTCAGCGATGGGCTTGCCGTTGACGATGATGTCGCCCTTGCCAGCCTTGATGAAGACACGTGCGACTGCGCTCTTGCGGCGGCCCGTACCGTAGTTCCAGTTACCGATCATGTGGGTCCCCTTAGATCTCGAGCGCCTTCGGCTGTTGAGCCGAGTGCGGATGCGTCGCTTCTGCGTAGACCTTCAGCTTCTTGATCATCGCGTAGCCGAGCGGGCCCTTCGGCAGCATGCCCTTGACCGCCTTCTCGAGCGCGCGGCCCGGGAAGCGTTCTTGCATCTTGCCGAACGTCGTTTCATAGATACCGCCCGGGTAGCCCGAGTGACGGTAGTACTTCTTGTCCAGCGTCTTGTTGCCCGTGACCTTCAACTTGCTCGCGTTGACGATGATGATGAAATCACCGGTGTCGACGTGCGGGGTGAACTCAGGCTTGTGCTTGCCGCGCAGACGGCGTGCCACTTCGCTGGCAACACGGCCGAGAACCTTATCCGTCGCGTCAATCACGTACCATTCGCGCGTCACCTCATGGGCTTTTGCGGAAAACGTCTTCATGATCGATCCAAAAAAAATGCTTTGCCCGATGTGTTCGTCCTGCTTGTCTGTGTGCGCTTCAAGGCGCGGTGCAGGCTCTCCCTGTTCTTTTTCCGTGGGCATGAATGCGGAAAAGCCCTGAATTATAAAGGAAATACGGCGACGCGGTCAAAGGGAATCCACGTCCCGTGTCCGCGGCGGCCGAAATGGGCCAAAATCCGGTCGTGCCCCAACTTGCCAGGCGATCCGAGCGCCCGGGGCGGCACCCATCGACGCGCGGCACCCGACCTTGCCGCGCCAGACCGGCCGAACACGGAAAACAACAAACAAGCATGATGAAACAACGACTTACGCCCTTCTTCGCGGCCACACTGCTGGCCGCCGCGGCGCCCGCCGTCGCCGCCCACGCCAGCTGCGAAGCCAAGCTCGACGCACTCGACGCGCGCATCGCCGAAGCCCGGAGTACCCATGCCGAGGATCGCGTCGCCCGCCTGCGCGCGGTGCGCGAACGCGTCCGCCACTTCTGCGCGCGCGGTCACGGCCATGCATCGGCCGCCCAAGCGCCGGCGCCTGACGCACGCTTGCGCGGCACGGCGCCCGACGCGACATCGCAGCCCGTCGCGCGGCAGCCCGCGTGACGCTGCCGGCGCGTGCAAATCGCGCGCCGATGTTTGCACGGGACGAAAAAAAGCCCGAACGGCTGGTTCGGGCTTAATCCACCTCTAGGAGGAGGGTGGAGGAGACATTCGGAGGTTGCCGCAGCGCGACAACCAATGAGGCTCATTATACGAATGCGTCGCCCGCCGCACAAGAAAATTTGCATTACGAAATTCACCACCATGATGTGAAATTTCATGACAACGCGATCGAAAATAGAATTTCCCTTTTAAAATCAATCATCTGGTCCTGGCAGGTACGCGCAGGAATCGCCCTCGCCTAGAGCAAAACCCCTAAAAGAAGCACGGAAATTGCCGCCGGACACCCTGCCCGCACGGCGCCGGCGTTGCACGTCGTGCAGCGCATCAGCCGACCGTTGCACGGCGGGCTACAATGCCGGATCGAATCCGAATCAGGCAACGCTGGAGTGCAAGCATGGAATGCAAAGTAAGCTGGATGGGCCAGGACGGCATGGCGTTTTCCGCCGAGACCGGCAGCGGGCATCTCGTCGCGATGGACGGCGCGCCCGAGGGCGGCGGCCACAACCTCGCGCCGCGTCCGATGGAAATGGTGCTGCTCGGCACCGGTGGCTGCACGGCCTATGACGTGGTGCTGATCCTGAAGAAGAGCCGCCAGGAAGTCACCGGCTGCTCGGTCACGCTGAAGGCCGAGCGCGCGAGCGAAGATCCGAAGGTGTTCACGAAGGTGCATTTCCACTTCACCGTCACGGGCCGCAACCTGAACCCCGGCACGGTCGAGCGCGCGATCAACCTGTCGCACGACAAGTACTGCTCCGCGTCGATCATGATCGCGAAGACGGCCGAACTCACGCATTCGTTCGACATCGTCGCCGCCTGAACGCACGGCACGCGCGCATGAAAAAAGGGCCGGCGCTCCGCAAGGAGACGCCGGCCCTTTCGCATTCGAACGGCAAAGCAGGCCGATAAGCCGGATTCTGTGCACGCTGCGCGCCGAAGCGCACAACGCGTGGCAGCCATTCCTCTAGGCGCGCCATTGCTGACGCGCTCAAGCTTCCTACCCGCAGACGAGACGGGGGCCCCGTCCTGCATCCGAAAATGCGCGCCTGCCTACTTGGAATTGCTCCGGGTGGAGGTTACCGTGCCGGCGAACGTCGCCGTCGCCGCGGTGCGCTCTTACCGCACCGTTTCACCCTTACCTGATCCCGGCTTGCGCCGGGCCATCGGCGGTTTGCTTTCTGTTGCCCTGTTCCGCGTGTCGCCACGGATGGCCGTTAGCCATCACCCTGCCCTGTGGAGTCCGGACTTTCCTCGCCCCCGCCCGCCCGAAGGCGGCGAGGCCGCGACTGCCTAGCCTGCTTTGCGACGCGCATTCTAGCACTGCGCGCCGCCGTCGGCAGCATGCGCGCGGCGGCGCATCGGTCACGCCAGTTTCCAGCCGATCGTCTCGCCGCCGCGCAGCGGCACGACCGGCGTGTCGCCCGCGAAGATCTCGCGCGGCAGCTCCCACGCCTCGCGGCGCAGCGTGACCGTCTCGGCGCTGCGCGGCAGCCCGTAGAAATCGGCGCCGAAGAAGCTCGCGAACCCTTCCAGCTTGTCGAGCGCGCCGGCCGTGTCGAACGCTTCCGCGTACAGTTCGAGCGCGTGCAGTGCCGTGTAGCAGCCGGCGCAGCCGCACGCCGTTTCCTTCGCGTCGCGCGCATGCGGCGCGCTGTCGGTGCCGAGGAAGAAGCGCGGGTTGCCGGACGTCGCGGCCTCGACCAGCGCCACGCGATGCGTCTCGCGCTTCAGCACGGGCAGGCAGTAGTAATGCGGGCGAATCCCGCCGACGAACAGCGCGTTGCGGTTGTACAGCAGGTGGTGCGCGGTGATCGTCGCGCCGAGCAGGCCGGGTGCCGCGTCGGCATCGCGCACGTAGTCGGCCGCGTCCTTCGTCGTGATGTGCTCGAACACGACCTTCAGGCCCGGGAAATCGCGGCGCAGCGGCGTCATCACGCGGTCGATGAACACCTTCTCGCGGTCGAACAGGTCGATCGACGCATCGGTCACCTCGCCGTGCACGAGCAGCGGCATGCCGGTTTCCTGCATCGCCTCGAGGGTCTTCGCGCATTTCGCGAGATCGGTGACGCCGTGGTCGGAATTCGTCGTCGCGCCGGCCGGATACAGCTTCACGCCGTGCACGAAGCCGCTTTCGCGCGCGCGGCGGATCTCGTCGGGCGGCGTGTTGTCGGTCAGGTACAGCGTCATCAGCGGTTCGAACGTCATCCCCGCCGGCAACGCGGCGAGGATGCGCTCGCGATAGGCCTGCGCCTGCGCGGTGGTCGTCACCGGCGGCTTCAGGTTCGGCATGACGATCGCGCGGCCGAACTGGCGCGCGGTGTGCGGCAGCACGGCGGCCAGCATGTCGCCGTCTCGCAGGTGCAGGTGCCAGTCGTCGGGACGGGCGAGCGAGAGCGTCGCCGGGGAGGAAGCGTTCGAGGCAGTCATAGGAGGCGTCGTGAGGAACGGGCTTGCTGTCGGCGGGGCCGGAACGCGCGTGCGCGGGCCGACTGACGGCAAACCGCAACACGGGACCTTTGGCCAGCGGAATCCGCTTTTTACCGCTCAGGGCTCGGTGATATGCTAGAAGCCGCATTGTACCGGGGTTCGCCCGGTTCGTTACCCCCCGCTTCAGCCTGCCGCCCCAAGTAAAATGTGCCAACTCTTAGGAATGAACTGCGCCGCGCCGACGGACGTCACATTCTCCTTCACCGGTTTCGCGGCCCGGGGCGGGCTGACCGATCACCATGCCGACGGCTGGGGCATCGCGTTCTTCGAAGATAAAGCCTGCCGCCTGTTCATCGATCACCAGGCATCGGCCACCTCGCCGATCGCCGAAATGGTCAAGCGCTACCCGATCAAGTCCAAGAACACGATCGCGCACATCCGCAAGGCGACGCAAGGGCACATCCTGCTCGAGAACAGCCATCCGTTCATGCGCGAGCTGTGGGGCCGGCACTGGATCTTCGCGCATAACGGCGACCTGCAGGACTACGCGCCGGACATGGACGGCAGCGTCTACCACCCGGTCGGCACGACCGACAGCGAACAGGCGTTCTGCGTGCTGATGCAGGGGCTGCGCGAGGCCTTTCCCGGTGCGCAGCCGCCGCTGCCGGAGCTGTTCGAGCGGGTTGGCGAGCTCACGCGCGGGATCACCGATCACGGCGTGTTCAACTTCCTGATGTCGAACGGCCAGGCGCTCTTCGCGCATTGCTCGACACGGCTGCACTATCTCGTGCGGCGCTGGCCGTTCTCGACCGCGCATCTCGTCGACGAAGACCTGTCGATCGACTTCGCGAAATACACGACGCCGGAAGATCGCGTCGCGGTGATCGCGACGCAGCCGCTCACCGACAACGAAGTCTGGACCGCGTTCGAGCCGGGCGAGCTGATCATGTTCCAGTGCGGCGACGTCGCCGCACGGATGCAGATCCCGGTGCCCGAACGCGTGCTCGAGAAGCTGCGCAATCCGGCGCTCGACGCATCGGCGTCCGCACCGCGCGACGCCCGCGAGGCACTCGCCACCGCCGCCGACGGCGACGCCGACGACGCGATCGACTTCTGAACGCGGTGCGGCACGCGCCGCGCCCGCTTGCCTGTTTCCGCCCGCTCGCGTAAACCTCGCACCGGAGGCGGCGACGCCCTTCGCCACCGAAAATCGCCGCGTCCCGACCGGGAACGTTTCATTCAGCGCGCCATCCGTCGCAACGAGTCGACGCGATGAGAAATTCGCTTGATTTTATTAATTTACGAGCGAAAATAAAAAATCAAATAAATCAAAATCAGTAATATCCACCCAATCAATAAAATCGCGGGCGCGCGTTTTAGCGCATCCGCTTCTACCAAACCGTACGCTATCCCACCTACGCCGCCAGCCTTCCCGGATTTTCATCAAACCCTGCCGACCCATTGCCGGCAAGGCCTTCGGTTCGATTAACCACACAAATCAAAAATACGACCTATTACGGTTGGCATCCTTACATTTCCCGATTTCTCGATCATCGCCCGCGGTCCGAATCAGTAGACTCCGCCCATCCCCGGTGTAACGAAACACGATTGGCGCGACACGCAGCCATAGTCGCCGCACGCCCCTTCGAATTATTTCTCCACCGCGGAATGCGAATTCGCCGAGCTGCGGCGAATGCCATTTCAAAACAAGAAAGAGAGGCTTGTCGTGAATCACTCATTTCGATCGATATGGAGCGAAGCCGCCGGCTGCTGGATCGCAGTGGCGGAAACGGCACGGGCGCGCGGCAAGCGCTCGGGCGGCGAATCGGGTGCCGGCCGTCGCGCCGCGGTGCTCGGCGCGTTGCTGGCCGTCCTGTCGGCCGGTTCCGCACACGCATCGACGTGCGGCAGCGGCGCGGCCGTCGCGAGCGGCGGCACCTGCACGACCGGCAATTTCAGCCCGACCGTCAACGACAACCTGGCCGGCGCCGCCACCGTGTCGGGCGGCGACACCGTCGGCGTATCGGGCGCATGGACCGGCGCCGGCGGCGACCCGGGCTACACGCTCGCGCCGATCGGCAGCACGACCATCGTGTCGGGCAACCCGAGCCAGCCGCTGCTGTCGCTCGGCGGCAAGACCCACAGCGTCAGCACGCCCGACTCGATCACCGGCACCCGCACGTCGGTCGCGACCTACGACTCGTCCGCGTTCACCGCGTCGACGGCCGACGCGACCCAGGTGCCCGTCTACCACGACGTGAACGGCGATCAGTACGTGAACACGCGCATCGGCACCGTCGCCGCGACCGGCGGCACGCTCAACGTGTCGATCGGTAATGCGGCGAACGCGCCCGATGCGGCCGGCAACGCGATCGAAATGGCCGCGAAGCAGACCGACCTGACCTTCGCGGACGGCACGGGCGCCGCGAAAAGCACCGTCACCTGGAACTCGCGCAACCAGATCCGGTTCACCACCGGCGACTATCTTGCGGACGGTGGCGCCGTCGGCAACCGCCAGCTCGACGTGCCGGCCTACGCGGGCACCTTCACCGCGTTCGACGGCAGCACGTGGAAGGTCACCGACGCCGCATCGCTCGCCGCGTACAACGACTTTCTCGTGCGCTCGGTGCAAAGCGGCGCGCTCGGCTCGCAGGCCGCCTACGACAGCGCATTCAGCCAGGCCGTCACGTTCTCGCAGGAAAGCTTCCAGTATCGGAACACCGTGTCCGCGGGCGACAAGAACACGCTGCCGATCGATCACCTGTCGGCGATGCACGGCACGGGCGCGAACGCGACGCTGCAGATCGGCAAGGACGGCCAGATCGACTTCCGCGGCGTCAACACGATCGACTCGAGCTCGGCCGTCCTCGCGGAAAACGGCGCGCACTTCATCAACGACGGGCGCCTGTCCGGCGACTTCACGCTGGTACGCCTGCTGAGCGGCGCAAGCGGCGTCAACAACGGCACGATCTCGTCCGGGTATGCGTCCGGAGACGGTTTCGACACCGGCGGCAGCGCGCCGCCGAACAACTTCGACTACCACGCGTACACCGAAGGCAACGGCGTATTTGCGAACGGCGCGGGCACCGCGTTCGTCAACAACGGCGTGATGAACGTCGCCGCATGGACGCTCGACGGCAACCAGCCGGCCCTGCAGAACTACGCGGTCGCCGTGACGGGCGGCGCGACGGCGTCGAACGCCGGCACGGTCAACGTCGGCGTCAACGCGACGACGCTCGACAGCCAGGTGATCGGCGGCCTCGTCGCCGGCGGCAGCTTCACGAACGAAGCCGGCGGCACGATCTACCTCGGCCGCTCGGCGCAGTACGCACCCGGCGCAACGACGAACGACGTCGCGCTCGCCGCGCACGCGTACGGCATCCTGCTCGGCGCATCGGGTACCGCGAGCAACCTCGGCACGATCGTGATCGGCTCGCAGACGCAGAACGGCGCCGCGCTGGCGAGCCTCGGCTCGACGTCCGGCACGCTGACCAATGCGGGCTCGATCGTCGTCAACGGCGCCGCGCCCGGCACGCCGCTCGCCAACGTCGGCATGCTCGCGGCCGATACGGCCGCGACCGTGACCAACACCGGCACCATCACGCTGAATGGCGTGAACGGCATCGGCATCATGGTCGTCGGGACCGGCACGCTAGGGACGACCGCGACGTCGACCGGCACGATCAACGTGGCCGGCGGCCTCGACCCGGCCTCGGGCACGCGCAACTACGGCGTGTGGGCCGAAGGACCGCGCGCCGCGGCCACGCTCGACGGTGCGCTCAAGCTGACGGGCACCGGCGCGATCGGCGTGCACGCGCGCTCGGGCGCGACGATCAACGTCGGCGCGAACGCGGTGCCGGCCTTCATGTCGGGCACGAACCAGATCGGCTTCTACGCGTACGGCGCAGGCTCGAAGATCAACGTCGCCGCGCAGCACCTCAGCGTCGACACCGACGATTCGACGCTGTTCCGCGTCGCGGGCGGCGCGGCCTACACGGGCACGTCGGCGGCCGGCACGCTGACGACCGACGTCAACGGCCAGCATGCGCATGGCGTGCTCGCGACCGACGCCGGCACGACGCTGTCGACCGGCAACGCGACCTACAACGTCAACGGCGCGAACGGCATCGCGATCGCGGTCGAGGGCGGCGCGAACGGCACGATCGACGCGGGTGCGACGATCAACCTGAACGCGGCCGGCGCGATCGCGGGCGTCGTCGACGGGCAGGCGCACGATCTCGCCGGCGCGAACGCCGGCGCGCCGGTCGCGTCGACGCTGACCAACCATGCCGCCGTGACGTCGTCGACCGCCGGCGTGACGGGCTTCGTCGCGCAGAACCTCGGCACGCTCGAGAACCGCAACACGGTGCTGCTGACCGGCGCCGGCTCGACGGGCGTCGTCGTCGGCACGCAAGGCACGGTGAACAACGCATCGACGATCCGCGTGTCCGACGGCACGGGCGCGCTCGTGCAGGGTGCATCGGCGACGCTCGCCAATGCGGGCACGGTCGAAGCCGACGACGGTATCGCGGGCGTGCGCCTGACGGGCGCGGGCGCATCGGTCGCGCTGTCGGGCGCCGGCACCGTGATCGCGAACGGCAGCGCCGACGGCGTGCTGATCGACTCGACCGTCACGGGCGGCGGCCTCGCGGCCGGCGCGACGTCGATCGCAGCCGGCGGAACGGGCAGCGGGATCCGCAACCTCGGCACGAACGCGACCATCGCGCTGGCCGGCACGCAGATCGCCACGACCGGCACCGGCGCCGACGGCGTCACGTCGACCGGTGCAGGCGCGCACATCGCGGCCGACGCGGCGACGGTCGTCCGCACCGCCGGCGCCAACGCGCGCGGCCTGTATGTGTCAGGCGCCGACTCGACGCTCGCGGCCAACGGCACGACGGTCGCGACGACCGGTGCCGGTGCCCATGCGGTCGTCATCGACAGCGGTGCGACGGCGCTGTTGTCCGGCACGACAATCACCGCGTCGGGCAGCGCAGCCGACGGCATCGTCGCGCAGAACGGCGGGCGCATCGCCGATACGGGTTCGTCGATCGGCAGCGCGGCCGGCAACGGCGCCACCGCGAACAGCGGCGGCTTGCTCGCATTGACCGGCACGGCACTCAAGGGCGCGACGGCCGGCGTGCTGACGTCGGACACGCTCGCGAACGGCGCGACGAATTCGGTCCTGGTCGACGGCGGCAGCGTGACGTCCGTCGCCGGGCCGGCCTTCGCCGCGCGCGGCGGCACGGCCGACATCGCGGTGCGCAACGGCACGGTCGTGACGGCCGGCAACGGCACGCTGCTGAACCTCGCGAACGGCAGCACCATGACGTTCAACGCATCGGCCGTGAACCTCGCGGGCGACATCGTTTCCGACGCATCGAGCACCGGCAACGTGTTCCTCGCGAACGGCACGACGCTGACCGGCAAGATCGATCCGGTCGCGCTGACGGTCGACGGCTCGAGCACGTGGCGCATGACGGGCAGCTCGGTCCTGAGCAGCC
This sequence comes from Burkholderia sp. BCC1972, assembly GCF_905339605.1. Classification (NCBI taxonomy): domain Bacteria; kingdom Pseudomonadati; phylum Pseudomonadota; class Betaproteobacteria; order Burkholderiales; family Burkholderiaceae; genus Burkholderia; species Burkholderia sp. BCC1972. Next base: position 1,574 of record NZ_CAJPGH010000005.1, on the reverse strand, counting down.
TGAACAACGCGGGCCTCGTCACGTTCGCCGCACCGGTCGGTTCGCCGACGCTCACCGGCAGCTACAAGACGCTGACGACCGGCAGCTACGTCGGCAACGGCGGCACGATCGCGCTCAACACGTATCTCGGCGCCGATGCGTCGCCGACCGACCGGCTGATCGTGAACGGCGGCGCCGCGAGCGGCACGACCGGCCTGAAGATCGCGAACACGGCCGGCGCCGGCGCGCAGACGACCGGCGACGGGATTCCGGTGATCGTCATGGCCAACGGCGGCACGACCACCGCGTCGGCCTTCCATCTCGCCGGGCCCGTGCAGGCCGGCGCGTACGAATACCGGCTCTATCGCGGCGGTCAAAGCGACGCGAACGGCTGGTACCTGCGCTCGCAGCTCGACCAGACCGACCCCGGCGACCCGATCCACCCGTCCGGCGGCGGCGACGGCGGCAACAACGGGAACGGCAACGGCGGCACGCTCGCGTATCGCCCGGGTGTCGCCGGCTACGCGCTCACGCCGCTCCTGAACGCCGACTACGGCTTCTCGACGCTCGGCAAGCTGCACGAGCGCGTCGGCGACATCTACAACGTCGAGCAGCAGCAGCCCGGCAACCGCGACGGCGTGTGGGGGCGCATCGGCGGCCAGAGCCTTGACGCGAACGCGGGCCGCTTCGCGGCCGACGAGCGCACGTTCTTCGCGCAGTTCGGCAAGGACTGGACGCTCGACCAGGCGCCGAACGGCGCGGGCAGCACGCATGCGGGCGTGACGGCCAGCATCGGCGTGTCGAACGCGAGCTTCAGCGACATGGCGCGCGCCGACTCGCAGAACCTGTCGACGTCGACCGGCTCGGTCGAGATGCACGCGCAGAGCGTCGGCGGCTACTGGACACGCTACCTGCCGGACGGCACCTACTTCGACAGCGTCGGGCAGGTCACGCACTACGGCAACCGCTATCGCGACAGCTACGGCAACGAGGCGTCGCAGAACGGCTTCGGCATTGCGCTGTCGCAGGAAGTCGGCAAGCCGTTCGCGATCGGCAGCACGCCGATCGCAATCGAGCCGCAAGCGCAGCTGATGTATCAATACCTGAAGCTGAACGGGTTCAACGACAACGTGTCGGCCGTCTCGGGCACGACGACGAACGCGCTGCGCGGCCGCGTCGGCGTGCGCATCTTCCGGCCGAACCTCCAGTCGGATGCGGGCGGCGGCGCCGCGACGCCGTACTTCACCGCCGACGTGCTGCACGACTTCCTGTCGCCGGGCCAGACCGTCGTCGGCGGCACGCCGTTCGCGACGCATCTCGGCCGCACCTGGTACGAACTCGGTGTCGGCGTGAGCGCGGGCTTCGGCAAGTCGGGCGAGCTGTACGCGAACGCGAAGATCGCGCGCAACATCGGCGGCGACTACCGGCGCGGGATCGTCGGGCAAGTGGGCTACCGGTACAGCTGGTAACGAGCGGGGGCACGCACGCCACCCGCGGACGAAAAAAAACCGCCCGGCTGCATGTCGGGCGGTTTTTGCATGGACGCGCGTAAAACGCGCGAACGCTCAGTGCAGGATCTTCGCGAGGAAGTCCTT